>NZ_QICI01000092.1 GCF_004119445.1 Chryseobacterium sp. CH21 | reverse complement strand
GTTTCTTTTTCGGTGTTGCCATAATTAAAATTACTCTTTTTATGAAAACACTCCTTAAATTTCTAATATCAAATGTCCACTTTTTGCTGACGATTTACATTCTGAAATTATCAAGAGCATTTATCAAAGCATTCTCTGTTCCAGAATCTTTATCAGCATCAGATTTTGTGACAATATCCAAACCTAAGTATCCTGTAGGTGTTGCTGGAAGATTGAAGATCTGCATTAATTGTGCATATGTTATTCCAGTAATCTGTGCAATTGGAAGTGTTTGCTGGTATCCATAGATTGTTGTGTTAGGTGTTCCTGTTTTGTTAGAAGCCTGAAGAATATTTAGCTTATTATCATAAACGTCAGAACTGGAATCATCAATTACATCCAATGATGAAATTTTATAATTTGTAAAATTTAAGTTAGAATCCATTAATGAGCGCCTTTTCTTTTTGATTACAAAGGCTTCATTAGAAGGTAATGCAAAAGAAGAATAGAAGTTTTCTTTTAGTGTAAATTTTCCTTGAGGATTTTGACTAATTTCAATAAGTGGAGTGAATATATTTTTGTTAAGCATCTTTTCATACGTCATATATTCTCCTCCTATAATGGAATTGTCATTAGAAGAACAATTACCATTTGGACAAGGACTATTCTTAAGAAGGTCTATCGGATATAAATATTGTCTTATAGAAGTCCCTTTGCTGCTGATTATTCTTTCTTCTATTGGATAAGGATGCCAATAGATAAGAGCGTTATTTAAATAAACATTATCAGAATATGTTATTTTTTTTGATGTCTCAATGGTCTCTGAAGGAGTCATGAAACCGCCAAATTCTTCTCTGGTAGTTTGAGATTCTAACAAATATGGAATAACAGGAACATATTGGGTTTGAACATGAAATCTGGTAGTATAATGATTTATTTTAGTGTAATAATTGGCATCTGAAACTTTACATGTGTTACAGCTTATATTAAGTAAATCTATATTGGGAAGTTTTTTTAAAAAATTTTTATACTTATATTCTGTCTCTTTTATTTTTGTGCCTAATAAATTGTATAACTCTTCTTTTAAAATTTTTCCTCTTTCATGAGCTTTTGATAAGTAGAGTTTATCTCGGTCATCAAATTGCCCATCCCAAGAGGAATATTTAAATATTTTGTAACCCAGGGAGTCAGGGTTAGTCACTTGATCTGTAAATCTGTATTTAGTATATCCACTCCATGGTTTGGAATTAGAAACGGTTACCGTACTATAATGTAGGGAATTTTGATTATTAATTTCAGGGTTTAGGTTTTGAATACTAGTGACAGAAGCCGTACCTAAATATTGATATCTAAGACTTCCTTCTATAATTCCTGAGCTTGAACTATTATCATTCTCATATTTATATGTTGTCTCAATATTTTGGTTATTATTATCAACTTCGATTTTTTTATAAAGAACAGGAGCATTAACTATACCGTTCTCATCAACTAGTTGTAATGAGGTTGAACCTGTATCTGTGTAGATATATTTCTTTGAATATTTTCCTTTTTGATATAGATAACTTGTACTTCCTTTTGTAGGATATGTTACTTTTCTTAATAGACCTGTATCATATGAAGTAAAATCATCTACGATTGGCTCTCCATAAGGATCAACGCCTCCATAATTATTTCCGGACATATAATCTCTCATATCACCATTCCAAAATCCTAAGTCATTAGCTTGGGCTTTAATATATTTAGGAAAATCATCTGTATTGTGATACTCCATGGATGTGTTTTCTCCCAAGTTATTTTGAATATCTGTAAGAAAGGTTCTTTGATGGGTATTACCGAAATTTTGATAATTAAGATCAACTTTTTTTATTAGACTGTTATCTCTCTTTATATTGATTTCCTTTAGGTATTTTCTAGAGATTTCTAATGGATTTGTAGTCTGTTGATATTTATAGTCAATGACAGTATTTCCTATTTTAATGCTATCTAAAATGGCAGTTTTAGTTAATGTTGATACTTTAGTCCATGTTTCTAATGATAAATAAGAATTAGGAATCGGTACACTATGCTTGTATTTATAAAAATTTTCAACGACTTCGGCACTTATGTTTCCACTTAAAAGATTTTGTTTAGACGGGAAATTAGGTTTGTCACTAAAGTCCATTTCCTTCAGATTATCAGTATTACGATAATTATTAAGTACAGTTAGATCTGATGTTTGATAGTATGCATTGACTTCTGACCCATCATTCAGAATTATTTTTTTTAATGACCAAGAGTCTATGTAATTTGTTTTGGTTCTAGCGGCTCCTTTATATTGACCAAACTCCGGATCCCATGATTCATATTCTACAAAATTAAAACTGAAGCTAATATCTAGAGTATTGATATCTCCTCCAAAAAAATATTGATTTCCCTGATCATCAGTTATTTTAATTTCTGAAAAACCAATATTATTAAAAATATTATGAAAACCATACTTGCTTACATCAATTTTTAATGAGGCATTTTCGCAATATACAATGGGCCTACCGTTATTGTCCACTACAAAATAACCTTTGTATCCCATAAAGTCAAAGTAGAACTTATCGGGCTCAAAGCTATAGGTCTCTGCATTATAAGATACAGAAGAATTCGGGACGGTTGACTTTGGTGTTAAATTATTATGATTAGTAATATTATATAATTCTAATTTATTAGCATTAAAGTCCGTAGTTAAACAATCATGTTTTTCATACAGCATTGCATTAGAATAACTCGGAAGAATTGACCATCCTCTTCTGGCATTTGTAGAAGCCATATTGTTGATTTGATTGGTCGTCGTTAAATCTATTCTTTTGGACTCTCTCGTTATTTTCCCAAATTGTACCATATTCCAGTTTAGTCCGACATATCCCGGGGCCATATGGGGTACGAAACCTCTGGATTCATAATTTAAGGTATTATTGAAAGAGAATTTTCCCTCAGTTATATCAAATAATGGTATAGCTAAACTTACAGTTCCGGAGTTCATATTCATAGTTTCGTTTACCCCTCTGATTAATGAATAACTTTCTGCAGGTTTTGTTTGTGTTAAACACAATAAAAAATATGTGTAAAAAATAATATTGTTAGTTTTTTTATCATTCTCTATTTTTTATCTTTTAATGATTTTAGCATTTGCTGTTTTACTAGTATCCGTTTTTATCGTCACCAGATAAGCCCCCTGAACAAGGGCTTGTGTATTGATCTTAGTCACTTTGTTCTTGGTTTTTATACTTTGAAGCTGTCTTCCGCTCATGTCATACAAAAGAATATCAGCCTCTTTGAAATCAAAACCGATTTCTACATAAGCATAATCAGAGACCGGGTTTGGATAGATTTTGATATCATACTTTTCAATGAGCTGATCAACCTGCTTGTCTCCCAATTTCACAATCTTCCAGTTCTCTTTACCAAGTTCTTCTGCACTGGTTCCTGCTAGAATAATGGAACCATCTCTGCCTAGTTTTAAATCGGAAAGCCTCTCTTCTTTCTTTCGGGATTCTCCGGTGATATGCTTTCTCCATTGTTCATCGCCATTCTGATCTAAGTACAGCATCCAGAAGGTTTCGTCATCGGTTTGTATCCTTCCTTCAGCCTGAGTATAACCTCCCAATAAGATTCCTTTGGAAGATTTATCATCTGCAGAATGAAGGACACTTATACTCATTAAAATATCACGGTTCTTGAAGTTGTAGGATTTCTGCCACTGCTCATCGCCTCTTTCATTTAAAGAAATCAACCAAAGGTCTGTGCCTTCTTCAATGCCTACGGTTTTGTTTCCTGATCTTTCCGATCTGGATTCGCCCCCAATGATAAAACCATTTGAAGTTAAAGCCAGGGTTCTGATATGATCATCCCCTTTCCCTCCAAAGTTCTTTTCCCATTCTACTTTTCCGTTTTTGTCTAATTTGACAATCCAGTAGTCGCCCTCACCGAAGTTGTCGCTTTGTTTTGAGATTGCAGATAACAGGCTACGGGTTGCCGGTTTTTCAGACGGAGTATTACTATTGATCATTGATTGCTGATGAGTTATTTTAACAAATCCGCTTCTAGAATAAATTCCGAGTAAGGCACCACCATCTTTTGTTGGGATCATTTTCTCTATTTCGTCTAAGCCTTTTCCTCCTAAAATTAATTGCGATAATTCTTTTCCGTCTTTATCAAGTCTCGTAATCAAGACGTCTTTAGAAGCATATCCTTTTGCAGCGTTTTGTACATTTCCGGCAACAAAAAATCCTAAATCGATTGTTTGAATCACAGTTCTGGCTTCTTCATCAGAAGAACCTCCCAAGGTTTTCTGCCATAATTCATCTCCGAATTCATTGGTTCTGATCAGCCAGATATCTGAGCCTCCTTTGGATTCCTCTTTTTTATCCAGTCCTTTTCCTGAATACGAGGTTCCGGCTAATAGAAATCCGCCATCCTGTGTGGTAACTGTGGCTGATAAATAATCATGATTGCTTCCAGAGAAATATTTTTCCCAGACTTCATTTCCTTGTTGGTTGAGTTTTACCAAATGGAAATCATAACCGTTGTTCTGTTTGCTTCCTGAAGTTTGCTGTTTATTGCTTTGAATAGAGCTTCCTGTGATCAGATACTGTTGATCAATTGTTGTGGTAACCTGGCTTAGAAAATCCTGGGTAGAGGATTTGATGTCTTTCTGCCATACCAATTCCTGAGCAGATAAGCTCCAAGTTATGCATAAAGTAAATATACTGAGATAAAGTTTCCTCACACTTTGTTGTTTTTTGAGTTAATAATTAGTTTATAAAAAAACTTTGCGAAATTAACCGTTTTTAACGTAGGCTGAAGGTCTTTGTGATGTGAATTAATATGAGTTTTATCACTTTTTAGTATCTTAATTGCTAATTAATTTAGTAATGACTTATTACTAAAAATGAAGAGAGTTTATATCTATACAGGAATGTTAGATCATTAAAAAAAGAAAACCACCCTTAAAAAAGGATGGTTTGTAGACCCACAGGGATTCGAACCCCGACTGACGGTACCAAAAACCGGAGTGCTACCGTTACACTATAGGTCTGTTTCTATGCTGCGAAATTATAGAAATTATTTTAAATATGAAAATCAAAATTAAAGATTAATTAACATAATAGGGGCTTAAAGAGCATTACATATTGATATCCAAATAATTATTTTTCAATAAAATTTTAAGAAATTTTGCTTTTATCCGGAAATAAGGGGTTTGTAGATATTTTTCATTCAATTTTTATAGTAATGTTTATAATGATTTTTCCCTTAAACAGTAGCTTCCAACCTCCTTGTTCCAGCTCCCATTCATAAACATTTTGTTAAATAATAAAACCCTATCTTTGCAAAAAATTGGGCTCCAAAAGTTGGAGTAACCCATTAATAACATATCCTGAGCAAAGCAAAAGGATTATTAAACATTTTTTATGTCAAATATTGTTGCAATCGTTGGACGTCCTAACGTAGGTAAATCAACGCTTTTTAACCGTTTATTAGAAAGAAGAGAAGCTATTGTAGATTCTACAGCTGGTGTTACCAGAGACCGTCACTATGGAAAATCAGATTGGAATGGAGTAGACTTTACGGTAATTGATACCGGAGGTTATGATGTAGGTACAGATGATATCTTTGAAGAAGAAATCCGTAAGCAGGTACAATTAGCAGTAGATGAAGCAACTTCTATTATCTTCATGGTGAATGTGGAAGAAGGGCTTACCGATACAGACCACGAAATCTACAGACTTCTTAGAAGATCCAATAAACTTATTTATTTAGTTGTTAACAAAGTAGATTCATCAAAAGAAGAACTTCCGGCAACAGAATTCTATCAATTAGGAATAGACAAATATTATACACTTTCTTCTGCCACAGGTTCCGGTACAGGAGACTTGTTAGATGATATCGTTAAAGATTTCCCAACTACAGAATATAAAGATCCTTTTGAAGGATTGCCTAAAATTACCATTGCGGGTCGTCCAAATGTAGGGAAATCTACTATGACAAATGCTTTATTGGATGTTGAAAGAAATATTGTAACTGATATTGCAGGAACTACAAGAGACAGTATCCAGACTTTATACAACAAATTCGGATACGAATTTGTATTGGTAGATACAGCAGGGATGAGAAGAAAGTCTAAGGTAAACGAAGATCTTGAATTCTATTCCGTAATGAGATCTATCCGTTCTATCGAATATTCTGACGTTGTGATCATCATGGTGGATGCTACACAGGGATGGGAATCTCAGGATATGAACATTTTCGGTTTGGCTCAGAAAAACAGAAAAGGAATTGTAATTCTTGTGAATAAATGGGATTTGATCGAAGACAAGCAGACTAATACAATTCGTGATTTCGAAAAATCAATCAAAGATAAAATTGGTCAGTTCCAGGATATTCCAATCTTATTTGTTTCCGCTTTAACGAAGCAGAGAATCTTGAAAGCTGTAGAAGTAGCCATGGAGGTTTATGAAGACCGTAAGAAGAAAATCAAAACTTCAAAACTGAATGAAGTAATGCTTCCGATCTTCGAACAGACACCTCCACCAGCATTGAAAGGAAAATATATTAAAATCAAATATTGTGTACAGCTTCCTACGCCGTCTCCACAGTTTGTATTTTTCTGTAACCTTCCACAATATGTGAAAGAACCTTATAAAAGATTTACTGAAAATCAGTTGAGAAAACAATTCGGGTTTACCGGAGTTCCAATTGAAGTTTATTTCAGACAAAAATAATAAGAACGAGTGTTCACCGAAGACTCCGGCAAGCGAAGCTTGCCGGAGTCTTTTATTAAATATGAGCAGAGTTTCTGCTCAATCCCGATTTTTCAATTCGTTTTTTAGTTGTAATTTTGTAAGAATTAATATCAATTAACTGAAATTAAAAAAATAAAATTTTCATGCTTACTATTTTATCGCAACATTTTTCTCTTGTCAACGAATGGATCAACGAACTTAGAAACGTTGATATCCAGCACGACCGAATGAGATTCAGAAGAAATATGGAAAGAATCGGGGAGATTGCCGCTTTTGAAATCAGTAAAGGACTGGAGTACAGAGAAGTTGAAATTCAAACTCCTTTAGATACAATAAAAAGCAGAGAAATTGCTGTACAGCCCGTTATTACTACAATTTTAAGAGCCGGAGTTCCATTGTTTGAAGGAATTCTGAGCTATCTTGACAGAGCAGATTGTGGTTTTGTGGCAGCCTACAGAAAACATGATGCCAACGATTATTTCTCCATCAAACAGGATTACCTTACTTGCCCAAGCATTGAAGGCAGACCTCTTATCGTAGCAGATCCTATGCTGGCAACAGGTGCTTCTTTAATTGAAGCAATCAAAGATTTGTTAACCAACGGAAATCCAACCCAACTTCATATTGTAGCAGCCATTGCTTCAAAGCAAGGTGTTGAAACCGTTCAAAATGCTTATCCTGAAGCTCATATTTGGGTAGGAGCAATCGATGAACATTTAACTTCTAAAGGATATATCACACCTGGATTAGGTGATGCAGGAGATCTTAGCTACGGAGAAAAACTTCAGAGATAATTTAAGAAAGATTCCAGAAATCTTTTATTAAGTTCAAGAATAAACTTGGTCGTACTTTATCCATTGGGTGCTTTGTATCCGGGATTACGGCCAATTTTGCGTTTGGAAGACTTCTGTAAACTCCCATACTCTCTTCAACAGTTACCATATTATCTTTATCTCCCACCATAATTTGAACCGGAATTTTAATTGTAGAAAAATTATTTTTCAAAGGGGGATTTTTACCTAAATCAACCATTAAATTAGCAATAGCAGGAAGGAGCTGCTTCCACTTTGTTCCGTGCTGTGATTCTAAAAGTTGAGCATACTGTGGGATTTTTTCAAGAATAACATCCGGATTCAGCATTTTACTTTCTTTCAAAGCCTGTTCCTCAGTCCAGTCAAACTTTGTTCCCAATGTGATGATAGAATTTACATTCTCCGGATTTTCCATAGCATAGCAAAGTGCCACATACCCTCCCATACTGTGTCCAAAGATAGATACATCTGTAAGGTTATTTGTTTTACAATATTCGGATAATTCCTGAGTATATTTTTCAATAGTAATACCATCTGCCGGAAGTTCCTGATCTCCATGTCCTGAAAACAAAGGAGTGTGTACCGTGAAATATTGGGACAGAGTATTCAGATAAGGTTTAAAAATGTCATTGTGACCTAAAGCTCCGTGCAGTAAAAGCAGATTGGGCATAGTTGTTTAGTTTCCGGAAAATTAGGAAAAAGAATTGAATGGTGAAAATGGTTTGAATAGAAGAGTGAGAGTGTTTTAGAGTGGGATAGTTTGAGGGTTCTAGTGTTTGAGAGTATTTTTGAAGATTAATCTCCACGCCCTAAATCTCATAACCCACATCAAGCCATCCTGTAACTCGTACGCCTAAACCCACAACTAGCACCCCACATCAAACATCCACTGCCATTACCAGAACACTCACTTTATTGTTCCCTGCATTTAAAATCTCCCATGCAACTGATGAAATTGTATTTCCCGTAGTGAAAACATCATCAATCAGGAGAATATGCTTTCCGGTAATAGGATAGGTGGCAGAGAAAGTGTTGATCGATTCCAATCTGTGTTTCTTATCTTTTAAAGCCTGTGCTTTGGAATAATGATTTCTTTTGATTAGCTGATGATCGAAAGGAATTTTATAATATGAAGATAACGTTTCTGTGAATAAATGAAGTTGATTGTATCCGCGTTCCTTAAGTTTTTTGGGATGGAGAGGCACGCTTACCAATAAATCAGGTTTTTCATCTTCGAATTCCAGACGTTCGGTAGTCCATTCTGCCAGAATTTTTCCTGCTTTTTCCCGGCTTCTGTATTTTAGGTCGTGAATAATCTTGCGGCTTAAACTTTCCTCTTCAAACTGGATCAGTGCAAAAGTGTTTTCAACTGGAAAAAACAGAAGGCATTTTTCCTTCACCGGATTATTTTCGAAATAGTTGTAATGCGTAAAATGAATCTGGCTAAAGCAAAGATCACATACTAAAAGTTCAGAATCGATAATTCTGTTGCAATGAATGCAGCGGTTCGGAAACAATAAATCTAATATCATGATATGTGTTTTTACTAAGATATAAAAATTATTGTCAATTTTTGTTTTGTAAAATCAATAGAGAGTGGTTTTTAACGCTAATGTTCGCAAAGTATGTGCTGCCTAATTTTATATGTCGTTCGCAAAGGCATTTCATTTAGCAAAAGACATTCTTTTCCTTGCTGGGTGGAACGCCATAGCGACCGAAAAATCTATTAAACAGTATAGAAAGCTTAGCGATCTCTGCGTTAAATATGAAAATAAGTTATTTGTGGATTTTACCCAATAAGCCCATACTGACGATTTCACAACCCCGCATCCCGAATAAAATTCACAAGCGAAGCACATTAACTATTCACCCTTAAACATCTTCAAAATTCTTCCTGATCTTCTCCACAGAATTCTTCATACTCAGATTAAAATGCTCCTTTTCCAGTCTTATTGGCGGTGCCTGTCTTACTTCACAATCTGCAATACTACAGGATTCACAGGTAACTCCTACGTTGATGGTTTTTAAAGAAGGAGATTTTATGAAGCTTATTTTTTTGATCGTTTGAGAATTTAATAAAATTCCCAGGCAATAACTTCTATTACTTCCATCCGAAAAAGGATTTTTCTGTGAAGTGGAAATCACCAGATAGCTTATGCCTTGGTCTTTATAATGAGAAATCTGAGCATCTGTCAGGGTTTCATTTTCTTTTAAATCATCAAGGTTTTTCACGGCAATCCATCTTCGGCAGTAATGTTCGTTGGTGGCGTTGGCATGAGGAGCCTGCTGATGGTTAAGATGAAGTTCCTTTAAAATTTGAATTTTATCCGAATTTTTCTTTTTTACCAGACACAAATAAAACAGATCTTTAATGCCCATTTCAGCCGAAAGAATATTAGTCAGTCGGTAATAGAATGTTTCAGGAGAATGGGTAAAGTTCTTGATGAGGTTCTCAAAATTTTTCGGTTCCCATTGATTTTGCTGGAAAAGCTCTGAAGTTTTTTCAATAACAGGTTCTTTTAAAATTAACAAAGCTCCTGCAAAATAAGATGCATAAAAATTGTTCAGGATCTCTTCAAAACTTCCAAAATCAAGCCATGAATATGTATTGGGGCGATTTTTTAATTCTAAAACATTGAATCCGATTTCCTTCGCAAGAATAAAAGTTTTCTGATTCTTCTCCAGTTTTTGATTCAATAATAAAAGTTTTTTCTCCGGAATAAAAAGAGAACGAAGATTGTCAAGCGTTCCATACTTTTCAAAATCTTCCGATTGAATAGTGTAGCTGAATTTTTCCGCAAGAATTTTCTCCAAAATATCAGACTTTAAGTTCTTTCCGATTTGTAATTGATTTTCCTGAGTAAACAGGTCTACTCTTTCTTCAATTTCCGGAAAATAATTATCGTACAATTCCTGAAATGATCTTAATACGGCAAAATAAAACCTTTCCTTACCAAGATTGTAATTCTGTGAAATTTCGATCAACGCATTGATAAAAGCAGTTACTTTTTTAGGAGCATCACTAATAATGCTGATAAGGGTATTCTTATTAATTCCGAACAGTTCCAGCGGAACTTCTTTGAAAAAATCAGACTGAAGAATTTCATTGAATGGAGCGAGACTTTTATCAAGTTTAGTAGAAACCAGGTCATCGAAAGTACAACTTAGTGCTTCAGAAAGCTGAATAATCTTATCGTGCTTGGGATATTTTTTCCCATTTTCAATTTCATTGAGGTAAGATTTTGATAATCCTGTCTTTACAGCAAGATCCTGCAGAGACCAGTTTTTCTTTTGTCTCTGCTGTTTCAGTTTAGGCCGAAAACTGTTTTGATATAGTCGCTTTCTGAATTCATTACTCAAATATAAATAATTAGATGCGATTATTCGCATAATAAATTTTAAATAAATTTAGCGAACGTTCGCTATTTTTTAAAATTTTTTATTTATGTTTGTAATATCAAATCACAAAATCAATAGGTTATGGAAACTAAGACTCAATTGGAAATAAAGTCACAGAAGCAGTTCAAGGAAATATTTACTCCGGATTTGGCAGATTTTCTGATTTCGCTTCATCAGAACTTTAATCATAAAAGACTTGAGCTTTTAGAAGAAAGAAAAAATATACAGAAGAATTTTGATAACGGAGATCTTCCTGAGTTTTTAAAAGAAACGGCAGATATTCGAAACGGAAATTGGGTATGTGCACTGCTTCCTCTTGATATGCTGGACAGAAGAGTCGAAATTACAGGCCCTGTAGACCGCAAGATGATTATTAATGCCTTGAATTCCGGAGCCTCCACATTCATGGCAGATTTTGAAGACAGCAGCTCGCCGGTTTGGGAGAACTGTATTCAGGGACAGGTTAATCTTTCCGATGCTATTAACCGGACTATTGATTTTGTCAACGAAAAAGGAAAAGCTTATACCCTTAATGAAAAGACTGCTGTTTTACAGGTTCGTCCACGTGGTCTTCATCTTCCGGAGAAACATATTGAAATCAATGGAGAGAAAGCTTCCGGTTCGCTGACAGATTTTGGAATGTATTTTTTCAGAAATGCAAAACAACTTTTAGAAATGGGAAACGGACCTTATTTTTATCTTCCAAAACTGGAACATTATAAAGAAGCCCGCTGGTGGAATGAAGTTTTTATTTTTGCTCAAAACTATCTGGGAATTCCGGAGGGAACCATCAAAGCCACTGTTTTAATAGAAACTATTACGGCTTCATTTCATATAGATGAAATTTTATTTGAATTAAAAGAACACAGCGCAGGATTGAACTGTGGAAGATGGGACTATATTTTCTCTTACATCAAAAAGTTCAGAAATCTTCCCGAATTTATTGTTCCGGACAGAGATCAGGTGACCATGACTTCCCCTTTTATGAATGCGTATTCAAAAAGAGTGATCGAAATATGCCATAAAAGAAATGTACACGCTATCGGCGGAATGGCTGCTCAAATTCCGGTAAAAGATGATGACGAAGCCAATACTATTGCTTTTGAAAAAGTAAAAAATGATAAAGAAAGAGAAGTGAAAAATGGTCATGACGGAACCTGGGTAGCTCATCCGGCATTAGTAACTGTAGCAAAAGAAATTTTTGATCAATATATGCCTTCCCAAAACCAGATCGATAAAAAATTTGAATATCATATAGCAGAAAGCCAACTGCTGGAAATTCCCAAAGGAGAGATCACCGAAAAAGGAGTCCGAAAAAATATCAATGTAGGAATTCTTTACCTTGAAAGCTGGCTGATGGGAACAGGTGCGGCAGCCATTTATAATCTGATGGAAGATGCTGCTACTGCAGAAATTTCAAGAACACAGATCTGGCAATGGCTGAAAAATGAAGCGGTATTGAGCGATGACAGAACATTAACCCGAAATATGATATTGCAGTGGGAAAAAGAAGAAATGGACAATATTGAAAAGTATGTGGGAGAAACCCGTTTCAACAAAGGAAAATTCAACCTTGCAAAGGAACTTTTCAATGAATTGATTTTCTCTGAAAAATTTGAAGAATTTTTAACCCTTAAAGCATATCCTTTTATTTAGTAAAAATGTTGGTTGCTGGTTTTATAGTTGCTGGTTGAAAACCCAATTATCAATTAAAACTAACAATAGAACTAGCATCTAACAACAAAATTACTTTCAAACCTAATCAAACAAAATCCAAATATTATGAAAACAAGACAAGAACAAATCCAGACTCTAGAGCAGGATTGGCTGACAAATCCACGCTGGAATGGTGTGAAAAGACCTTATACAGCAGAAGAAGTTTTAAAACTTCGCGGATCCTATACTATAGATTACACTATTGCAACTGAAATGTCCAAAAAATTCTGGGATAAATTAAATACACAGGATTATGTGGCAGGACTTGGTGCATTGACAGGTAATCAGGCAGTACAGGAAGTAGATGCCGGACTGGAAGCTATTTATCTTTCAGGCTGGCAAGTGGCTGCAGATGCTAACTTATCAGGAGAAATGTACCCGGATCAGTCTTTGTATCCTGCGAATTCAGTGCCTTCTGTGGTAAAAAAATAAACAATGCCTTACTGAGAGCAGATCAGGTACAATCTGTGAGCGGAACAGGAAATAAAGAATATCTGGTACCAATTATTGCTGACGCAGAAGCTGGTTTTGGCGGTAATCTGAATGCTTTTGAACTGATGAAGCAAATGATTGAAGCGGGAGCTGCTGCTGTACATTTTGAAGATCAGCTTTCTTCAGCCAAAAAATGCGGACACTTAGGAGGAAAAGTACTGGTGCCTACTCAGGAAGCTGTGAATAAACTGATTGCTGCCCGTCTGGCTGCAGATGTACTAGGTGTCCCAAGTCTTATTATTGCGAGAACAGATGCCGATGCAGCAGATTTACTGACTTCCGATATTGATGACAGGGATAAAAAATTCGTGACAGGAGAAAGAACGTCTGAAGGTTTTTATGTAGTAAAAAACGGAGTAGAACAGGGCATCGACAGAGGCTTGTCTTATGCTCCATATGCAGACTTGATCTGGATGGAAACCTCAAATCCTGATCTGGAGCAGGCAAGAAGATTTGCAGAAGGAATTCATGCCAAATTTCCTGGAAAAATGCTGGCTTATAACTGTTCACCTTCCTTCAACTGGGCTGCCCGATTGAGTGTAGAAGAAATGTCTACTTTTAGAGAGGAACTTGCTAAAATGGGATACAAATTCCAGTTTATTACGCTGGCCGGTTTCCATGCTTTAAATACTGCAATGTTTGAGCTGGCTTTAGCTTATAAAGAAAGAGGAATGGCAGGATATTCCGAACTTCAGGAGCGTGAGTTTGCATTACAGCAAAAAGGATTCAGAGCAGTGAAGCATCAGTCTTTTGTAGGAACAGGATATTTTGATGAAGTACAGAATGTTGTTACTAATGGTTCCTCAGCTACTGTAGCGATGAAAGATTCTACAGAAACCGCACAATTCCATTAGTCATTTTTTCCATATTTTTTGATGATAAACCTTCTCTTTCTATGGGAAGGTTTTTCTGGGTGTAAAGCTGTTTAAACTTATTTTTTTATTTATTTAAATTTAAAAATATCAACGGAATAAATATCACGTGATAAGTAATTGAAATTTGAATTATATTTGGGGACGAAAAAATATTATTAAAAAATGAATTTAATTAAAGTACTTTTTGTTACATTGGGATTAACGCTTACTGCAAATGTGGCAAATGCTCAACAGAAAGTTGGAAGTGTAAACACAGAAGACATTTTTGCAAGTTTATCTGAAGTGAAAACTATAGGAACTACCATTGATAATCTGACTAAGACCAAGCAGACAGAGATTGAGAAGCTGATCACGGACTATCAGACGAAGCTGAAAACTGCACAGGATAAAGAAAAAACCTTAAGTGAAGCCAACAAAGAAGCGGTAACTAAAGAACTGATTGCAGCACAGACAGAATTACAAGCTTTAGGTAAGAAGATAGAAGAAACGAGATCTCAGGCGGCTAAAGACATCTCTGCTAAACAAAATGAATTGCTGAGCCCATTACAGAAGAAAGTAAGAGATGCAATTTATGCTGTAGCAAAAGAAAGAAGCCTTAGCTATGTATTTGATACAGCAGCACAGGAATCTAATAACCTGCTTTATACTGACGGAAGTGAAGATATCACTGCTATTGTGAAAAGTAAATTAGGAGCTACGGCAACAACTGCTAAACCAGCTGGAAAATCTAAATAAGAATTTCAATATTGAATATAAAAAACGGAATCAGAACATCTGATTCCGTTTTTTTTGTGTCTGAAATGAATGAATTGTTTCCGTAAGACTAAGATAGTTCTGTTTTAAAATGATAAATTTGAGTAAACTTTCAGGAGAATGAATTTAATGTACGAAAAACAGATACAGGTAACAGAAGAACATATTGACCAGAATAACCATGTGAATAATGTACAATATGTACACTGGGTGGAAGAAGTGGCAGCAGAACACTGGAATCTTTTAAAGCAACAAACAGAATATATAAACGATGCCTGGATGCTTCTTGATCACCATATCCGATACAAAAAACAGGTCTACCTGAATGACACAATCACTGTAAGAACCTATCCCATGACTCCTGAAGGGGCAAAACAGCCAAGAAAAGTAGAATTTTACTGTAATGATGAACTTGTAGTAGATTCTAGTACACTTTGGATTCTGTTTGATCCGGAAACTAAGAAGATCAAACGATTGGAGAATGACTGGCTGGAGAAATTTTTTAATTAGAATAAAGTAGGGAGTATGGCAATTTTAATTTGTTAAAATGGAATTTGAGTATAAAAAGAATAAAATTCTAGGTAATTTGATATTGGGGTATTTGTATCTGATTTTTACCGTTTTTATTTCTATTGCCATTGTTCGTAAAATGATGCTGGAGTGGAATGGAATTTCATTATCAAAAATATTTCCCTTTATTATTACGGTTTTCCTGTTTTCTTTTCTTACTTATCTCTTTTTGGGAACAGCTCTCATTAGGAAAAAGTATTACCTACATAACTTAAAAGAAGAATCCAGAATAGATATTGTAAAGCAGCAAATTATAGTATTTGATAAACAGAGCAGAAAAGAGAAAAAAATAGATTTCAATAAGATTAAAGCAGTTGAATTGTATTATTCCTGGAACTCAAATGAATTTTCATCGGATTTGGGGTATACTAAAATCGTGATTGAAAATAATGCTGAACCCGTTTTAATTACTCAGAATAATATTAATCAATACTACATTTATAAAGCTTTTAAGAATAAAGTAACTGTAAACAAGTCAAGATTTGCAAATAACCTATAAAAAAATAGAGTGAACCTAACTTCTTATGCTGTTGGCTTTAAATTTGTGGCTAAAAAGTGGTAATTATCAATCAAAAACTAAATAACATGAAATTCTTTTATTCATTGGTTTTGCTGCTTCTTGGTATAGCGGGTTATGGTCAGGAAAACCCTTATTGGTTTTCGGACGATATTAAAAAGAAGTTGGAAGATCCTGCTCAAAATCAGTCCTGGAAAAGTCAGATGGGAGCAACATATTATTCAATAAACGGGCAATACAAACCGGCATTGGAAAGTTGGGATACAACATTCGGAAGAGTGAAAAAACTAGATCCCGCAGATAGTTTGAAATTCACAAAACTAACCCCTGTCAATGCAAAACAGTATATTCTGGAAAAAGCAGGCAATGAGCAGATCATTATCATTAATGAAGCCCATCACAACGCTAGTCACAGAACCTTTGCCTCTTCATTGCTTCAGGGATTATATGATAAAGGGTACAGATATCTTGGACTCGAAACATTGGCAAGCGACTCTTTAAATACAACAAAATTTGCAACCCTTAACAGCGGATATTATTCTCAGGAACCAGAATTTGGGAACTTTATTTATAATGCACTGAAAATAGGATTTAAACTTTTTCCATATGAAGCAGAAGGAAACAATAAAGAAAGGGAAATTGGCGAAGCCAAAAATATCTCCGATTTCATGCAGAAAAACAAAGAAGGAAAATACCTGATTTACTGTGGCTATCAACATGCTTACGAAGGAATTCATAAATCATGGGAAAAAACCATGGCGGGAAGGCTTTCTGATATAACAGGTATTAATCCATTTACTATTGATCAGACTCAGTTTTCAGAGAAAAGCAATCCTAAATATAATGAACCGCTTCTCAGAATCGTAAATAATACCTTTTCTGTTGTTTTAAAAGATGAAAATCAGATCATATACAATGGAGAAGATAAAATATTGTATACAGATATTAAAATCATTCATCCCGTTACAAAGTATCTCAAAGGAAGGCCACACTGGATGCTGGCGGAAAACCGAAAATTGTACAAGATTCCGTCTTTTGAAATTTCCAATTATCCGGTTTTAGTGCTAGCCTATAGAAAAGGAGAGTTTGAGCAGAAAGGAATTCCTGCTGATATCATCGAACTTAATACTTCCAAAGACAGCAGTTTTTTAATCCTGGATAAGGGAGAGTATGAGATTATTATTAAAGATAAGGTATATAAAGTTATTAATAGGTTTGAAAAAACGATCAGATAATCTTATCAGTTGGCAAATTAACTTTTGAAAACCTGCTAAAAAATATTTTAATATCGCTGTAATAGAAACAGTCTTTTCTCTATTAAGCGGTTTTGTCATATCTTTGTACTATGATACGTATTACAAAAATTTTTACATTCGAAACAGCTCACGTGCTTTACAACTACGATGGGAAGTGTAAAAATATGCATGGACATTCCTATAAACTGTTTGTAACAGTGAAAGGAAAACCGATCAATGATATTGAAAATCCTAAAAATGGAATGGTGGTAGATTTCGGAGATATTAAAAGTATCGTAAAATCTGAAATCGTAGATGTATGGGACCATGCGGTTCTTGTCAATGCCTTGTCTCCACACAAAGAGCTGGGTGACGATCTTGAACAGAAAGGACATAAAGTAATCTATTGCAGCTTCCAGCCAACTTGTGAAAACATGTTGTATGCCATTGCTGCTAAAATCAAATCAAGACTTCCTGAAGGAATTTCTTTAGCTTATCTTAAACTTCATGAGACGGAAAACTCTTATGGAGAGTGGTTTGCAGAAGATAATCAATAATTTTACCCCACAAAACTCACAAGGTGTTAAAAACGATAATTAATTTAGAGCCTGGAAAAAAAGTATATTTTGCTTCAGATCAGCATTTTGGCGCCCCTACACCGGGTGAAAGCAAAGTGCGTGAAGAGAAATTTATACGCTGGATGGATCAGATTAAAGAAGATGCCCAGGTTTTGTTTTTAATGGGTGATCTTTTTGATTTCTGGCATGAATGGAAGCATGTAGTTCCCAAAGGATACGTCCGTGTACTCGGAAAAATTGCAGAGCTTAAAGACAGAGGAATTCATATCTATTTCTTTGTCGGAAACCATGATCTGTGGATGAAGGATTATCTGGAGGAAGAAATTGGCTGTACTGTTTTTTATCAGAAACAGTATTTCGAAATGGGAGGAAAACAGTTTTTGCTGGCTCATGGTGATGGTCTGGGACCTGGTGATAAAGGATATAAGAGAATGAAAAAATTATTTACAAATCCTCTTGCACAATGGTTCTTCAAATGGCTTCATCCTGATATTGCAATGAAAGTGGCTTTATACCTTTCCCAAAAAAATAAAATGATCTCTGGAGAAGAAGACAAAGCCTTTCTGGGAGAAGATAAAGAGTTTCTTATTATTTATTCCAAAGAAAAACTGAAGACTCAAAAAATAGACTACTTTATCTATGGACACAGGCATCTTCCAATGGTACTGGATCTGGAACAGAACGCAAAATACATTAATCTGGGAGACTGGATTTCCTACTTCACTTACGGTGTTTTTGAAAAGGATTTTGAACTGAAGACTTTTGAAAAATAAACAAAAAAAAATTACCCCTAAAAGAGGTAACCTTCGAACGGGTGGAAAACCCACTCTTGTTTTTAATCCATATTCCGTTTAGGTAATTGCAAGAAGCCTACCAAAATAGGTTTTGCAGATTAAAAAAATATTAAATAACATCATTTTATCTCTATAATTGCCTTGTAGTGAGGGATTAAGAAATTCGAAAATTATGGAATTGAAAAATATATTCAACATACAGACTGAACAGGACTTCCTGAATGCATCATTGAAAACATTTCGTTATCAATATGAAAATGTTGAAATATATAGGAAATTTGTTGATTTTCTGAAGGTTAATCCGGATGAGGTAGATAGCTTGGTAAAGATTCCGTTTCTCCCAATTGAGATGTTTAAAAACCATCAGATTCTGGATAAAAATGTATCAACAGATCTTTTTTTCCAAAGTTCAGGGACCACTCAGATGAATCTTTCAAAACATTTTATCGCAGATCCAAAGCTGTACGAAATAAGTATTTACAAAAGTTTTGAGCAGTTTATCGGAAAACCGGAAGATTTTATTTTTCTGGGTTTACTTCCAAGTTATTTAGAAAAACAAAACTCATCGCTGATTTATATGGTAGATTATCTGATGAAAAAATCGGATAAGCCGGAAAACGGGTATTTTCTTTACAATCATTCTGAACTTTTTGATTTATTGAACAGACTTCAGGATAAAAAAGTTATTCTTTTCGGAGTTTCCTTTGCCTTATTAGATTTTCTTGATTACTGTCATTCCGGGGAAAGCGAAGAATCTCTAAACTTTCCTGAAAATTTAATAGTGATTGAAACAGGAGGTATGAAAGGGAGAAAAGAAGAAATGACCAAAGACGAATTGCTGAAAATTTTACAGGATGGTCTTAAAACAGACAGAATCTATTCAGAATATTCCATGACGGAACTGCTTTCACAGGCTTATTCCCTTGGAAATAATGAATATGAGTGCCCAAACTGGATGAAAATCATGGTTCGGAATGCAGAAGATCCCTTGGCGTACGAAAAAGAAGGAAGAACAGGCGCTATTAATATTATCGATCTGGCCAATACCCATTCCTGCTCATTTATTGCGACACAGGACTTAGGTAAAATTATCGGGGACAAATTTCAGGTGTTGGGAAGAATAGATCATTCAGATATCAGAGGCTGCAGTCTATTGATCAGCTGATGATTTAAACCGAAGAAAGTAATTGTGAATAGTCAATTCGCTTCGCTTGTCAATTTTTTATAATCGTAATCAATAAAAATAGCGTATAACTTTTGCTGAGTGAAACGCCTTTGCGAACATTAAACAGCAAGTAAATAAAAACTTTGTGAACTTTGCGTTTACAATATTACCAATGATTAAAATAGAAGAACTTATCCACGCTTATATCCATTCCCATTGCGATTTTGAAAAAGAAATTGTATTGACGAATTATTTTCAGGCAGATTGGGAAGCAGATATTCTGGTCATTAATTCTGAAGGAGAAAGCCATGAAATAGAGATCAAGTTTTCAAAAAGTGATTTTAAAAATGATTTCAAAAAATCTTATCTCAATAAAGATACAGGCGAAAAATTTCTGAAGCACGATAAAATTTCCTGTGGAGATTACATCTGCAATTCTTTTAGTTTTTTACTTCCGATGGGAATGATAGATGCTGAAATTATCCCCGAACATTGCGGAATTATTGAATTTTATCATAATGCAGACACCTGGGAAACAGAATTTTATCTGATCCGTTCAACCAAAAAACTTCATGAAGATTCTTACTGGAAACTGAATGATAAAGACCTTTTTATCAGAAAAATGGCTTTGAACCTTCTTCAGCGTAAAATGGAAATCAAAGGAAAACATGAAGAACTGATTTTTAAAAATCCTTTTGACATCAAAAAGCTGAAATAAGATTAATATTTTTTCAACACAAAGCTTAAATTCTTATTGATAAGCTTTAAGGACGCAAAGAAGAAATCAATGAGATTGATTCTAACGAAGCAAACGTTATCATTAGCTTCATCCACGACGAAGTCGTAACCCCTTTGCTTCCTTCAATAAAAACTTAGCGTCTACAAAGGATTCCAAAACAATTTACCCAAAATAGAAAATAAAAAAATCCTGCCGCCTGACAGGATTTTATAATTGATTATTATTTGAAAAATTAATCTGCGATTTCTGCAGTATCTCTCTGAAGTAAGAATTTGTAGATTAATCCTCCTACAACTCCTCCTAAAATTGGAGCTACCCAGAACAACCAAAGTTGTGACATTGCGGTTCCTCCCACAAATACCGCTTGAGAAAGGGATCTCGCAGGGTTTACAGAAGTGTTTGTGATGGGAATAGAGATCAGGTGAATCAAAGTAAGAGCAAGACCAATAGCAAGACCAGCGAATTTGCCGTTAGCCCATTTATCCGTAGCTCCCATGATTACGATAAGAAAGAAAGCCGTTAATAAAAACTCAGCAAGGAATGCTGCTCCCATGCTAAATGCTTTTCCATTGTAGACTGCCTCACCGTAAAAGTTCGTGGCAAAATCTCCGGGTTTTGAGAATTCTACCGCTCCCGCTCCGTTAAGGATTGTATACAGACATCCTGCTGCTACAATTGCTCCCAGACACTGAGCTACAATGTAAGGGATAAGGTCTTTTGCAGGAAATCTTCCTCCAGCCAAAAGCCCGAAAGAAACTGCAGGGTTAAAGTGCCCTCCTGAGATATGTCCTACAGCATACGCCATAGTAAGAACAGTAAGACCGAAGGCTAAAGCAACTCCTAAAAGTCCGATGCCAATGTCAGGAACACCTGCTGCAAAAACAGCGCTTCCACAACCTCCGAAAACAAGCCAAAATGTGCCGAAAAATTCAGCGAAAAGTTTTTTTATCATGTTGTTTATTATTTAAATGTATCTCAAATGTAAAATTTAAATCTTAAAGTAAAAAGCAAAAACAGAAAAAATATTTCGAAAAAGTGTGAACAATAATTGTAAAATTAATAATTTGGTGTAAAGTTTGTTTGGGATTTATTTATAGAGTATTATAGTCGATCTTGAAAGATATAACATAAATGTTTTATCTTTCATTTGTAATTTAAAAGGATGGTGAATGAGAAAGTATTTTTGTGTGGTCTTTGTACCTTTTATTTATAGTTTACATTATTCGCAGGCGGCAAAAAAATCTTTTCCCTGTTATGATCTTTCTACTGTATTGAAGGTTGAAGCTACACCGCTTTACAAACCTCACCTTGATGCCTCCAAAAGTTTCGGGGTACAGCTGTTGAAAGATTCCAAAACTGTACAGAAATATATCAATAGTGGAAAATTCCACAAAATAAAAAAATCTGGAAAAGGATATCAGGTTCAGAGGCTGGATTACAGCAGGGCTTATATGGTATCTAAGGCAAAAACAACCTTAGAGAAAATAGGTTCTAAATTCAGTAAAGATACAAAAGGCGGAACCTTCACTGTTTCATCCATTACCCGTACTCTTGAAGACCAATGCAGGCTGAGGAGAGTCAACTCAAATGCATCACTAGGGATTAGTTCTCATAATTATGGCAATTCTTTCGATATTTCTTATATAAGATTCAACAATGTTTTGAAGTATAATCCGAAGATGGAAATAGCACTTGAGAAAGTTTTAAAGCATTATCAGAATGCAGGTAGAATCTATTATATCAAAGAGAGGCAGCAGAGCTGTTATCATATAACAGTGAAAAATTATTAATAAAAATCTTCTTGCATAGCATATTTAGTTTATATATTTTTATACAACCAAAAACTATGCTTATGACAACTTTAAACATTGTAGACTACATGCTTCCTGTAGAAGAATGTAGAGCGGCATCCCTTGAATGGAAAGCCCGTTTTTCTGATTTTTCCAAACTGCAAAGTCTGATTCCTACGAATTATGTTTTCAACATTTCAAGAGAACATCTTGAATGGATGAAAAGATTTAGTGATTATAAAGACTTTTGTTCAGCTATAGGAGTATATAAAGAACGTTTGATTATGATTCTTTATCCTATGAATGATAATGGGGATAAAATAGAAGTAAATGAATATCCATACAGCTTCCTTACTGAGCTGGACAGAGATCTTAGACTGCAGGAGATCCAGGAATATACGGTTGTCAGAAACGCAGTTCTTTCAAAAGATCTTGAAAGCACGGAGAAGAATGCCAATATGGGATTCCCTGTTTCCAATACACCAATTCTTGAGCAGGATGTAGCCGTAGCAGCTATTGAACGTTGGAGAAATGAAGGGATGGATTGGTTTTACAAAGAATGTGGCGAAAATAAAGGAGCCGGTATTTTTAGAAAGTTTTATGTTCCTACAGCAGACCTTTGCCTTGATGATACGGGCTTAACAGGTATTACATGTTCTTTTGGTCTTAAATACAATGATATTTATGGGAAAGTGCTGGTAACTCTTATCTTCATCTCTTTCCGTGAAAACCTTAAGAATTCAGAAGTAGGAGCGGAGACTATTTCAAACACATACGACTGGGCAAAACCATGTCCTCCTATCTGCCGTATACCGGATGTAGACGTAGGATGTGAATTTTAAAAAAGATAAACTGAGGAATGGCTGGACTTTATAAGGCAATTTTATTCCTGAACTATGCACTGCTTCTATCTGTTATACTATTGGGAGCAGCGAAATACCGCATATTAAACTCAAAAGAAAAGCAATATTTTCATTGTATTGCTTTTCTTTTTTTTATTGAACTGCTGAACCTGGCACTGCCATATATCTTCAAGCTGAATGATACCTCATTTCTCTATCCATTGTATATCGCTGGAGAGTTTTTTTTGCTGACAGGTTTATTCATCAGAAAATTAGATTGGCCAAACTCTGTACTTGGTATTGTAGGTCTTCTTGCAGGAGGTTTTATGGTTTCGAAATACGGGTTTGATTACCCGGCCAATGCTGATATTGCGAAAGTAGTTTCCAATATTATCATCATGTGTCTTTCCGGATTTACCCTCATCCGCGAGATTAAGAATACCTCTGCACAGAATCGTTTTCTTTTTGTAGATGCAAGTATTTTTTTCTACTACTCGGTTTCGGTATTTATTTTTATCATCCAGCATCAGATTGCCAATCTGTCGGAAAACGATTATTATATTATTCTCAGTGCCAATAATATTCTTTCGAGTATTTTGTACTGTTCATTTTTATACACATTTATCAGATTAAAGAAGTAACTTTAAATATCAATCTGCTGATCCTTATAATTGTTACCATAGCAATTATAGTGGCTTTTATTATGCTTGCCTACAGAGCATTTATAACCAGAATTATAAAGGAAAAAAATGTGCAGCATGAGGCAGAAGTTCTTCATCAGAAAAAATTAGTACTGGAAAACATCAAAGCCCAGGAAGAAGAAAGAAAAAGAATTGCGGTAATGATTCATGATGATATCGGAAACCGGCTCAATATTCTTTCCTTATGGTTGAATAACCTAGATACCCAGGGCGATGAACTGATCAAAAAAAATATCTATGGTCAGATGTCTTCCCTGATTGATGCTGCCAGAAGTATTTCCCATTCATTATACCCTGTAAATCTGGAATCGGTGGGGCTGGTTTTGTACGTTGAGGAATTAATAGCGAACCTTTCCCATAAAATTAATATTTCCATGCAGGTAATGCCGGGATATGAAAAGAAAGACCTTTTTGTAGAAGTGCAGCTGTATAGGATAATTCAGGAGTTTACTACCAATGTGATCAAGCATTCGGATGCAACAGATCTCTGGATTTATATTAAAGATTATCCTGAAAATATGGCAGTTGTAATTTCGGATAACGGACAAGGTTTTGAATATGAAGAAGTAAAAAAAGGAATGGGAATCAAAAATATAGAATCCCGTGTCAAATCGATGAACGCCACACACAAATGGAAAAAAACTTTTTCGAATAAAGGAAGTCGTTTAATTATTAAAATTCCAAAATATCATGAGTTCCCAAATCAAACTAGCACTGATTGATGATGAACAGCTGATCCTCGAAGGGGTAAAAATGTTGCTGTCCAATGAAAAGAATATATCGGTATGCCTTACCGCAGATAATGGCCCCGATTTTATAGAAGACCTCGGAAAACTTTCAAAAGATGAATTTCCTGATATTGCTCTTGTAGATGTTCAGATGAAACCGATGAATGGTTTTGAACTGGTAGAAATCCTGAAGGAAAAATTTCCTGATCTTAAAATTATTATCCTGTCATCCCATTATAAAACCTCTATTCTTGGATATATGGTTAAGTTGGGAGTGTCAGCATTTCTTCCTAAAAACTCGAATAAACAAACATTTATTGATGCCATCACGATGGTGGATAAAAACGGAGTCTTTTTTACGGCTGAAGATCATCAGATGCTGTTTACTTATATGAACAGTACTGCCAAGAAAAATTCTCTTTTTGAAACAGAAGACGAGTTATCCGAAAGAGAAAAAGATGTTGTAAAACTGATCTGTCAGGAATTTACCAACAACGAAATAGGAGAAAAACTCTTTATCAGTCCGAGAACTGTAGAAAGTCACCGACAACGTATTCTCGAAAAGATAGGAGCCAAAAATACAGTAGGTATAGTCATTTATGCTATTGTCAACAATATATACTCTCTTGAAAAAATATAATCTGATTCCGTAGAAATACGGAATTTTTTATTTGGTACTTTCCACTCTAGTGATCCTTGTTTTTCTTCTGTTATTTTGAAATGTCTCTTTTAGGGATGTTAATTGAAAAAACACAAACAAGATCTGTAATAAAAATTAAAGTAAAAACATGAATGGCAGCAGCGTGATTTCCGTCGGGATTTTCTTAGACGGTACAGGAAATAATGGGGTCAATATTCTTTCACCGGATAAACCGATGAACAATAATGAAAGCTATTATGGTACCTTCAGCAATATCTATAAATTATACAGTTTATTTATTGGAGACGAAAAAATATATATCGAAGGAATTGGAACCTTAACAGGTAGTGAAGATAGTAATTTTGCGATGGCAACATGTGCCAATCCACCCTATGGGAACGGATATTCTTCTGATGATAAACTTCAGAAAGTATGGGATTTTGTACAGGAGATTGCTTATGACGAAACCAAAGAATATAACTTTTATATCTATGGATTCGGGAGAGGAGGTATGCTGGTAAGAACTTTTTGTAACCAGCTTTTGGCTCATTTTTCTCTGGAAAATTGTAGAATAAAATTTTTAGGAGTTTTTGATACCATAGAGTCAAAACCTTTTAATACCTATAATCTGAACATTCCTGTGCAGGTAGAGAATGCTTTGCATCTTTGTGCAGTCAATGAAAGCAGATTTTTTTCCCGCTTACCGGTTTTTTTGAAAACTCAAAAACTATGCAGGATCAGAAATTCGAGAATCAGTCATGCGTTTGGAAGGAAGTTTTTGTACCGGGAGATCATGCCGATGTAGGAGGAGGATATCTGGAAGGTCCACAATCTGTTTATATTTCTACAGATTTTATGAATGTGGATGATCTGCATAACTATGTCTCAGAGATCAGAAATGCAAAAACTAATACTGAAGGAAATAAAATATGGGATGCCTTGCTGTCAGGATACGAAGTTGAAACTGCCAACGGCCTTTCACAAGCATATGTGTGCAGAGATAAAGTATATAATGATCTTTCAAAAGTATATGGAAAACTGATGATGGATGAAACCAATGAAGTATTATCTGTTTTTAGTACAGAAAACTATGCCTACTTTGGAACGGACTATAATAAACATGCTTTTCTCAATCGGTTTTATATCAAAATGAAAGAATATATAAAAGATCTTTCCATAAGCAAAAAGCCTATATACGATTTTGCGAAATTTGCAGATTATACCCATATTTCAGCCAACTTCGGATTGTATAGCAATAGTTTAAGGAATAGATCACAACAGGAAATTAATATTGAAATGATCAATAATGGACTCAATGTTTCCAGCAGTACTTCTGTTGACCAAACCAGCCAAACCAGACTTTCTGTAGAACTTCATCTGCCGGAAGACAGCTTTGTTGCAGATTTTCTTTACGGAACCAGTGTTCCTAATAATGATATCTGGGGCCGCTCAATTTTAAAAACACCAGTAGTTATTACCTCACATTAAATGAAATGAAGAACCAGTGCAACACTTCTCAGTTTTAAATTTAGGTTAGGGGACATCATTCAGGTGTCTCCTTTTCTTTTTAATTGTTTTAAAATCAATTGAGTATAATTACTGAACCCTGAATTTGGTATTTTATACTGTAGTATCTGAATTTTAATTCCCGTTACTTTGAGTTGTTCATTTCGTGAATCTTCAAAACAAAAAACTGAACCAAGGCGTATTCTGAAAAGCCTAATACCAAAAAGAGTAAGAACACCAAAGATTAAAACAATGGAAAAGACACTGATTCAAAGACCCGGAATTACGAGATACTCAATTAATTTTGATTTTACATCCGCTGATCAAAGAAGAATTTTACAAGAGCTTCAGGAAAACGGATACCAGCTCTTGGGATATAAAGGAGCTACAGGCCCTAACCAGATCACTTCAGGAGTGCCAACTTGGTTTGCTATGAATTTTTCAGAGATGTTCGGATTGGCAGAAATAGATTGTGAACCACAATATAAAGTGTATGTTTTCAATAAAGAAGTCATTCAGCCTAATACAACCATCCAGATGCAGTCATTATCACAGGAAATTTCTTTAGGTACATCCTTAATTTTCCATCCGGATGGCTCGTTTTCTACTATTGGAAATGCTCCTGATGGAGTAATTACCGTAAGAAATGAAAGACCGGCAGGTACTCCTGCTCTCACGATTGGTCTTGCAGGAAAAGTTAATGGAAGGTTTCAACCTTTCTGTGCATTTACTTGTATATCACAGGGACAGGCGAGTATGGAACCTAATGATAATATAGCTTTATTTGCGGTCCAGGCTAATGTAACTTCAGGATCTGTTGCCAGTAATGCCAGAACATCAGGATGTGAGTTTATGTTCAGTGCCGGAAATATGGAATATGATCTACAGATTGTTCAGGGAACATATGGCATAACAAACTCTCCGGGAACAGCTCCCGTAGATCCTGTACCTTCAGGCCAGTCATTGATACAGCTTCTCAATAAATAGAAATATTTTACATCCAAATCACTAAAACAAAATAATTATGAAAGTTTCAGAATGGCTTAAAAAAGCAAACAAACTTTTAGACACTTGTGAATACCAGATCAGTATTAAAAATGGAAGCAAACCCATCACAATGTCTGAAGCGAAGACCTTGAATGAATTGCAGGTTGCAATAGGATCTAACCACGGGATCAAACAGGTAAAATATAAAGAAGCCGAAGCAACCCTTGTAGAAATGATCGCAATGGTACAGGCGGGACAGAAAACCCCACCGCTCATGCCGGGATAAAAAATATATAAATCAAGCACATGTAAAGAAAAGCCGTCCGTTTTGGGCAGCTTTTTTTATTTCTGGGCTATTCATTTCTTTTTCCGTATTTTTGCACCCGAAAATTCATTATTCATTACTAATTATTAATTAAGATGCTTTCGGTTCAAAGTTTAGGATTACATCATTCAGGAAATTATTTATTTCAAAATGTCAATTTTACCATCAAAAAAGATGATAAAGTTGGTCTCGTAGGAAAAAATGGAGCGGGTAAATCCACTTTATTAAAAATGCTGTCCGGAGAAATTAATTTCTACGAAGGAGAGGTAGTGACTGAAGGTAGTGTTACCATCGGTTTCCTTAAGCAGGATCTTGACTTTGTAAAAGGAAGAACCGTTTGGGCTGAAACAATGCAGGCTTTTGAACAGATCAATGCCTGGAAGAATGAACTTGAAGAGGTGAATCACCAGATGACAGTGAGAACTGACTACGAAAGTGATTCTTATACGGATCTGATTAATAAAATGACCGAACTGAATGACCTTTTAATGAACCATGATGCCTACAATCTTGAAGGTGACATGGAAAAAGTGTTATTCGGTCTAGGATTTAAAGCAGATGATTTTCAAAAAATCACCGATGAATTTTCCGGAGGATGGAGAATGAGAATCGAATTGGCAAAATTACTTCTTCAGAAGAATGATATTATGCTTCTCGATGAGCCTACCAACCACCTGGATATGGAATCCATCATCTGGCTGGAAAACTTTCTGAAAGACTATCCGGGAGCAATTGTTCTGGTAAGTCACGATAAGCAGTTCATGACAGCGGTTTGTAACCGTACTTTTGATATCAACAATAAAAAAGTTGACGATTATAAAGCCAACTATTCAAAATATCTGATCATGAGAGAAGATCGCCGTGAAAAACTGATTCAGGCTAAAAAGAATCAGGATGCGGAGATCAAGCAGATGGAAGACAACATTAATAAGTTCCGTGCAAGTGCTACAAAAGCATCTTTCGCTCAGTCACTTATTAAAAAATTAGATAAAATAGAACGTATCGAAGTAGATAATGAAGATGTTTCAAAATTCAACATCCGTTTCGTACAGTCTATGGTTCCTGGGAAAATTATTTTTGAAGCTGAAAAATTAGGAAAAGCTTACGGTCAGAAACAGATTTTTGATGATGTAGACTTCATCGTTCAGAGAGGAGACAGAATTGCTCTTTTAGGACAGAACGGACAGGGAAAAACAACTTTAGCTAAAATTTTAGCAGGGGATATTAAAGATTATTCCGGGACATGGAATCTTGGTCACAATGTCAACATCGGATACTTTGCACAGAATCAGGAAGAGGTTTTAACCCCTAATAAAACGGTTCTGGAAGAAGCGGAAGATGCTGCGACAGAAGAAACAAGACCTAGAGTAAGAGACTTATTAGGATCTTTCCTTTTCCAGGGAGATGCGGTTACCAAGAAAACAAAAGTACTTTCCGGAGGAGAAAGAAACCGTCTGGCACTTTGTAAACTGTTGCTTCGTCCTTTCAACACACTGATCATGGACGAACCTACCAACCACTTGGATATCCAGTCTAAGGAAATTATCAAGTTGGCCCTGCAGAATTTTGAAGGAACTTTAATTGTAATCTCGCACGACAGGGAATTCCTTCAGGGACTTTGTGATAAGATTTACGAATTCCGTGACGGAAAAATGAAAGAATTCCTTGGAGACATTAATGAATATCTGGAATACAGACAAAAGGAAACCATTAGAGAGATTTCTGCAGAAAAGCGAAACTTCACAGCGAAGTAAAGGTAGAACCTAAGAAAGTAGAAGTGAAACCTGTAGTGAGCAACAGTTCATCTTCAAACATTGTAAGTAAAGAACAGAAAAATATTCAGAATAAAATCAAAAAAGTAGAAGAGAGAATTTCCGAGCTTGAAGCCAAAGTAGAAGAAATGGAAGCCTCTTTTGCCAAAGAAAATCCTTCAGATGAAACCTTAGAACAATATAATAAAGCTAAGGAAGAGTTGGATACCGCTTTACAGGAGTGGGAATATCTTGGAACCCAACTGGATTAAACTAAAATATAAAAGCTTCATAAACTAAATAGTATGAAGCTTTTTTTTTGTAACAAAATTGGTTTGATATCTACATATTATCAACAATCATAGAGTAATTTAATGGAACTTTAAGGAAACAATTAAATTATTTTCATAATTTTGAACCATGATTTTTAAAGAAAGCAGAAACCTAAAGAGTTTTATCTCCAAGCTATTGTTTGGAGTATATTTCCTTGCGCTGCTTTCTCAGAGCTTTCATCATCATGATTCCGTAGATTATTTTAAGGGTTTTCATCTTAAAAAAGTCGAGAATACGATGACGAAAGCCGTTACTAAAGAGAAAGCTGGCGATTGTCTGGCCTGCCACTTTTTGGTTGCCGGACATACATTAGCTCCTGAAGAATTCAGTTTTACTGTTGAACATTACAGCCATGAAGTAAAACGAATCATCGCCATTCAGGAGAAAATCTGGTCACAGACCAAATTCACTTTTCAGCTTCGGGGACCGCCCGCACTTTCTTAATTCACAGATTTTTATTGGGTTTAAAGTTAAGTTCAATGTTTAATATTTAAAGTTTAAGGTTGTTAGGAAAACAACTGATCGTTTGTAATTAATATTTAAATAATGTTCAATTACTAGCTTCTGATTTCTAACCTCTAACTTCTCATTAGACATTATACTTTTTACATTGTACATTTTACAATTAAACTAACCCAATCCCACAAATTTTAACGAAAAATGTACCCTGTTGAAAAGGGTACGCAATCAATCTATTTACAATGAAATTGATATATTGCCTGCTGCTGATCTTTTGCGGATCAGTATTTATAAGCGCACAAAAAAGCTATACTGTAGAGGGAACCGTTCAGGACTTTCACGATAAAACATTGCTGGAAAATGCCGTGATTAAAATCGGGAACTTTACAGCCAAAACCAACAACAAGGGTAAATTTTCTTTTGACAAAATCCCTGCAGGGAAGTATACACTCATTGCACAGCATCCTGATTGTGATGATTATACTGAAAATATAGGAGTCAATCAGGATGTACATCTGGTTATTACACTGGAACATCACATTAAAGACATCGAAACAGTGACTGTTCATGGAAGTCACAAGAACAATGGAAGCATGGTGGTGAAAACCCTTGATAAAGCTATGCTTTCAAGAAATGTTTCCGAAAATTTAGGAAATTTATTAACCAATATTTCCGGTGTTAATGTTCTTAAAACGGGGAATAATATCGCAAAACCTATTATCCACGGGTTGTATGGAAGCAGAGTTTCCATCCTTAATGACGGGGTAAAGCTTGCCGAGCAGGAATGGGGAGTAGAGCATGCTCCCAATGTAGATGTTAATAATTTTGAGCATATTGATGTGATCAAGGGAGCATCTGCTCTGAAGTACGGAAGTGGTGCTGTAGGTGGAGTAGTGGTTTTGCAGCCTCAGGTTTTGCCTAAGAAAGATACTATCATGGGAAGTGTTTCTCTTTCCGGAATTTCAAACGGAAGAGGTGCCGATCTTAATGTAAAACTGGCAAAAACCTGGGAGAATGGTTGGGCTGTCAAAACCAATGGAAGCTATAAAAAACTTGGGGATCTTGAAGCTCCAAATTATGGCTTGATGAATACAGGGCTTGAAAGCTCGGGATTTAATTTTGGAGTGCAGAAAATGACATTTGAAAAAGGTTTTTCTTTTGATTATTATCTGACCAAAAGCACTGTTGGGATTCTTAGAAGCTCTCACGTAGGGAACTCCGAAGATTTGCGTACTGCTCTTACCTCACCGGAACCAATCTATCAGAGAGATTTTAGTTATGATATTGATAATCCTAAACAGGAAATAGAGCATCATATTGCTAAAGTTTCGGCTTACAAAAGGTTTGAAAATTTTGGAAAGATAACGGCTACTTATAGTTTTCAGTACAATCATAGAAAAGAATATGACATCAGACGTACAGAAGCTTTGAGCAAAAAACCGGCGTTGGATCTTGAACTGATCACCAATGACCTGAATGTGAACCATCTGATAGAAAGAGGAAACTGGAATCTTGAAACAGGGATTAATGCAGGATATCAAAACAACTATTCCAATACGCAGACCGAGGCGAGACGTCTTGTCCCGAACTATGACAGATATTATGCCGGAATTTATTCTGTATTAAAATATAAAATTGCTCCCCAATTGGATCTTGAACTGGGAGGCAGATATGATTATGATCATTATGATGTAACAAAATGGTATGATCTGAGTGACTGGAATAAGACCTATGCAGCAGATTATTCAAATTTTGTAGTGAGAATCAACCAAAACAGAATTCTTACCAACCCGTCATTAACCTATAATAATATTTCAGTAAACGGAGGACTGGTTTATCATCCATCCGAATATTTTAACCTGAAATTTAATTATGCAAGAGTGTCAAGATCTCCGAATATTGCAGAGCTTTTTGCAGACGGACTTCACCATTCTGCAGCCATTATCGAAAGAGGAGATATGAGAATGAAAAGTGAAACAGGAAATCAGTTTAATTTAGTTGCAGATGTGAAAGCAAACGTCTTAAAGGGATTAAATATTTCGGTTAACCCCTATTTCTTTTATACTCAGAATTTCATCAATCAGATTCCTACAGGATATCAGAATACACAGTGGGGAGGAGCTTTTGTAGTATACAGTTATCAGCAGATCAATGCAAAAATGTATGGACTGGATATTGATGCACAGCTTAAGATCACAGATAATCTGACTTACAAAGGAAGTGGTTCCTATGTTTACGGGCAGGATACGACTAATAATGTACCTCTTATCCTAATGATGCCTCCGAATTTTAACAATTCATTGGAGTTCAATAAAAAAGAATGGAAAAACTTCTATTTCACTGTAAGCAACAACACGTATCTGAAACAGACAAGATTTCCTGTTTATAACGTTCCGATCAGATTATTCGATTCTGATGGAAATGCTTACAATGAAGATGTGGATATCTCTACACCTCCAAGCGGATATTCGCTTTGGAACCTTCAGACAGGGGTGAATCTGTCTAAAAATTTCGGAATTGATTTTTCAGTTCGAAACGTATTCAATAAGTCTTACAGAGATTATCTGAACAGACTTCGTTTCTTTTCCAACGAAATGGGAAGAAACTTTATTTTAACTCTTAAATATCAATTTTAATTATTTAAAATCAAAAACATGAAAAATATTTTTAAAAATACTATTCTTATCTTAGGACTTTTCTTCGCAGTTGCTTTAAGCTTAACATCTTGTAACAGAAGCGACGATGAAGCAGATGACCTTCCTCAGGAAGAACTTTCGGATGTTCTCTTAAGAGTAACAGATGTTGCTACAGGAACTCCCGTAGTGTACGACTATCAGGTGAACAGCACTACGAATCCTAACGTTAAACTAATCAACGGCCATACTTATAATGTAGAAGTTCTTTTCAAAAATGGGGACGAAGATGCCACTCAGGAAATTATAGAGGCTAAAAATGAACATTTCTTAGTATACAATTTCCCTAACTCAGATATTACACTAACCCGTACTGATGACTCCAGCTCTACAAGAGGAGATGGAAGCCGTGTTGGACTGAAAACAAAATGGGTGGTAAATACTGCTGTAAAAAATGCTTCAGCACCTAGTCAGCTGGTTCTTACCTTATTCCATGAGCCGGTAACAGTTTCTGAAGCTTCTGCGGTAAGTGGAAACGGAGTAATCTACGGAACTCATACAGGAGGAGAAACAGATGCACAGGCCAACTATAATATTATTAATTAATATATCCTTTAATCTTGTTTGGACCACTGGAATTCTCCGGTGGTTTTTTATTTAACAATATTTGGCGTTATAAGTTGATTTTAAATGGGTGATTTTCATAAAAAATTCATATTTTTGCAACCTAAAATTTTAATCAATAATGAAGGTTACCGCACAAAACCATGATGACGTAAGTGCATTGCTTACAGTAACATTGGAAAAATCTGACTACAAAGAAAAAGTAGAGAAGCAGTTGATTAATTATGCTAAAAATGCGCAAGTTCCTGGATTCAGAAAAGGGAAAGTGCCTTTGAGTATGGTTAAAAAACAATATGAAGCAGGTATTGCATTTGAAGAAATCAACAGACAGGTTTCTGATGCTTTAAACAACTATGTTAATGAAAACAAACTAAGATTAGTTGGTCAGCCTGTTCCTCAGCCAGTAAACGAATTAGATTACAATGCTGATCAATTAGAAGTTGCTTTCGAAGTTGGATATGAGCCTGAATTCACTATAGATTTAGCTAAATATGAAGCTCCTCACTACAAAGTAGAAGCTTCTGACAAAGAAATCAGCAAAAGTATTGAAAACATGCAGAAGCGTTTCGCTGAGCAGGTTCCTCAAGATAAAATCACTAAAGATTCTTACATTGCTTTAGAAGTTTCTCAGGTTGTGGAAGAAGATGCTGAAGGAGAGCACCACCACCACCCAAAAAACCTTACCGTTACAGCTGACAACAAAGAAGCTTTCAAATTGGTAAAAGGTTTGAAAATGGAAGGTTCTGTAAAAGTAACGAAAGAAGCTCTTGCAGGTGACGAAGAATTAGCTAAGGAATTAGGATTCAGCAAAGAAGAAGTTGAGCACCTACACCACAATGAATTAGAAGTAAAAGTAAAAGATTTCTATTCATTAAACTTAGCTGAGCTTAACCAGGACTTATTCGACAAAGTATACGGAGAAGGAAACATCAAGTCTGAAGACGAGCTTAAAGATAAAGTGAAAACTGAATTAGATGAGTATTTCCAACAAAATGCTGATGTTCACTTTGTGAATAAAGTATTAGAACAGGTAACTGAGAAAGAAGAAGTAAAACTTCCTGAAACGTTCCTTGTGAAGTGGTTATTATTCTCTAACCAGAATATTCAGTCTGAAGCACAGGCTCAGGAAATTCTTGAAGCTGAGAAAAACCAATTGAAATATCAGATCATTGAAGGTAAATTAATGACTGAGAACGAAATCAACCTTGACTATGCTGATGTATTAGCTCAGGCTGAGCAGTTGGTGAAAAACCAGTTAGCAATCTACGGAATCCACCACTTAGGTGATGAAGAAGTTCAAAAATATGCTGTTGAAATGTTGAAAGACCAGGAGCAGGTAAGACAAATTTCTTCTGAAGTAGCTATGGCTAAATTGAAAGATGTAATTCTTGAAAAAGCGAGCAAAAAAGAAACTAAAATTTCTCACGACGAATTTTTAGAAGAACTTAAGAAATAATTATACTCCGATATAAATATTTGAAACCGTCAATTTTTTGGCGGTTTTTTTATTATATATCCATCCTAAAGAGCAATCAATTATCATATTGATCATTCATTACTAATTGCTCATTACTTATTCGTATGTCCGCCAATATTCCTATATTTACCCAATAAACTTTATTATAAATATGAAAAAGATCATCATTCCGTTTTTCTGCGCTGTACTTTTTTCAGTACCGGCAGCAGCTCAGAAGAAAGCGGCTGCAACTGTTAAAACAGAAGCTGTAAAATCAAAACTGACACCTAAAGAAGTTGTGGATAATTATTTCAAAGCATTAGGGGGAAAAGATAAATTGGATGCTGTAAAATCTACCATTACTGATAACACGGTTGCTGTGCAGGGAATGGAAATTCAAATGACCACTAAAAAATTAGGAAATAAATTCAAGTCTGTACAGTCTTTCATGGGAAAAGAAATGATTCAGCTTTTTGACGGTGAGAAAGGATATTTTGATCAAATGGGAACTAAAACAGACATCCCTGCTGACAAAATTGCGGAGCTTAAAAAAGGGAAACCAATTGATGCTTTAGCTTTTGACGCTTCTAATTTCCAAACGGTATCTACGGAAAAACTGGACGGAAAAGATTATAATGTATTGTCTTCTGACAAAGGAAAATTCTATTTCGATGCCGGAACCGGACTTTTGTATAAGACGGATGCAGGAGAAGGTAAAGCAACAATCAAAAGCTATATGGCGGTAGACGGATTACAGTTTCCTGCTGAAGTAGATGCTGAAGGCGGAGGCCAGAAAATGACAATCAAAACTACAAAAGTGGTCATCAACTCTGGAGTTACGGATGCTGATTTTAAATAAAAAATCACTTTTTAAAGTTTTTTAATCAAAATAAAAAAGCCGGTGTATTTTACAACGGCTTTTTTGTTGGGTGGGGAGAAGATATCATCAAATTAGCATCAATTTTTAACTGAATAAAGAAAATGAGCTTGTTTTTAATTCGTTTATTTTAGGTAATTAGCGAATGTTTTTAATGAAAAGAGGCTTTAGCTAATACAAAAGAAATAAATTGTTTTGATTTTGTAATATTTAGTTTTTTTAACTCGAATTTAACCGTGTTATAAAAGCCCTGTTGTAGAGAGAAATTATATTTTTGACAGGTCAAAAAATAAGTAAATGAGAAAAATATTATCTTCGTTTTCAGTCATCTTTTTGATGTCTATAAACACTTTTGGACAGAACATTCCGGTGGATCCGTCCGTAAGAATCGGTACCCTTTCCAACGGAATGAAGTACTACATCAAAAAAAATGCATTACCAGAGAAAAAGGTAGAATTTCGTCTGGCAATCAATGCCGGATCTATTCTTGAAGACGAAAATCAAAGAGGATTGGCTCACTTTATGGAGCATATGAACTTCAATGGTACCAAAAATTTTCCGGATAATAAATTAGTAGACTTTCTACAATCTATAGGAGTGAAATTCGGTCAGCACCTTAATGCTTACACCAGCTTTGACGAAACGGTTTACATGCTTCCTGTTCCATTGGATAAACCTGGAAATCTGGATGCCGGACTGAAAGTAATGGAAGACTGGGCATTTAATGCCACACTTTCTGACGAACACATCAATAAAGAAAGAGGAGTGGTGTTGGAAGAACTGAGATTAGGTCTTGGACCTGATAAGAGAATGAGGGATAAATATTTTCCAAAACTTTTATACAAATCAAAATATACAGAAAGACTTCCGATCGGGAAAAAAGAAGTGCTGGAAAATTTCAAACCTGATCTTATCAGACAATTCCATCAGGATTGGTACAGACCGGATCTGATGGCACTTGTAGTAGTAGGAGACATTAATGTAGATGAAATTGAGAAAAAAATCAAAGATAATTTCAGCAAATATAAAAATCCTTCAAAACCTAAAGAAAGAAAATCCTTTGACCTTCCGAATCACAAAGAATCACTAGTAGCTATTGAGACGGATCCTGATGCCACAGGTTCAGGAGTACAGTTTATCATCAAAGATTCTGAAACTTACCAACCCGATGTCACTATTCAGCAATATGATCAAAGTCTTGTCGAAGGTCTTGTGAATATCATGTTGAATAGCAGATTGGCAGAGTTGGTTAACTCCACAAAACCGCCCTTTACTTCTGGCTCGGTATACCACGGAGGAACGTATGCAAGAAGCAAAGAAGCATTTCAGGGATCAGCATCTACAAAAGACGGTGATCAGCTGAATGCACTGAAAGTTTTACTGGAAGAAGTGGAAAGAGCCAAAAGATTCGGATTTACACAATCTGAATTGAACAGAGCAAAAGACCAAATGCTTTCTTCTTACGAATGGGCCTATAACAATAAAGACAAGTACGAAAGCAGCGAACTGGTTGATGGATATATTGGTAATTTTCTGAGACAGGATCCAATGCCTGGAATAACATGGGGGTATGAGCATCTTAAACAAGTTCTTCCAACTGTAGAACTATCACAAACAAATGAAATTATCAAAAAGCGGGTAAAAGATGACAGTAGAGTGATCATTATGACAGGTCCTAAAAAAGATAATATTAAGATGCCAACTGAAGCAATGGTTCTGAATACGTTTGATGCAGTGAAAATGGCAGATCTTAAACCCTATGAAGAAAAAGCTAAAGCTGAAAGTTTAATAAAACCATTCAAGTCTGAAGCGAAAATAGCTAAAACAGAAACGGATGCTAAGTTAGGAACAACAACCTGGATCTTGAGCAACGGAGCTAAGGTTACTTTCAAAAAAACAGATTTTAAAGATGATGAAATTATCTTTTCGGCAGTAAGTCTGGGAGGAGTATCTGTTATTCCGGATGCTGATTATAATAAAACAAAATTTGCCTTTGATGCTTTGCTGGAAGCTGGCTTAGCTGGACTTTCCAAAACAGACCTTATCCATTATCTTGCAGGAAAGCAGGTGAGTGCAACTCCTTACATCGGTGGGGCTACAGAAGGAGTTTCAGGAGTGAGTTCAAAGAAAGATCTGAAAACAGCAATGGAATTGATGTATGCTTGCTTCACAGATTTGAATTACAACCCTGATGCATTTAACGCTTATAAAGCAAAGAAATCTGCAATGCTGGCTAATGTAGACTCAGATCCACAATACTATTTTTCTAATGAATATTCCAAATTTATCAATCAGAAAAATCCAAGATTTACCAGTCTCGAACCTACAGAAAAAGATTGGACGAGTACAGATTATAAAAAAGCATACGACATCTACAAAGAGAAATTTGCCAATGCAGGAAATTTTCACTTCTATTTTGTAGGAAACATAGATGAGACACAGCTTAAAAATGAAGTTCTGCAGTATATAGCATCACTTCCTGCAACAGGAAAATCATCTACCTTCAAAGATACAGGGTACAGACCTATAGAGGGAGGATATATAAAGGTTTACAAAAAAGGAAAAGAACCAAAGAGCCTTGTAACCATTTCTTACAGTGGAGAAACTCCATATAATGAGAAAGAAGCCTTTGCAATTTCAGCTTTGGGTGAAGTTGCTACCATTAAAATTCTTGAGAAATTAAGAGAAGATGAAAGTGGTATTTATGGAGGGGGAGCAAGTGGAAGCTTCATGAAAATTCCATATAGTGCCTATGATTTTACAATTAATTTTCCTTGTGGCCCTGAAAATGCAGATAGGCTTACAAAAAGTGCACTTGCAGAATTACAAAAATTGATAGATAAAGGTCCCGAACAAAAAGACCTTGATAAATATAAAGAAGGAGAATACAATGAATACAACACAAGTCTTAAAGACAATGGATTCTGGTTACAGGGGATCGCCCAAAACCAATTAGACGGCAGCGATAAATATGATATACTGAATTACCCGGATAAAGTAAAAGCACTTACCGTAAAAGATCTTCAGGATGTTGCTAAAAAATACCTTACAAAAGAAAAGAATGTAGCGACGCTGATGCCGGAAGACGGTTGGGAAAAGGTTAAAAAAGATGAAACTAAAAAAGCAGGAGCATTAGCCCACTAACCTTTTTATATAGAGAATAAGAAAACCGCAGAGAAATCTGCGGTTTTTTATTATTGAATTCAAATCCTGATCGGTTAAGAACCATATTCTTTTTTCCATTCTTCAGCAGCTTCGCTTAAAACAGTATAAAATTCTTCACCGTACTTTCTCGTTAATGGAGTTTTTAAAAACTTATAAACAGGAACCTGAAGTTCTTTTCCAAGCGTACAGGCATCACTGCATACATTCCATTCGTGATAATTCAATGCAGTAAAAGCAGAGTATTCCGTAATACGGATCGGGTAAAGGTGGCAGGAGATAGGTTTTTGCCAGTCCACGGCACCATCCTCGTATGCTTTTTCAATACCACATTTGGTAATTCCTTTTTCATCGAATGTTACATAAGCACATTCGCGGTCCTCCACCATAGGAGTAACATACATTCCGTCGTGCGGATCAGTAGTCCATGTTCCCTGCTCTTCAAGGGCTTTGATTCCTTCCTGAGTAAGGTAAGGTTTTATCTGATCAAAAATACTGTCCAATATCTCAAGCTCGTTTTTATCCAACGGAGCCCCTACATCTCCTTCCACACAACATGCCCCCTTACATTTCGTAAGGTTGCAAACAAATTCTTCGGAAAAAATTTCCTCAGAAATCAATTTATCGTCTATCTGAATCATAATTTTTTAAAATAAATCAAAAACTGTACCTGCTTTGAAGGTAAGTAAACTAATAATAATAAGCCATAAACCAGCTTCACGCATCCAGTATTTGGGTAAAAATCTCATCATTCTGCTCAGAATAATACTTGAAGGAAATGCCAGCAACAAGAGATATTCATAGCTTTTATTCATATATAAAATGATGGAAATAAGCTGTGCTACCGAAAAGACCAACAGAAAAGTATATTTGTATCTGCTGATGGGACTTTTCTTATTATAGTTTTTAAAATGGTCATATACTGCATAGATAAGCATCAGAACCACAGGGATCAGTGGTAGAAGCTCCGTATAATCCGTTATCGGTTTCATCTTTCCAAAAGGAAAATAATCGATGTTCCAGGAAGTAAACTGAACGAAATACATCACTGAAAAATAGCTGAATGTAATCAAAACAATTCCCAGAAGAAATCTGAAAAGATTCAATGTAATTCTGGCAGAAGTAGCAATCACGTGAATAATCACAAACACAGCCATTGGCCAGGTAGTGGGAAGGAAAATAAAGTTCAGGGCCACAATAGCTCCTACAAGAACATATGACCTTTTCCTGGTATCTTCATCTGCACTCGTTAGAAGTAGGATAAGAAAGGAGTTTGTAAGCAGCGAAACGGCAATTCCTATATCCAGATTTCCGGGATACAGCCCGAAAATGAAAAAAGTATATAAGAATAAAGGCAGATGGGTCTGATAATTAAGGGCAATACTGTGAAAACAAAAATATCCCAAAGCAATTCCCAGAAAAGTTATTCCGGCAACTATAGCTTCGTAAGTGTTGAAATTCAGTATGTTAAATATTATGACTACTAAAAGAAGAAAACCAATATAAACAGGAATTGAAAAAATATTGCTTTCTTTTGAAAGTAATTTAAACATTTTTTATAAATTTGTACAAAGTTAATTTAAAAAAGGAAAATAATGACGTCTTTCTTTCTATTCTTAAGCAAAGTTTTCAAATGGACTTTCGGTTTCTTTGATGCGTTTGGAAATGTTTTAAACTGGATTCTATTTATAGTTTGCTGTGTACTATTTACTTATTGGTGCTACGTACTGGTGGTTACACTAGGTGGAGACAAAGATAAAGACTATTATTCTCCAACGGAAGGTAAGAATCCTTACTATGATCCGAACATCTACAAAAAAGAAGGTTAATTAATTGGTTATATAGTAAAAAACCGATCAAACATTATGCTTTGATCGGTTTTTTTATTACTAACGATTAAAATTTTCTGTTTCTTAGTCGTGAATTGGAAGTACCAGCACAGGAATACTTGAGCTTTTTGTGATTCCTTTGGTTAAGCTTCCCACAAATACATCATAAATTCCGCTTCTGCCATGTGATCCCATCACAATATAATCTGCATTTTTTGCCTTTGCATATTCCAGAATAATATCTTTGGCAAGCCCTTGTTTTAAAAGATGCTCGCAGTCAATATCATGAGCGATGATTCTCTGCTCAATTTTATTAAGCTGTACCAGCTCTTCTCGTATTTCATTGGCTTCCACTTCCGGAAAATATTGAAATCCCATATCACCAATAGCAAAGCCAATATCTGATGGCGCTACGTGAATCAGGTAAATTCTGCCGTTAAGCTGTTTTGCAAATTTTATGGCACCGTCTACCAGTTGGTCTGTCTTGTCCTCAAAATCTACGGGTAATACAATATTTATCATAACCTCTAATTTTGTTACCTAAAGATAGGGAAAATTTACCAGACTTTGATGTTAAATACTTATAATATTCGGATATCAAGAATTTTTTCCTCTTCAAGATAAGCTTCCAGAATATCATTTTCTTCCACCTTTCCAACCCCTTTTGGAGTTCCCGTGAAAATAAGATCACCCACTCTTAAGGTAAAATACTGAGAAGCAAAAGCAATAATATCATCAAAATTGAACATCATATCTTTGGTATTGCCATCTTGTACCTTTTCTTTATTTTTTAACAATGAAAACTTAAGATTAGCAAGACTGAAATTCTCTTTTTTGAAGAAACTGCTCACCACAGCAGAACCATCAAAACCTTTGGCAAGCTCCCATGGAAGCCCCTTTGATTTTAGCTCACTCTGAAGATCTCTGGCTGTGAAATCTATTCCCAGACCAATTTCTTCATAGTGTTTATTGGCAGATTCTTTCTGGATGTATTTTCCTCCTTTGGAAATTTTTAATACCACTTCCAGTTCGTAGTGAATATCATTTGAAAATTCAGGGATGTAGAAATCATTTCCCTTTAGAACTGCCGTATCCGGTTTCATAAAGATAACAGGATTTTCAGGAATTTCATTTCCTAATTCTTTTGCATGCTCACTGTAGTTTCTTCCTATGCAGATGATTTTCATAACTCTTTTTATTTTTTTTGACCTCGTCATTGTAAGGAACGAAGCCCTCTTTTATTAGATGATAGGTTAATTTCTATTGGTCATGGGTAAATTCATTCCCGCAATAATAACATTTGAATTTGTGACTCGTCAGAAAAGAAATTCCAAAGAAGCTGGTGGCACTGTCATCCCTGTAAATATGATTGGAACCACATTTCGGGCAGACAAAATCAAACTCAGGATCAGAAATAGTATGTTCTACTTCCAGCGAATATTGCTCATTATCTTTGTAATCCTGAAGAATCTGCTGAGCTTTTTCCTGATCATCTTCAAAGACCTGAAGTTGTATACCGCCTACAGCCTGTGAAAGAAGCCAATCCGACTGAATCAGCTGTTCATTCGCAATGAAGCTGTTGATGCCGTTTTCAGCAAGTATCTGCTTATCCCTGTTAGCTTCAAGGGCTGTTTCATAAAATTTAAAACGAACAAGTTCTGACATTTTTAAAATCTGCTTGATAGTTGAATCTTTGTAAAAACTTTTTTAGTATACAACGGAAAATCAGCATTCTGAAGCCATCCGAAATATCCTAAATCTTTTTGAAATACCGCTTTCACTCCCTGGCCTTTATATTTTCCAAAGTTGAAAACCTCTTCCATTTTCTCGTTAAATCCGATAAATCCGGCAAGATCTGCATTCTTGTTATGGAATGTAAATTCACTCAGTGGTGCTATTTCGTTCGGGATATCATCGTATTTTCCTACCTGAGCATCCAGAACTTCAAAAGTTGCCATTACATCAGCTTCCGCAGAGTGTGCATTTTCCAATGTTTTTCCACAGTAAAACTGATAAGCTGCCCCTAAATTTCTAGGTTCCTTTTTATGGAAAATAGTCTGTGCATCTACCAGTCTGAATTTACTCAGATCAAAATCCATTCCTACTCTTAAAAGTTCTTCTGCCAAAAGCGGAACATCAAATCGGTTGGAATTAAATCCTCCCAAATCACTTCCGGTAATCATTTCCATTACTTTAGAAGCAATATCCCTGAAGGTAGGAGCATCTTTTACATCTTCGTCATAGATCCCATGGATCTCACTGCTTTCTTTAGGAATAAGCATTTCCGGGTTTACACGCCATGTTTTGCTTTCTCTGGAAGCATCTGGATTTACTTTTAAGATACAGATCTCAACGATTCTGTCTTTTCCGATATTGGTTCCTGTAGTTTCCAGGTCAAAAATGCACAGTGGTTTATGGAGTTTTAAATTCATGTTGATGATTAATAATTTGAAGTGTGTTTTATTTAAATAAATTATTTTAATTGTCCCTGAAAAATAAGAGACACCAATATATAATAAATAACAAGCATAGGAATTCCAACAATCTGGAATATCGCAAGAATAGCGATTCCTCCCACCAATAATACTACCTTAGGATAGTTGTCTTTTAATTGTTTGGATTTGAATTTCATCGCCATCATCTTAATCGGACTGATCAGAAGCCACGAAGTAAGAAGAGTCAACAGAACCAATAGCAGTTCATTATTGAATAAAAAGTCAAAAGTTCCTGTTTCTTTAAATGCATAATAGAGGCCAAACAACAAAACAGTATTGGTAGGGGTATTCAATCCTTTAAAATAATAACGCTGTTCTTCATCTAGATTGAAGATCGCCAGTCTCAGGCAGGAAAATATAGTAACAATTAATCCAAGATACTTGATCTCAAACGGAAAGTGAATTCCAAGCAGCTCAGGACCAAATGGTTCCAGTGCTTTATACATGGTAAGCCCCGGGATCACTCCAAAACTAACCATATCTGCAAGAGAGTCCAGCTGAAGCCCCAGATTGGAGTTTGATTTTACTGCTCTGGCTACAAAGCCGTCAAAGAAATCAAAAATCGAAGAGAGAATAAGGCAGATCGCTGTAGTCTGATAATCTCCTAAAATTAGATGTATTGCACCTACACAGCCTGCAAATAAGTTAGCCAGGGTTAAGGCATTGGCCAGATTATTTTTTATAAAATTCATAGACACAAAATTACAGTTTTTAAAAATTCTAACTCAAAATAATCTGAACTAAAAAATGCATTAAAGTGATTTTGATGTAAATTTGCCTCATGAAATTTTTAAAAGGATTGAGAAAACAGGAAGTTCTGGCGCTCGTTTACAGAATTTTTCTGGCCTATGTTTTTTATCAGGTTGCCAGGCTTTTATTCTGGTTTTTTAATAAAGATCTGATTAAAGTTGACTCTGTTTCAGAATACATAAAGCTGGCTTTCCATGGTACGGCTTTCGATACCACAGCTATTTTGTATGTGAATGCCTTATTCATACTCCTTAGTTTATTGCCGTTAGTAATCAATACCAAGAAAGTTTTTCAACAAATTCTTTTCTGGCTTTATTTCATTACCAACGGGATTGCTTATGCGATGAATTTCGGCGATTTTATTTACTATAAATTTGCACAGGCAAGGCTTACTTCGGCAGTATTTCAGGTAGCAGAGCATGAATCTAATGTTTCCAAAACATTGATGATCTCTGTCGGAGAACATCCTTTTGTACTTATTTGGTATATCGTTTTGATGATCCTTTGGGTTTTCCTTTACAAAAGAGTAACAGTAGAGGATGTGAAGCCTTCGAAGCTGATCCCTTATTTTCTGACTTCCATTATTACTCTATGTATTACTGCAGTGCTGGTTGTGGGAGGGATCAGAGGAGATTTCAAACATAGCACAAGACCTATTAATATGGTAGATGCTACCCGTTTTGTAGCCAATCCGCTTCAGGGAAATATAGTGCTCAACAGTACATTCTCCTTTTTCAGAACTTTAAATACCAATAACTTTAAGGAAGTGCATTTCGTAGATGAAAAATATATTGAAGACAACGTGCATCCTTATAAAGTATACGATAGAAAGGTGGAAAACCGCCCCAATATTGTTATTTTCATTGTAGAATCTTTCGGGAGAGAATATTCCGGAGCATTTAATAAAGATAAAAATATCAAAGACTACGTTTCATACACCCCATTTATGGATAGTCTGGCTGGGCAAAGTCTTATTTTTCCCAATACTTTTGCGAATGGAAGACAGTCAATTCATGGGATGAGCAGTGTATTGGCGGGGATTCCGAGTCTTACTGATGCATTTACGGGATCTCCATATTCCAACCAGAAAATTCAGTCCATTGTTTCCGTGTGTAATGATCTGGGCTATGATACTTCTTTTTATCATGGAGCACCGAATGGTTCGATGGGATTCCTTGGATTTGGAAATATTTTAGGATTTAAACATTATTTTGGAAAAACAGAATATAACCATGATGAAGACTTTGATGGCATGTGGGCCATCTGGGACGAGCCCTTCTTACAGTATTTTGCTAAAAATGTAGGAAAGAAACAACCTTTTATGACGACTGTATTTACCGCTTCCTCACATCACCCTTTTAAAATCCCTGAAAAATACAACGGGAAATTTAAAAAAGGAAAAATACAGATGCATGAACCGATACAGTATACCGATTATGCGATTAAAAAATATTTTGAAACTGCTAAAAAACAGCCTTGGTACAATAACACCATCTTTGTTTTCACAGGAGATCATACCAATCAGGTATATTACCCTGAATATGAAAGAGCGATGAATCATTATGCTGTTCCATTAGTTTTCTATTCTCCGAATCCTGCTTATCAGCTAAAAGGAGTGAGCCAGGAAATTGCACAGCAGGCTGATATCTATCCTACACTGGCAGACCTTATCGGATATAACAAACCTATCAGAAGCTGGGGGAGAAGTTTAGTAAGTGACAAAAAATATCCTTTTCTTGTAGTCAATTCAGATGGAAGTACAGATCAGTTCATGATCGGAAATTATATTTACCGCTTTGATGGTAAGGAAATTATTGGAGTATATGATAAATCTGATCTTAGCCTTGAAAAAAATATCATGAATGAAGTTAAAAACCCTGAAGTGGAAGCCGGAAAGAAAACGGCGAAAGCATGGTATCAGGATTATATGGACAGGGTGATTAACAGGAAGCTTTATTAAGGTTGAAAAGGTAAGTTTTGAATTGGCTTTATTGTCTTTCTTTACCTCTTTATGCTTTGTATAACAAAATTTTTTGTTCGTTGAAAATTAATTTATATTTTTATCAATACGTAGATAAGAATATTGTAATTAAATTAAAACTATAAAAAATATGAAAAAATTATTGTTAACATTCGCACTTTCTTTTTGCGGTGTGCTTACATTTGCGCAGATAGAAGGTAAGTGGAAGACTATAGATGATGAGACAAAACAGGCGAAATCTATTGTTGAAGTGTACAAAAAGTCAGACGGGAAATACTATGGTAAAGTTTCTCAGTTATTGATAAAACCTGCTGATCCTAACTGTACAGCTTGTAAAGATGACAGAAAAGGAAAACCAATTTTAGGATTGGAAATCATCAGAGGATTGAAAAAAGATGGTGATGAGTTCACCGGAGGAACAATTACTGATCCTAAAACAGGAAAAACATACAAGTGTACCATTACAAGAAGCGGTGATAAACTGAACGTAAGAGGTTACTTGGGATTATCTTTATTAGGAAGAACCCAGGTTTGGGAGAAAGCTAATTAATATACGTTTAAATAGAATTTTAGATGACATCTCAGATATGGGATGTCATTTTTTGTAGATAAAAATTCTCTGTAAATTCTCCAGAACTTGGAAAAGCCACAGGAAGCAAGCAGAAAGCAGGAAAATTCATTTTAAATACACTTAATATTATGACTTCCTGTTGAAATGAAGAGCCTTTTTATTATGTGTATAATAAAAAAACACTATTTTTGTAGTCTAAATTTTTCGAATAAATATGGCAGAATATACTTTTCGTGAGGTAATTGCACAGGCAATGAGCGAGGAAATGCGTAAAGACGAATCCATCTTTTTAATGGGGGAGGAAGTTGCAGAATATAATGGTGCATATAAAGCTTCAAAAGGAATGCTGGATGAGTTTGGTCCTAAAAGAGTAATCGATACCCCAATTGCAGAACTTGGTTTTACAGGAATTGCTGTGGGTGCTGCGATGAATGGTAACAGACCAATTGTAGAGTATATGACATTCAATTTCTCATTGGTAGGAATTGATCAGATTATCAATAATGCTGCAAAAATCCGTCAGATGAGTGGTGGACAGTGGAATTGTCCAATCGTTTTCCGTGGTCCTACTGCTTCTGCAGGTCAATTGGGAGCTACCCATTCTCAGGCTTTTGAAAACTGGTTTGCAAACATTCCTGGTCTTAAAGTAGTGGTTCCTTCAAATCCTTACGATGCGAAAGGATTATTGAAAACTGCAATTCAGGATAATGACCCTGTTATTTTCATGGAATCTGAGCAGATGTATGGAGATAAAATGGAAATTCCTGAAGAAGAATACTACTTACCATTAGGGAAAGCAGATATTAAGAGAGAAGGTACAGACGTTACTTTAGTTTCTTTCGGTAAAATCATGAAGTTAGCTTTACAGGCTGCTGAAGATATGGCAAAAGAAGGAATCTCTGTAGAAGTTATCGACCTTAGAACAGTTCGTCCTTTGGATTTTGATACTGTTTTAGCTTCTGTTAAGAAAACAAACAGGTTGGTTATTTTAGAAGAAGCTTGGCCGTTTGCCTCTATATCTTCTGAAATTACTTATATGGTACAGCAAAAAGCATTTGACTATTTAGATGCTCCTATCAAGAGAATTACCACTCCTGATGCACCTGCACCTTACTCTGCAGCATTGTTTGCAGAATGGTTCCCTAAGCTTGAAAAAGTAAAAGAGGAAATCAAAAAAGCGATGTACGTAAAATAGTAATAGAGAAAAACTTCCGAAAGGAAGTTTTTTCATTTATTATATTCATGAAGAAAAATTCTTGACGTCATAAATTTAGTATAAATTTGCGCCTTTAAAATAATTAAGCTGATATGGCAGAAGTTACAGAAGATGGCTACCACTTCGACATAAAAAAACTTTCCTTTATAGGAGTTTTAGTGTCTCTAGGAATTGTTTTTGGAGATATTGGTACCTCTCCGCTTTACGTAATGAAAGCAATTGTGAATGCAAGATCCCAAGGGAGCAATATGCCTTTCAATGAATACATAGAGGGTGCGCTCTCCTGTATTATTTGGACCCTTACCCTTCAGACCACAATCAAATATGTGATCATTGCCCTTAGAGCAGATAACAAAGGTGAAGGAGGAATCCTGGCCTTGTTTTCATTAGTAAGAAACCTCAAAAAAGGATGGTTGTATCTCATTGCAATTGTGGGTGCAGCAGCCCTTATTGCAGACGGAGTAATTACACCCTCACTGACGGTAATGTCAGCCATTGAAGGTCTTGAAATTTATAACCCCCACACGCCCGTTGTTCCCATTACCATCGGAATTCTGATTGTTATTTTTGTGGTACAGCAGTTCGGAACCAGCTTTATCGGAAAGTTTTTTGGTCCGGTGATGGTAGTTTGGTTTCTGGTATTAGGAGGTTTGGGAGTAATGCATTTGAGCGAGAATTTTGAGATTTTAAGATCTTTCAATCCATATTATGCTTATAAACTTATTGTCAACTCACCGAGTGCCATTGTGATTTTAGGAGCTGTTTTCCTTTGTACAACTGGGGCTGAAGCTCTTTATTCAGATTTAGGGCACTGTGGCGCTAAAAATATCAGAGTAAGCTGGGCATTCGTTAAGATTATGCTTATTCTTAATTACCTTGGACAAGGTGCATGGCTTTTGACCAATTACAACAAACCTGGCTTCTCCGTAGTAAATCCTTTCTTTGGAATCATGGAAGAATGGATGATTATTCCGGGAGTAATTTTAGCAACAGCAGCGGCAATTATTGCCAGCCAGGCATTGATTACAGGTTCTTTCACCATATTCTCAGAAGCAATGTCTCTTAACCTTTGGCCGAATCAGAAAATTGATTATCCTTCCGGAGTTAAAGGACAGATGTATATCCCAAGAATCAATTGGGGACTTCTTATCTTGTGTATCATTGTTGTTCTTCACTTCAGAGAGTCAGGAAAAATGGAAGCCGCATATGGTCTTTCCATTACTGTAACCATGTTGATGACAACCGTCCTGCTGGTGTTCTGGTTGCTGAAACATAGAGTGAGCAAAGTACTGATTTTGGTTTTTGCGCTAGTATATATGGCTATCGAATTAGGTTTCTTCAGCGCCAATATTATCAAATTCATGGAAGGTGGATGGATTACTGTCGTACTAGCTGGTTCTATCGGACTTTCTATGTATGCATGGTATAATGGACGATTGATCAAAACAAGATTTATTCAGTTTGTAAAAATTGAAAAGTATGTGTCTATCCTTAAAGACATGAAGCTGGATGAAACAATCCCGAAATATGCTACCAACCTTGCATATCTGAGCCGAGCAAAAAGAAATGATGAAGTAGAATCTAAAATTATCTATTCTATCATCAAAAAACAGCCGAAAAGAGCAGATCATTATTTCATCCTGAGCATCGTAAATCAAGAGGATCCATATACTTTCAAATATACGGTAGACGAAATTCTTCCGGGTACTGTGTACAAAATCAATTTCCTTTTAGGATTCAAAGTAGACAGAAGAATCAACGATTATTTCAATATGGTCCTTAAAGATTTAATGGCAGATGGAACCATTCCTTCAAGAAGCAGCCATCCTTCTTTAAGAGCTCATGAAATACCGCCGGATCTTAAATATGTAATCATAGATAATACTTATATCAACGATATACTTTTAACTGTTAAACAAAAGATTATTCTTAACATTTACAACTTTGTGAAGTATATCGGAAGTGATGACTTTAAAGCTTGGGGAGTATCTTCTCATAACGTTGAAGTGGAATCTGCGCCGATCACAGAATTAACAGTTTACGATAATAAGATCGAGCAGTCCGGATATTTCCGTCACAACTCTTAACCTACTAGCAGTAACCATACTATCTATTTAAATAAAATTCAATAAATTTGTAGATAATTTTTTTAATGGATACAATACAAAAAGAAAAGAATATAGCTTTGATCAAGGATGTTTTGAGAAACTACTTATTAGAAAAAGGGTTTAGAAACACACCTGAAAGATATACGATATTAGAAGAGATTTATAATATGGATCATCACTTCAATGTGGATGATCTGTATCTTCTGATGATGCAGAAAAAGTATCATGTTTCCAAAGCAACTATTTACAACACTATTGAAATTTTCCTTGATGCAGGATTGATCCGTAAGCATCAGTTCGGAGAAAAGACATTGACTTCTTCATCTTATGAAAAGTCTTATTTTGACAAGCAGCATGACCACCTGGTGATCTACAAAAAAGACTCTGACAAGGAGATTGAAGAAATTATTGAATTCTGCGACCCAAGAATCCAAGGAATCAAAGAAGCCATCGAGGAAGCGTTTGGCGTAAGAATTGATTCTCATTCGCTATATTTTTATGGCACTAAGAATGACTAATTAATGAGAATAATCCTTTTTCTGTTACTCTTTATTTCTACGCTGAATTTTGCGCAGGATAAAACCCCCGTGAAGAGAGATCCTTATTTACAGACTCCCGCCCAGCCTAAACAGGTGCAGGTAAGGCCTGAAGATAAAGTAAAGATCATCCACGCAGATGAAATCAAGAAAAATCCTGAGAAATACGATGGTAATCAATATTTTACCGGGCATGTTCAGATTGAACACCAGGGTTCCATTCTTACCGCGGATGAAGTGGTTTTATACAATGAAGAAAACTTTGTAAAAGCCATTGGTAATACAAGACTTCAAAACACAGACGGCTCCGTCATCACAGCAGGAGAAATGGAATATGATGCCAATACCCAAAAAGGTGTTGCCAGAAAAGATGTGGTCCTAACCGATCCCAAACAGACCATAAAAACAGATATTCTGTATTATGACAGGCTGGCTAATCAGGCTTATTTTAATACTGGAGGAACAATCTCTGACGGTCAGAATGTAACCTACGCCAAAGTAGGAACCTATTTCCTGAATACCAGAGTGGTGGATCTTACAGGAAATGTAAAAATTGAAACCCCTCAATATATCATTGAAGGACCCAATATCAAACAGAATCAAAATACAAAAATTGCTGATTTCTTAGGCCCAACAACCATTACCAGCAAAACCAATCCCAGAAACAGAATCTATACTGAAAAAGGAACGTATAAAATGGATTCCAAGGAAGCTTTTCTAACCAAGAATTCCAGGATCTTTTACAATGAGAAAATCCTTACCGGTGATGATATGTACTACAATCAGATTACAGGATTCGGTAAAGCAACCGGAAATGTAACCCTTGATGATCCCAAAGAAAGAAGATATATAAAAGGAGGATATGGAGAGATTTTTGAGAAGAAAGACTCCGCCATGATGACTAAAAACCCGTATGCAGTAAAAGTGATGGAAAAGGATTCTATTTATTTTGCATCGGAAAAAATTATCTCTTATCAAAAACCGGATTCACTGGATATCAAAGTGAAGAAAAGCTATCTGAGAGCCTTCAAAAAAGCCCGTATTTATAAATCCAATGCACAGGGAAGAGCAGACTCCATTGCTTTTAATGAAACAGACGGAGTGATGCACATGTACACCAACCCGATTCTTTGGAGTGGCGAAAAACAGGTTACCGGAGATAAAGTAGAAGCTTACTTCAATACCCAAACAGAAGATATAGACTCCTTAAAAGTAATCGGAAATGCCTTTGCCATCAGTAAAGTAGATTCCCTGACCCTGAAAGATGAATTCAACCAGGTGAAAGGAAAATTTATGACGGTTTACTATGAGAAAAATGCCATTAAAGAAGCAAGAGTAGTTGGGAATGCTCAATCTATCGTATATGTAGATGATACCGACCAAGAAACCAAAAAGCCGGAAAGAATAGGAATTACCCTTTCTACCTGTGGAATTATCGGAGCGTTGTTTGAAGAAAGAGCATTGCAGATTATTTCATGTAGCATTGGTGCTGCTTCGGATACCTATCCTATGAGTATGATAGAACCTTCGAAAAGAAAATTTACCGATTTTAACTGGAATACTAAAGACCGGATCCGGAAATGGCAGGATATTCTGGTAGACACCCCGAACAACGAGGAGATACAGTATACCGCTGATAACGAGCTCTTCGATAAAGCACAGAAAGCCGTTGATGATGCAAAAGCCAAAGAAGAAGCTAAAAAACCTAAACGAACCAGAAAATAATATAAAAGACCAGTAACACACTGGTCTTTTTTGTGGATTAATTTCAGCATTTAATGAATCTTTTATAGCTTTGCTGAAATTTTTGGAGACAATGGAAATGCATAAAGATTTTTTTATATATCAGGCTCAAACCACAAAATTTGCTGCAGGTTTTGAAGTAGAAAAGGCAGTAGGAAGCTATATTTATGGGACAGACGGGAAAAAATACCTTGACTTTGTAGCAGGGGTTTCTGCCAATACACTGGGGCATTCCCATCCTAAGATTGTGGAGGCAATCAAAGAGCAGGCCGATAAATATCTTCACGTAATGGTGTACGGAGAATATGCACAGGAAAAACCTATCGCATTGTGCAGACTGCTTGCAGAAGCTACTCCGGATCCTTTAGAGGTTACTTACCTTGTGAATAGCGGTGCTGAAGCGATCGACGGAAGCTTGAAACTGGCCAAAAGATACACAGAAAGAGAAGAAATTGTTTCCTTTAAAAATTCCTATCATGGGAATACTCATGGAGCTTTAAGTGTTTCAGGAAATGAAACCCACAAAAGAGAATTCCGTCCTTTATTGCCAATGGTTTCTTTCATTGAATTTAATAATGAATCAGACTTCGATAAAATTACAGAAAAAACTGCTTGCGTTATTCTTGAAACCATTCAGGGAGCAGCTGGCTTTCTGGTTCCGAATAACGACTATCTGATCAAACTGAAGAAAAGATGTGAAGAAGTAGGCGCTCTTCTGATTTTGGATGAAATACAGCCGGGATTCGGAAGAACTGGGAAATTGTTCTCTTTCGAACACTTCGGAATCGTTCCGGATATTCTTGTCATGGGGAAAGGAATGGGAGGAGGAGTTCCTGTAGGGGCTTTTATGAGTTCCAGAGAAATCATGGAAACCCTTTCACATTCACCAAAGCTTGGGCATATTACCACTTTTGGAGGAAACCCATTGATTGCAGCAGCAAGCTATGCTACATTAAAAGAAGTGTTGGAAAGCGGCCTAATGAATGAAGTAGAAGAAAAAGAACAGCTGTTCAGAGAGCTATTGGTGCATCCTAAAATCAAAAATATCAACGGTAAAGGATTAATGCTTGCCGTGAATCTGGGAACACCGGAATACACGCTGGAAGTAGCCAAAAAATGTATGGAAAAAGGATTGGTGGTTTTTTGGCAGCTGTACAGAAATGAATACCTGAGAATCTCTCCACCCCTTACATTATCTAAAGAAGAAATCAGAGAAGGATGTCAGATTATTCTTGATATACTGAACGAAAATTAAAGATAAAATCTCTCTGAAAAGGAGAGATTTTTTTATGCTCTACATGATATAAATGAGTCTTAAAACTTAATGTAATAAAGATATAAATCCTGTGATAAATATCATACAGATTCTATAAAAAAGTAATTGTTTTTTGCGTAATAAAAAAATTAATTTATATATTGCGGGACGATAAAACAAAGATTATATGGCGAAACATAAAGTCCATTACGAATTTCCAATGCACTGTTTATCAGAGATTTTATATGAATATCTGGCAACTGCAGAAGGATTATCTGAATGGTTTGCGGATGAGGTAACAGAGAAAGGCGATGATTTCTTTTTTAGCTGGGGCGGAGGACCTGCTGAGAAGGCCACTTTGATCAGATATAAGCCTGAAGGTTTCGTACGTTTCAGATGGGAAGAAGATGAAGGAACAAAAAATTTCTTTGAAATGACAATCACAATTGATGATATTACAGAAGATCTGGCTTTAAATATTACAGACTTTTGTGAAGAAGGTGATGAAGAGGAAAATGCAATGTATTGGGAAAATCTTATTGAGAACCTAAGAATAAAACTAGGTGCGGCATAATACCGGGCTATATTAAATGATAAAACTGATGAACGATTTATCGTTCATTATTTTTTGTAAATAAATCACATCAAAAATTGGAAAATCAATATTTTACATCAGACGAGTTAAATGTAAAGAACAGAGCTTTTCTTTGGGGAGACTCAGTGAAGGTTTCTTTCTTTGTAAGAAATGGTGGATTGATCATGGACGAAGAATGCTATTTTTTCCTGATGGCTTCCATGAGAAAGATGAGACTGAATATTCCTTTGACTTACACCCTGGAATTTTTCCAGACTCTTTTTCAAAAAGAAATTATTGAAGGTAAAGGAGTGAACAACGGAATTATCAATTTCCAGGTATTCAGAAATAATGATGGAATAACATTGGCAAAATCTTCTGTTTCCTATTTTTACGAAGTTTCGGAAATGGAAGATGTATTAGCAGTGCACAAAAGAGCTTTAGAACTGGATCTGACGAAAGAAATTAACGTTAATAATAACCTTCTGAGCAATATCAGAGTTCACTGTCCGGAAAATATCTATGGGGCGATTTACGCACAGGAAAACGACCTTGATGACGTAATTCTGTTGAACCCTAATAAGAGAATTGCACGTACCACTGTGGGAAATCTTCTTTTTTGGAGGGTAACGTTATTAAAGTACCAAAACAGACTGAAGGGGCCTACATTTCTCCATTGATGGAAAATTTTGTTACTTTTTTACATAAAAATAACCTGGCAGATATTCAGGAACACGAGATTATCGCATTCGAATCTCAGAAAGCTGAAGAAATTTTAATGATTTCTGATGAGAAAGGTATATTTTCTGTAGGTAAGATAAGAAATAAGACTTTTGAAAACTCCCGTTTCTCAGAATTGGTAGAAAGCTGGAAGAAAAGTTTTAATCAATAAAAAATTGACAAACCCGGTAAACAACAAAGTTCCAGAAGTCCTTTACCGGGTTTTATTCTGATTTAATCAGAATTTGTATTTTATTTAATATTCGTTGATGATCTCAACAAATTTCTGTGCAATTTCTTTTTGCCCTTTTTCGCTGGTGATATAATTCCTGTTTTCAGAATTATTGATAAACCCAAGCTCTACCAATACAGCAGGAGCCTTCGTTTCTCTTAAAATATGAAGATTGCTCTCCGATATTTTACGGGCATTGAATTTCTTATAAATTTTTCCGGCAAGCTCCTTTGAAACATCAGAATTCTGAACGTAAACTTCAAATCCGTTGTCAGATCTTTCTTTTTCAGGAGAAGAATTGACGTGAAGGGAAATCACCATTTCCGGATTCAATTTATTAATCTGATTGGTTCTCTCAGAAAGAGAGGGATAGCTGTCAGAATCTCTCGTTAAAACAATTTCATATTTATCCTGACTTTCATTGATCTTCTGGATTTCCTTAGCAACACTCAAAGCAATATTTTTTTCCAGAATTTCACCATGGGTAGCCCCAAAATCATTTCCGCCGTGGCCGGCATCAATGACAATGTATTTTTTGTCAATAGGGGTGAATGATAAAAACGCTGTGGAAAATATTGATAAAGCAAGTAATGTAATACCTTTCATATCAGTGATTTTAGTTTTCCAAAGAACGGAAAAACTTTCTTTAAAATTGGTTAAAGGAATCTTAAAATTTGTTAATTATATGAATGGTGCGAAAAATATACTTTTTAGTTCAGCGAAATGTCCTCAGGAGAGTTAGCCCAAAGAAGAAATTCTCCTCCAAGATTCTGCATGATAGATTTCCAAAGCGTCTGATCATTAGGAAGGGTGTAATCAAGATTATAAACATCCACTACCGTCCACATTTTTCTTTGCACCTCAGTATCCAGTTGATTGGGGGACCATCCTGAGTATCCTGAAAAGATTTTAATGTGCTCAATATCCAGCTCACTGCTCAAAACAGCATTAATGATCCGTTCAATATCTTCTGTAAGGTAATATTCATCAGTGATGTCGGTGTATACTTCTGTTATCCTTTTGCCTTTTACGATGAAAAATACCTTGTCGTTCTCTACAGGGCCGCCGTCATATACCTCAATTTTAAAGTCAAAAAAATCTTTGAACTTGCTACTCATCTGGCTGTTCTTTTTATTCAATATCAAGCCAAATGCACCACTTTCATTATGTTCAATAACCAATACAACCGATCTGGAAAAAAGATCGCCGGAAATGTCAGGGGTCGAGATTAATATTTTACCTTTGTATGAGTGATTCATACTCAAATTTAATAAAAAATATTTATGGAAAACCTGCACGACAAAAGAAAAGTGTACGATAAATCCCAACTTATTGAAAGTGAGATAAAACAAAATCCAATTGAGCAGTTCAGAGACTGGTTTTTGGAGGCAAGTGAAAGCCCAGCGATCTCAGAAGCCAATGCTATGGCTGTTTCTACAGTAGAGGAAGATGGGTGCCCGCGAACAAGAATGGTACTCCTTAAAGCATATACCCATGAAGGGTTTATTTTTTACACCAATTACAATAGCAGAAAAGGAAAAGCAATAGAAAATAATCATAAAGCATGTCTGCATTTCTTCTGGCCTAATCTTGAAAGGCAGATCATTATCAAAGCAAATCTTGAAAAGGTAGCTGCAAATTTGAGTGATGGTTATTTTCATTCAAGACCAAAAGGTAGCCAGTTGGGAGCTGTAGTTTCTCCCCAAAGCCAGGTGATACCCAACAAGGAATTTTTGGAAGAGAAATTAAGAGAACTGGAGAAAGAATATGAAAATACAGAAGTGCCGAGACCTGCCAATTGGGGCGGGTACCTAGCAAGACCTTATGAGATTGAATTCTGGCAAGGAAGACCCAACCGTCTTCACGACAGGATTATTTATCAGCTTGAAGATCTGGACTGGAAAATTTCGAGACTGGCACCTTAATTCTTAAGGAGAAGTTAGAAACTAGAATCTAGATGTTAGTGATGCGATACTGGCATCCTTAGAATATACACTTTGTAATATCAATAGAAGCGGGCTTTAGCCCGCTTATTTTATGATACGTAATGAATGGTGCTTTAGCTAAAACTTAATAATTCTTAACTACTTAAAATTTCTTAATGGTTTAATTTTCTATCATTATTGAAAATAAAAAAGGCTGTTTCTAAGAAACAGCCCTGAATTTTTGTAATCTGAATGATTATTTTTTCTTAGCACCTGAAACTGCATTTGACAAATCAGCTCCAGCCTTGAATTTAGCAACTTTTTTAGCAGCAATTTTGATTGGTTTTTTAGTTGCAGGGTTAATACCTTGTCTAGCCGCTCTCTCAGCTACTGAGAAAGTACCAAAACCTACTAAAGAAACTTTTCCGTCTTTTTTCTTTAAAGTAGTTGTTACGTTACCAATGAAAGATTCTAAAGCAGCCTTTGCTGCAACTTTCGTGATACCTGCATCTTTTGCGATTGCGTCGATTAATTCAGACTTGTTCATAATTTTTAATATTAAAGTTAGTTCGTAATTATAGCAAATATAATACTATTTTCTAATTGTGCAATTTTTTTATTAAAACTTGTAAAATTTTTTTGCTTTTTGCTGAAAACAGTTAAAATATGATAATTCCACTTTTCACGGAAAATCTACGTTACAGGTTACTAAAATCATGCCAAATGCTTATGTTTATTGACTTTAGCAAAAAGTTAATATTATTTTCATATTTATTAAATCCTAAATTCTGTATAAACAATTAATTTTTTGACCATATGATTATTAAATCTATAAGTAATTTTCAGAATCTTTGTGTTTTGTAAAATTAAACCCCTGTGTTTGTGGGAGTTTTAAAATCATATGAAAGGTCTGTTTTATTAATTTTTATTAATAAATTTGCAGCATGTTAATAGAAGTTTTCAAGTCTAAGATTCATAGGGTGAGAGTAACAGCCTCTGACCTTAATTATATAGGGAGTATAACAATAGATGAAGATCTTATAGAAGCTGCCGGTCTGGTAGTGGGAGAAAGGGTCTATATTGTAAATGTGAACAACGGAGAACGTTTTGATACCTACGTGATCAAAGGGAAAAGAAAATCCGGAGAAGTATGTCTGAACGGTCCTGCAGCAAGAAAAGTACAGAGAGATGATATTATCATCATTATTGCTTATGCTCAGATGACCCCGGAGGAAGCAAAAGACTTCCAGCCGAAGATCGTTTTCCCGGATGAAAAAACAAACCTTCTTACGTAGTCCATGGAGAAAACATCAAAAAACCCGGTAAAATCAATACTTACAATAGTAATATCGCTTGCTTTTGCAGGCTTTTTTTTATGGCTGGCCTTAAGGGGACTGGATTTTAAAGTCATTCAAAAGTCTCTGGCAAAAGCAAATTATCTTTGGGTGCTGTTTGCATCTGTATTTGGTCTTCTTGCCTATTGGTTCAGAGCGATCCGCTGGAATCTAATGCTGGAACCTATGGGACACAGAATTTCAAATTCCAATGCACTTTGGTCCATATCATTTGGATATCTAATGAATCTTACCATTCCAAGAAGTGGAGAAGTGGCGAGAGCAACAGCTTTATATGGAGTAGAAAAAGTACCTGTAGACAAATCTTTCGGAACCATCATTTTGGAAAGAGTGGTAGACCTGGTTTGTATGCTTGGATTTCTTGGCTTGACATTTTTGTTCAAATATGAAGCAATTCTATCTTTTTTTAAAAACTCAGGAATAAATATTCCTACTAAGATGCTGATAGCTCTTTTGGTATTGGTGATAGGAAGTATTCTCTTTTTTGTTTTCAGAAAAAGACTTGTAGATGTTCCATTTTTAGGAAAAGTTGTCAATTTTATTGATGGAATTTTTGAAGGATTAACTTCCATCTTTAAATTAAAAGAAAAAGGAAAATTCATCCTTTATACATTAGGAATATGGATTTGCTATTATCTGGCAGCGTATCTTGTGTGTTTTGCCCTTCCTGAAACCTCAAATTTTACCTTTGCAGATGGTTTCTTCATTATTGTAGTAGGAACGCTAGGAATGATTATTCCTGCCAGTGGAGGTATTGGAGCATATAATCTTGCGATGAAATATGGTTTTATGGCCCTTTTCATCTCAATAGGAAAAAGCGCAGATTTTGGAGGAGAAATGGGACTTACATATTCCTTTATTTCTTTACCGTTGCAAATCGTGATTATGCTTGTCATGGGACTGATTTCAATTCCTATGCTGGCAAGAGCAAGAAATGCTGCGGTTTCTGATAAGAATTTTGAAGAGTAATTCAATATACTTTTATACAATATAGGGGTTCAGTTTTTTAACTGGACCTTTTTTATGACCATTTTCTGACTTAAATAGTTTAAAATTCAGTAGTATAGAACATTTTTTCATTAATAAATTTGGTCAGTTCGTAAATCACTTCTATCTTAATGCAAAAAATAATCATAATATAAAACACTATGGCAATTAATCTACAGAAAGGACAAAAGATCGAGATAGGATTGACGAAAATGACGATTGGATTAGGCTGGGATCCCAATGAAGGAACAGGGTATGATTTTGACCTGGATGCTTCTGCAATCATGATTGATTCTGACAGAAAATTAGTAAGTGAAGAATACTTTGTTTTTTACAACAACCTGAGTTCTCCGGACGGAGCTCTTACTCATACAGGAGATGATCCCAGTGGCAAAAACAGTGATGGTGACGATGATGAAGCTATCGTTATAGATCTTGATAAAGTAGACTCAAGAGTGGAAGAGATTCTTTTTGTAGTAACGATAGAAGATTTTGAGAGAAGAAGACAGAATTTCGGACAGGTAAGGAATTCTTACATCAGAGTGGTAGACAATCATTCCAATCAGGAAATTGCAAAATATGAACTGGATGAAGATTTTTCCATTGAAACCGGAGTAGAATTCGGAAGGCTGTATAAAAGAAACGGAAGCTGGAAATTTGAAGCTTCAGGAATAGGATACAGAGCAGATCTTGGTTTCTTCCTTGAAAAATACTACAAAGGGCAAATCATTAAATAAAAAATCAAGTACACAAAAACGATAACTATGGCAATCAATTTACAGAAAGGACAAACGATAGATTTAAGAAAGAACGACCGTGGAGAAAGCGTGTATGATCTTTCAAAAGTAACCATCGGCTTAGGATGGGATGTCAGAAAGCAAGGCAGTGGATTCTTCGGAAAACTCTTCAGTAAGGAAGCAGAATACGATCTTGATGCAGTAGCATTTCTTTTAGATGGAAACGGAAAAGTAGCCAATTTGGGAAGAACGGTACAGACTAATGACGGAAGACAGATGGGGCTTTATCAGGGAGATGTGGTTTTCTTCAATTCTATGCAGCACCCAAGCGGAAATGTTTGGCTTACAGGTGATAACAGAACCGGAGCAGGTGATGGGGATGATGAGCAGATTATTGTAAAATTGGATCAGCTGGATCAGAGCTATCAGAAAATAGTGTTCATTGTTACCATTTATCAGGGAAGAACGAATAACCAGCACTTCGGAATGATCGAAAATGCATTTATCCGTGCAGTAGATGCTTCAGGAAAAGAAATTACAAAATACAGCCTATCCGGCGATTCAAGTATGAATGGTAAGTGTGCTATGGTTTTTGCAGAAGCATACCGTCACAATGGAGACTGGAAGTTCCGTGCTGTGGGAGAGCCGCATAATACAGATAACTTTATTGATATTCTGAGACAGCAGTACGCTTATTCCAACTAGATTTTCAAATTTTTTCAACTCACATAAAAAAGCCGGCTTGAAAGTCTTCGACTTTCTCCGCCGGCTTCAGAATTAATATTTGTCTATAATGAGCAGGAGATTATTAGCTTATTTTTTATTAGATACTTCGGGGTCTATGAACGGAGAACCTATTCAGGCATTGAATAACGGATTCAACGGTCTAATCAGTATGCTTCGTGCAGATCCGCAGGCGATGGACAGTCTGCATTTAAGCGTCATCACATTTGATAGAGATGTTAAGAATATTATACCCTTAACAGATCTGGCGAGTTTTTACCCTATGGAAATTACTTGTCCGGATAGTGGCCCAACCCATACAGGAGCAGCATTGGAAATGGTTTCAGAACTGGTTCAGAGGGAAATTGTAAAAGAATCGGCAGACGCAAAAGGAGACTGGCAGCCGTTACTGTTTATATTTACAGATGGAAAACCTTCGGATATTCAGAAATACAGGCAGATGATTCCTGTGATCAGAGGACTGGAATTTGGTGCTATCGTAGGATGTGCAGCAGGCCCAAAAGCGGATGAACAGTTTCTGAAAGAACTGACAGATCATGTCGTAAAGCTTGATACTACAGATGCTATTACCCTTTCTTCCTTTTTCAAATGGGTGAGTTCTTCCATTACACAGGGAGAGCAATCTCAGAATACGGGAGAAAATATCACATTACCTCCGCCACCATCGGAGCTTAATATTATTATTTAAAAAAAATGTCTTTACACAATGAGAAGACTGCCTATTTATTTTTTAGTAGACATCTCCGAATCTATGGTAGGAGAACCTATTGAGCAGGTACAGGAAGGTATCGCCAATATCATCAGGGATCTAAAAAAAGATCCGTATTCACTCGAAACGGTTTACATTTCCGTGATAGGCTTTGCAGGAGAAGCGGAAGTCATTACTCCGATGCAGGATATTATCAGTTTTTATCCGCCTAAAATCCCGATCGGAAGTGGAACATCACTTTCCCAGGGATTAATCAAAGTAATGGATTGTATTGACAAAGATATTGTAAAAACGACCTATGAAAGAAAAGGAGACTGGAAACCTATCGTCTTCCTTTTTACAGACGGAGTTCCCACGGATGATGCCACCAAAGCCATAGAAAGATGGAATACCAAATACAATGGAAAATCCAATACCATTGCGGTATCCATAGGAGAAAATACCAATTATAAACTTCTCGGATCTTTGGCAGACCATGTTTTACTGTTCAATAATTCTGATGAGAATTCTTATAAAGAGTTTTTCAAATGGGTAACGGATTCTATTAAAACCACCAGCCAGAGTGTTACAGAAGCTAAAAAAGAAGGAATTAATTTGTCTAAATTGATTCTCTTATTCTGGAGAAAGTAGATCCGGAAATGGAACAGAGATTTCCTGATAATAACTTTGTCGTACTGAACGGAAAATGTCAGGAAACGGAAAAGCTTTATTTAATGAAATTCAAAAAAGCATTTGCAGAATCCAGCATACCGGGAATGGCTACAAGATATTACAGACTGGATGGAGCGTATAAAATTGATGAAAAAGCCTACTACAGACTTTCCTCAAATCAAAAGACTCATCTTAAAATTAATATTGAAGAACTGGATGGAGGAACATCATGTCCGCATTGTGCGAATCCCATTGCGCTGGCTACCTGCTCGTGCGGAGGAATTCACTGCCTGAGGGGAGAAGGATACAGCAAATGTCCATGGTGTGGAACTTCCGATTATTATGGATTTTCTGGGGGAGGATTTGATATTAACAGAACGCTGGGCTAATGATTGGAAAATTTTTCAGGAAGTCAGCGGATGAATCCAAACCAAAAAGTATGGTGCAATCTCTTATCTATAAAGAAAAAGAAGAATTCAAAGAGGTTCATTGGGTATTGAAAAACGCCAGTGCCAAACAGTTCTATGAGTTCAGCTTCGATATGGAAGACTTTCCCAACATCAAGATTCAGAATATTGAAAACCTGGAAGAAACAGGACTTAGTTTTGAAAATGATACAATTTCAGGAATTCCGTTGACGAATAATATGTATTATCTGGATGTTCAGTTCTATCATATTCATGATCAGAATCATCTTGAGACCAAGAAAATACAGCTATTTGTCAATGCAGATCCGAAAGACTTATGGAAAAATATTCCAAGTGATACAAATGCAGCTTTTTATAAATCAGAAGAAGATTCATTCAAAGGTTCTTTTTCAGACAAAAAAATTGTTGTAGCTTCCAAAAGAGGACGTTCTCATGCGCATGAAGGTAAATTTCGTGAAGACGATTTCGCTGTAAATAAGCTTCCCGACGGCTGGAATATTGTTTCCGTTTCAGATGGTGCAGGCTCAGCCTCAGCTGCAAGAGAAGGTTCAAGACTGGCAACCACAACGATCAACCAGTTTTTCAACTTACAGAAGATTTTCAACCAGATTGAAAATAACATCAATGTTTTATATATCAATCAGTTTTCTGATGAAGAACAATTGAAAGCCAAGCAGGATATCATCAATATCTTATCGGAAAGTGTCTTACATGTTTATCACACATTAGAAAAAACTGCGGCAAACAATGCCTTTTCAGTGAATGATTTGCACACTACACTTATTTTTATATTGCTTAAAAAGTTTAGTTTCGGATATGTGATTCTGAGCTTTGGAGTGGGAGACTGTCCCATCAATCTGATCAATACCGATTTTTCTGAAGTAAAATTGTTAAACCGGATGGATGTGGGAGAGTTTGGTGGTGGTACGCGTTTTATCACCATGAAAGAAATTTTTAACGATACAATGGCTTCCCGTTTCCAAATTACCTGTGTACAAGATTTTTCCTATCTCGTGCTGATGACAGACGGGATTTATGATCCTAAATTTACCACAGAAAATAAACTGGAAGATACAGAAAGCTGGAAAGCACTTTTTGAAGACCTTGCCGGAAATAATGATGACCAGACGAAAGCAGATTTTATCAATGATGAAAAAATTGATGAAGAACTTTTAATCTGGAGCGATTTCTGGAGCAGAGGAAATCATGATGACCGTACATTGGCCATAATCTATTAATACCATGAAAAAGACCATTAAGGTTGTCTCTGTTCTGGACACAGCCAAATCCTATGAATATGTAGATGAAAACCCTATTCGGGGCGGAGTGAAAGACGTTTATTTTTCGCCTGATAGAGACTATGTAGTCGCTTTCTACCGAAATCCGCTGGATGAAGGACAAAAAGAAAGGATCATGAGAATTGTTTCCACTTATCTGCAAAGCATACAGAATGGAAATGCTTCAGAATACTTTCTGAACGAGATTTTCAGATGGCCTTACGATATTGTTGAAAGAAATAAACTCACAGGAATTGTAGTTCCTGTTTATCACCATAAATTTTATTTTGCAAAGGGCTATATCGGTTCAGATAATATTCAGGGACAGGATAAAGTGGGGAAATGGTTTACCGCTCCCATGTTCAGAAATCAGCAATATCCGTTGAGATTGGATCAGTCAGAATTGGGAGATTGGCTGAGCTATTTCCAGATTGCGGTTAATATCAGCAGAGGCGTGAAAAAGCTCCATCAGATGGGGTTGGCACACTCCGATTTGTCGTATAACAATATTCTGGTAGATCCCGTTACAAAATCTGCCTGTATCATCGATATTGATGGCCTTGTGGTTCCCAAACTTTTTCCACCGGAAGTGATAGGAACTGCCGACTTCATTGCACCTGAAGTGTTGAAAACCCAACATTTGAAACTTCAGGACCCGGACAGACATTTGCCTAATCAAAAAACAGATCTGCACGCTCTTGCCGTTCTGATTTATATGTATCTACTGAGAAGACATCCGCTTCGTGGAGGAAAAATCTGGGATCTGGATTCCGAGCAGGATGAAATTTTATCCATGGGAGAAAAAGCGATGTTTGTAGAGCATCCGGAAAATCCTTCCAATCATGTAAAACCCGATCATCTCAGAAAATGGGATGCATTCTGGGGCGATCCTCAAAAAATCCCGTATACCATTACAGGTCCCTATATTTCAGAATTGTTCAGAAAAACATTCATTGACGGATTACATGATCCTATCAGACGTCCCACCGCTAACGAATGGGAAACAGCTTTGCTGAAAACCGTAGATATGATACAACCTTGCCAGAATTCCAATTGTACCGAAAAATGGTATGTCTTTGATAATACCAGCAATCCAAAATGCCCGTTCTGCGGAACAGCTCATCAGGGAACACTTCCGATATTAGATCTGTATTTCAGATTTGATGATGAGGTATGGAAGCCGGAAAACCATAGATTAATGGTGTATCATAATCAGTATCTGTTCAAATGGCATGTTTCCAGAAAAGTAATACGCAACGAAAACCTGACCATGCAGGATAAAATGCCTGTAGGCTATTTTACATTCCATCAGGGAAAATGGGTATTGGTGAATCAGGGTTTATCAGGAATGAAAGATGTTACAGAACAAAAAGAAATTCCGCCAGGTTCTATGGTTGAACTTACGGATGGTAAAAAAATCTTGCTTTCCTCAGAAGAAGGCGGAAGATTAATCTATGTAACCATGGCAAACCAGTAAAGACTAACGGGTAATCAAGGCTTGTTTCCGGAGTGTCATTCTGAATGGAATGAAATGTAATGAAGAATCTCATATGCCTGTTTATGTATGAGATTCTTCCTTCGTCAGAATGACAAAAATCAAATTATTTGCTCAAAAACATTTATTGCCTTTCCGTTTCCATAAAATAAGAATACTGATCCTCATCTACAATTCTGAAACCAAGACTTTTATAAAGATCCTGTGCTTTATTCGTTTTTAAAACACTTAATGAAACCGTTTTTCCAGCTAATGAAGCTTCCTCCAGAATATCAGACAAAATCTTTTTTCCAAGACCTTTACCTTGCTGGCTGGGATCAATCTGAAGCTGCAGCACCTCAATATTCGTAAACGTTCTGTCTACTTTTAACAGTCCGATGGGTTGATTGTCTAAAAAAATAATATTTGCTTTTTCAAACTGATACAAAACTCTTTGCAGAGTTGTTTCTCTGTCTGTAGAAAGCCCTGAAGATTCATAATGGGGATTCATGGTTTTCATTCTGAGATCGAGAAGAAAATCAATGTCAGTTTCGTCAGCTTGTTTATAACGCAGGTCAGGATTCATATTCAAAAATAAAAATTAGAGTTTTTACTTTAATGCAATTTTCAGTCCCATTTCTTCTTTCATATGCAATAAAACTTCGGCATTTCCTCTGGCATCGTCTACTGGATTGTGCGTGTGCTCTGTCTTGCGGAGATGCTTCCATTGGGCAAAAGTATCTTTCTCAAGCCCGCAGTAAAGATCAGAAAGTCTTCGGGAAGAAAAGCCAAACGGATTCCTTCCGAGAAAATGATGAAAATACCAGCAGATGAACATCCAGTCGAAACCATTATTATCACTGATAAATATTGGTCTTCCCTTGGAATGAGTTTTAATCCAGTCTTCGAAAGCAAGCATTACCGTCTCAGGATCATCAAAGTACATTGTTTCTTCTCTGCTGAAACCGGAAACAGCTAAAGCGTCAGGATTGAACTTCTCAGAAATAGGCTTTAATTTTCCATAAAAAGTAGTGTCCAGTTCCTCATTCACGAGTACTGCCCCGAAGCAGATCATCGAAAAATCACCGGGAATCGGGCCGTCCGACTCTATGTCAACCATGATGTAGCTCATTGGAAATAGTTTTTAACGGAGCGAAGATATTGAAATAAGTCGAAGGGTGGAAGATGGAGGAAGGAAGATAGGAGTTATTTTGTGTTGTAAGGAATCTTTGTGTTTTTTAATTCAATAAATACTTTCAAAAATATCTCAATCAAAAAATTTTCATCAATTCATCGTCTTACAAAACCTCTATCTTCCAGCTCCCATCCTCCATCCTTATATCAGCTCAAAAAAGCCCCTTTTTCCGATTTTTATTTTCGTTTGAGGGATCAGTTCCATTTCTTCATTTGCTTCCGTTATTTTGATGGTATTGATTTGAATCCCTCCACTCTCAATTAATCTTCGGATGGCTGATTTGCTAAGGTCATTTTTAAGCTGATGACAAAGTTCAACAAGTGATATCCTGTTTTCAATACTCTTCAAAGAAAGGATAGCGACAGGTTCATACACTTTCTCTTCAAAATTCTTATTCTGAAACTGATTGATAAAAAACTGTTCTGCATTTTCTGCCGAAGTAGCATCATGGTACTGGCTGATAATATTTTTTGCAATGAGTTTTTTAATATTCATAGGATTTTCACCCTCTTTTATTCTGGAAAGAAGTACTGTTTTTTCTTCCGTAGAAAAATCTGTAGTTAAGTTGATAAATTCTTCAATCAAGGCATCTGGAATAGACATCGTTTTTCCAAACATTTCATTGGGATCATCGGTCAGTCCGATAATGTTGTTCAGAGATTTACTCATCTTTTCCTTTCCGTCAAGACCTCTCAGCAATGGCATACACATCACAATCTGCGCAGGCATCTGATGAACTTCCTGAAGCTGTCTTCCCATCGTACAGTTGAAGAGCTGATCTGTGCCACCCATTTCAATATCACATTCTATTTTTACAGAATCAAATCCCTGAAGAATAGGGTATACCAGTTCATGCATCGCGATGGGAGTATTTTCTGTGAACCTTTTATTAAAATCATTCCGGTGCATCAATTGAGCAACGGTTACTTTTGAAAGCAGCTGAACCACCTCAGAAAAATTCAGAGTGTCCAGCCAGTCAGAATTGAAAACGATCTTTGTCTTCTGTACATCAATTACCTTGGAAAGCTGGTTGATATAAGTCTGGGCATTATGCTCTACATCTTCAGCACTCAAAGGTTTTCTAGCTTTATTTTTCCCGGTGGGATCACCAATTCTTGCCGTAAAGCTGCCTACGACAATAATGATCTGATGTCCCAGATCTTGAAACTGTTTCAGCTTTTTTAAGACCACAGCATGTCCCAGATGCAGATCCGGAGCTGTTGGGTCAAATCCCAGTTTGATAGACAGTTTTCTGTTTTCTTTTTCGGCTTGAGCCAGTTTTTCTTCCAGGCCATTTTCCGGCAGGATGATAGCCACATTTTCTTGTAATGGATGAATCATGTTGAATAGTTTTAAAATGAAAAAGCCCGGACAGGTACTGTCCGGGCTCTATATATATGTTAGATTATTTTATTGGATTACAGATACAGAAAGTCTTCCCGAACGATAGCTCGGTGCATAATATTCTGTAAAGAATGGAAGACGTAATATGCTGTTAAGATGTTTCATTGTGATCAATATACAGGATTTTCCTGAGGAGCCAATATCTAAACCATTAAGACGCATTGCAGGGTTATAACAAGATTTGTTTTTAAGAAAAAACTTAACCATCCATCAATCTTAATGGCTTAAAATAATGGTTCAAAACAATTTTACTTGCGATTTTTGAAGCTAATTTCATGCCATTAATCCCTTAAAAGCAAAATACAGGATAAAGAAGTAAAAACTGTATTTTATTATTTTCCTGTTTACTTGATAAGAAGTCCGTAAAACCGGGTGGGAGCATTGTTTTTTTTAAGTCGTTTTCATAGAAAAAAAATAATGTTTTAAAATAATTATATACAATTTTACATTAATTATGATGACTCTGTCATTCTGAATGTAAAGAAGTGAAATGAAGAATCTAAGCTTTACATGAGATTCTTCCTTCGTCAGAATGACAACAGTATAAAATTGTATATAGCCACCTAATTTAATACATAATCAGAATATAAATTTTTAACCTGATCTTTCCAGATTTCCAGATTTTCGGGAGAAGCTTTATCTGCTTTATCAAAAAATAAATGCCTGATAATTTCCAGCCCGGAATAGATATAAATACCATTGTCAGAGGTCAACGTAAGTGCTTTATCCATACCTGTTTTTTCATATTCTTCATGAGATTTTCCATGCGTATTGATAATCACAGTCTTTTTACCTTTTAAAAGTCCTTTCTGTACTCCCTGATCGTAGCGGTAAGCAAAGCCATAGCTGAAAACACGGTCTATATATCCTTTCATCATTGCAGGAAGGGCGGTCCACCAAATCGGGTAAATAAAAGTAATCTGCTCTGCCCATGAAATATGCTCTTGTTCAGTTTTTACATCATCAGATAATCTCCCCTGAAATTGTCCCTGCATATCTTCCAAAGAAAATACGGGATCAAAACCGATTTTATAAAGATCTCTCACGATAATTTCTTCGTTACGGGATTGAAGTGTTTCTACAACAGTGTTTAAAAGAGTGTGATTTAAGGTGTTTTCGTTAGGATGTGTGTAAATAATTAAATGTCTCATTGTTTTGATTGTTAAGATTAATGAGACAAATGTAAAGCAGTGTGCTTTTCAAAAATTGTAAGAAAACGAAACAGGCTATTTAGATTTTGGATTACAGATCTCCTGTTGGAATTTTAAATACTGAGCCGGAGAAGTATTGATAAAGTGTTTGAAATCATGAATGAGCTGGCTTTGATCATAGTAACCACATTCATCAATAATGGTAAACCATTTGACCTGATTTTGTTTTTCGGTTTCCTCCTCTATGAGTTGGATAGCTTTTAAAAAACGATTGTAGCGATTAAGTTCTTTTAAAGAATATCCAAACTGTTCTTTCTGTTTTCGCTGAATATTTCTTTCCGTCTGCCGTGTCTGTTCTGCAATGATTTTAACAGGATTAAAAAAATCATTATCAAAACGGCTCAAAAGCTGGCTGGTAATATCCCGGTCTTGAAGATAAGGTCTGCAGAATTCAAGAATATGATTCACTTGTTCTGTGGGTGAATCTAATTGGGGTAAGCTGATGCCAAAGATATGTAAAACAATTTTCTTCCAAGAGATCATCCGGATGTCTTACCGATTGTTCAATAGATATTTTTCCAAAAAATCTGAAGAATGCATCATCTTTGAGATTAGCAACCAAAATAGAGCATCCTGCGGGAAGTGTATATTCAAAGGCTTGTCTCACTGGTCCGAATACCATGCACTTATCAACAGCTATAATGGTATTTTCACGGGTAGACATCGTGGCACTTTCGCCAAAACAAAATAGCAGAATGGTCTGATAAGTGGGTAGAAATGTTTTCGTAACTGAGTTTTCAGAATTATTTTCAGCAAAATAAAAATGAGTAAATACAGTTTCAAATTCCTGAGGAACTGAAATTCTGTACTCATTATACTCGGGATGTACTTCCATAAGCCTGAAATTAAAGGATGAGGTGTTTTATCATTTTATAATTGGTCATTGCAATCCCTTTCACATTGACAGTCTGCTCCTCAATAATTTGAAATCCTTTTTTTCAAAAAATGGTCTGGCAGTTTTGCTTACGTCAGCAGTAAGTTCTTTCTCATTGCATCGCAGAGCTTCTTTTTCAATCTGATGGTATAGCAGGGATGCAATTCCTTTATACTGATACTCTTTGTGTACAAAAAGCAGATCAATATAATTTCCCTGATCGAGTGTACAGAAGCCCACTATTTTTTTTCGATGACAGCCATTAAAACATATTGATCTCTGATTACCTTCATCCATCTCTCTTCATTCTCTGCACCGGATTTCCATGCTTCGAGCTGTTGAAGATCATAGTCTTTTTTGCATATCTCATCTATTGTTGCTGTAAAGAGCTGCAACATTTCGGGGAGATCATCAGTAATTCCTTTTCTGAGAACAATATCGTTATTATTGGATGTAATTTTTTTCATAAAGTTTTTGCTGTTCTTTGTTGAGAAGCGGATAAAAAAGATTCATCTGAAGCAGCGTATAATGTTCTATTGCTTCCTTCGGATTGAGTTTTAAAATCAGCCTGTTATGCGTAAGCCAATTATCAGCAATGATAAAAATCTGTTCAGTAAGACAATCTACTATAAAATGTGGAATATCTTTTTGAAAAATATTACTCTTCTGAAGATCCGAAAAGATCAGTTGAAACTCTTCTTTTCTGCTGAAATTAATTCCTTCATAGCTGGCCTTGATGTCAGGATTCCGATTCAGGATATCTATAAAATTGATGAATATAAAACGGTAAGAATAAAAAATTTCAGAGGTAGAATAAGTGAATTGGTAAAGATCTTCCAGCGTTTTATTCTCTACTTTTTTCATTTGGTTCAGTAACTCATCCATTTTCAGAGTAAGCTCTGAGAAGAGGATTGTAATGATATCTTCCGAGTGCTTAAAATGATAGTGCAGATTTCCCGCACTGATACCAAGCTCTGCAGCAATATGCCTTGTGGTAATATTGTTATATCCTTTGTCATTAAATAATTCCAGTGCTTTAGACAGAATTTTATCCTTGGTCTTCATAACCCAAAGATAAGAATATCAGAGTGGATATAAATCATATTTTTTAAATTAGAACAAATGTTCTAATTTAATATATTTGCAGTATCAAATCTTATGACAGTGGAAGGTAAACCAAAATTTAATTATGAATCAGCAGAAAATACTAATAAAGAAAAAAATACAGACTATCAGGAAGTTATATCAAAAGTACTTCAGGTGATTCTCGGGATAATAATGGCTGTACTGCATATGTGATGAAAAAAGAAATTTCACTTTGGTTCCTGCTGGGACTGGCGGTCTGGAGTATAATCATTCTGCTGAGGTGTAACGGAATTGTTATTCCTGTTATCAATGATTATTTTACAGATTTAATTACAATTCCTATGTATTGCTGCCTGATAGAATATATCATGAATGGGATTTTAGGCTACCCATGGAAACCTGATTTGAAGTTTGTACTGACCTCAGCGTTGTATCTATCATTCTTGTTTGAAGTGCTCTGCCCTAAACTATCTACTCATTTCACCGGAGATTTTTGGGATGTATTGGCTTATTTTGCGGGAGGAATGGGATATTACTTTTTTAGAGTTAGACCGGGATATAAAAAATCCAGCAGTTCCACATCGTAAAAGGAGACTGCTGGCTGTGTTATAGTTTTTATCCTGATTCAATACTCATTCTTACTGCATTTTCAGCAGCAGTTTTCTATCGGTTATGTATAGAAGACAATTATTGAATGCAAGATGTTACATTTCCCGATGAATATTTTCTTACTCCTGCTCAAGCTTGATAATAGAACCTTTGTAAAACTTGGTAAGATCATACAAATCTGTAAAATAATGCTGAAGATCCGGGATCAGTGTACGGTCAAACTCTTTCAAATTGCATTGGTTTTCTGCCAAATGATATAAAGACTGGTTATCCGGTTTCAGATATTCGCAAAGGATATTATCCGGATGCTGTTCTCTGTTGATCATTTCTGTAAGGAATATCCCATAGATCAGAAACTGATTGAAATTTTTGGAATCAACAATATAATTCATGTCCTGCTTCAGAAGCTTTTCATAATCTGAAAGGATCTGCAGGAAATTTTCAGCATGAATGGTAGTCGGAATCTCATAAAAAAGGTCTATACCATTGATGAAAAGTTGTGTTTTAGCCTCCTCGTGATCTGAAGAATAGACTTTATGAAACCACTGAAAGATAAGAAGAAGCTCTTCCTGAGTAAGCTCTTCCACAGAATCTTTCACTTTTTCTTTAATCGTTTCAAGAGTGCTTTGGGCTTCAGGCTGAAGAAATTTCAGAATGTTTTCTTCCTCACGGCTGATCTTATTGTACAAATTAATTTTGGCAATAGTGGGATTGGTCTTGATGAAATAAAGTTCTTCCGCCATAGTTGTTTACCCAATTAGATTTCAAATGGTTATTTAAATATACAAAATATGCCTTAACTGTATGGAAAAAATTAATATGTAGTGAATGGTATGGCTATTTTACGGTTTCATGAAGGGCAATTCTGTTGCCTTCCGAGTCTTCAAATTCTGCAACAGCAAATCCGTATTTTTCGTCTGTCTTTTTTTGATAAAGAATGGAACCTCCATGTTGAACGGCTTTTTTCAGGGTTTGATCAATATTCTCTGTTTTAAAATAAATAATGACTCCGTTTTTGGATGGTTTATAGACCTCTCCTTTAGCCAAAGCTCCTGTAATACCACTATTTTTTTCTTCGAAAGGAAATAGAGCCATCTCATAATTGTCTATGATTTCTTTATCAAAACTAAAGTTGAAAACCGCAGAATAGAACTTTTCGGCACGTTCCAAATCATTTACAGGAATTTCGAAGTAGACAACAGGATTGGTAGCTTTCATATTTTTAAAAGGATTAGGTTGCTGTGACTGGCTGCAAGATACACCTATTAACCATAAGAAAATCAAAATGTAAGACTGCGGCTTCATGGTTTGAAAGTTTAATGATCAGAAAATAATTTTCTGACTCTAAAATAAAGTTTTTATCTCAATTTTAAAAATAGATAGACTTATCTATTTTTTATCTACATTTGTAAAAATTTTCACGATGAAAAAAGAAAAAGTACGCGAAAGAATAATCAGGGTTGCTTCAGATTTGTTTTATAAACAAGGGTATAATTCTACGGGGATCAACCAGATTATTGCAGAGGCTGATATTGCCATTGGTTCGTTATATAATCACTTTTCATCTAAAAATGATCTTCTTCAGGCTTATCTTATTAAAGAAGAAATAAATTGGTTTGAAGGGTTTGAAAACAGTACAACCAAGATGTCAGAACCAAAACAAAAACTTCTGGCACTCATTGATTACAGGAAAAAATTGCAGCAGACTTCAAAGTTTGCAGGATGTCATTTCATTAAAATTGTCTCCGAAATAAGTGAGAGCAATCCTTCTGTTTCAGCTTTTGCCAAGCAGCATAAAGAAAAGCAAAAAGAGATGATCAGAAAACTTGTCAATGAATATGCAGTTCAAGTGCAGAAGATAGGCTCTGATTTAATAGCAGAAAATATTTTTCTGTTAATAGAAGGAGCAGTTGTTACATCCACTATCAACAGACAAAATGATTCTTTTGATCAGGTAAAGAAAATTGTTCAGGGTTTATTGCCCTAATTTTTTTGATTAATATAAAATAGATATATCTATATAAAAATGAAACATAAGTGTTTGAAATTATTGGTGATATTGTTTGGGAAGTTATTGACGATCATGGATATTTTTATCATCAATGTATCCATACCTTCCATACAGCGCGATCTTCATGCTTCTAACGGAGAAATGCAGTTTATGATTGCAGCTTACCTCATTGGATTTGCTTCTTTACTCATTACCGGAGGGCGATTGGGTGATCTTTATGGAAGAAAAAAAATCTATATAATTGGGCTGATTGCTTTTATGATAAGCTCTATTGCCTGCGGACTTTCCGTAGGAGCAGGCCAACTGGTGATTTCAAGATTTGTTCAGGGAATAAGTGCTGCTATGATGGCTCCTCAGGTACTTTCCATGATACAAATTCTGTTTTCTGATCATCAGGAGCGTACTAAAGCAATGGGCTGGTACGGGATTACGATTGGAGTAGGAACAGTTTTAGGACAGTTCCTTGGCGGCTATTTTTCATCCCTGACGATGATGGAAGAGCCATGGAGACTTATTTTTCTGATGAATATTCCTATCTGTTTACCGGCTGTTTTCCTTACACTGAAATTATTGGATGAATCTAAAGTTGCTGTGAAGCAATCTTTTGATGCAGTTGGTGTATTAGTGCTTTCTGCGGGATTGTTCTGCGCTACTTATGCATTGACGATGTCTGAGCATGACGGTCTCCATTTCAAAAATATTTCATTAATGATTGTTTCCGGGGGGATTTTATTCACTTTTATAAAAAATCAAAAGAAGAGAATCCAAAATGAACGTTCTTATCTGATTGATTTTGAGTTATTCCGTTATAAAAATTTTAATCTTGGAATCATTGCTGTCTCTTTCTTTTTTATCATGTTGGATTCTTATTTTTATATTCTGTCATTATTTTTTCAGGATGGACTAGAGATCAGTCCGCTAGAAGCAGGAGAAATTATTGTCTTTCAGGGATTGGGTTTTATTCTGGCGTCTTTTATTTCCGTAAAATTGATTTTGAAATATGGCAAAAAGCCCTGATGGCAGGGCTTGTTTTTATTATTACTGTTCTTATTCTTCAGCTGTTTTTATTCAGAATGGAGAAGAGCTTTCCGGTTTTTTGTCTGCTTTTATTTTTGCATGGGCTGGGAATAGGATCTGTTATTCCTTCACTGGCTAATATCGCGCTGTCGGGAATGTCTGAAAAACTGATCGGAAATGCCTCTGGTGTTTATAATACTTTCCAACAGATCGCTGCCATTGGCGGAATTGTTGCTGTAGGAAGTGTTTTTTATTATTTTTTGGGATCAAAACCTGCTATTCAGCATTATCACAATGCTTTCTCTGTTGCTTTACTCATCAATATTTTCTGTCTCATTTTTGTAATGATCTGTGTTTTTAAAGTTCCGGATCATGTTCTTCCTGAAATGAAACATGGAAAATAAAATACCTTGTTTTTAAGGTTATTTTGATGAGGTTTTCATTTCAGTTAATGTGGCTTTCGCAATACTTCTGGTCACTTCAGTAGGAGAGTGGCAGTCGCAGTTGCTGAGTCCAATTACGTAAACATCTTCAGCAGGAATGTAAACACCCATACTTTTAAATCCGAAGACACTACCTCCATGTTCACGGTCTGGAATTCCATTGATGTCTTTCAAATGCCATCCGTAGCCGTAGGTAAATTCTTCACCGTTATTCAGTTTATATTTCTGAAAAGCTTTTTGAGTTTCCTTTGAATTTAATAATAGATTTTGATTCAAAGCCCGCTGCCACTTGAGCATATCATCCGCAGTAGACATCAATGATCCGGAAGAAAAGGGAACACTGAAACTGATAACGGTTTTATTCACAAACCCTTGTTCTTTTTTGTGATATCCATACGCTCTTTGAGGAATCACTTTTCTGTCGGAAGCATAATAAGAATGGCTCATACCTGCTTTGTCAAAGATATTTTTCTTAACAAAATCTTCATAAGAAGTTCCGGAAACCAGCTCAATAATATATCCCAAGACGACATATCCGGAATTGTTGTAATCAAACTTTTCTCCGGGAGCGAAATCCACAGGTTCATTTTTGAAAAAATTAACCATCTCTTCAGGTTTCATTTCTTTTTGGGCAATGGAAGATATAGATTTCATTTTCGTGAAATCTTTTATTCCTGAAGTGTGGGTCAGCAAATGATGAATGGTGATTTTATCTCCGTTAGGATAATCTTTGATGTATTTTGAAACAGGATCATCGGTATTGAGTTTTCCTTGCTGCTCCAACATCAGGATGGCCACAGCAGTAAACTGTTTGGTCATTGACCCAATTTGAAAAACATTCTCAGGGGTCATATTGACGTTAAGTTCAAGATTGGCTTTCCCAAATGCTTTCCGATACAGATTTTTTCCGTGTTGAGTAATCAGAAAAACCCCGCCAGGTTCATTTTTATTCCCGAATTCAGTTTGGATAATACTGTCAATTTTCTTTTCATATCCTTTTGAGAGTGCCTGAGCATCCATTGTAGAGTTTAAAAATGGAAGCAAAGCAAAGGCGGTTATGAGTTTTTAATAATCATATCTATGTAATTTGTTATGCAAAGATATGATTTATTTTAATTACTATGTTATACAATATAGTTATTTGTATTTTTAAATTTTAAAAATTAATCATAATAAGACAAGGGGCTGATCTGTTTATTGTATCCGTTTGGTTTTTAATTTTACTCCAGTCGAAATGATGATTAGGTCATATTGATGATCATTGTTTTTTACAAATTGATAACCGTCTTCAGACTCAGGATTATCAAAAAAAGAGGTTTGAGATTCGGGATGAATTTTGGTTTTCTCACCATCTTTATCAAGAATATACAGAAAATGATTTTCCAGGATAATGGTAAAAACTTGTGATTGGTCTGCTTCAAGGGCAAATTTTCCGGTGTATTGTTTTAGAATTTCATCAGAAACTTCAATTGTTTTTTTGTTAATTTTCTGTGGGATACGGTAAGGTTGATCGTTTAAAAGATTAATGATGTCTTCAGTTACTTTCTGAAAGGGAATATCCGTGAAATTTGATGTAAAAATAAATGTAATTCCCGATTTTAGGTTTTGATAGTAATAAGCCCTATAGCCGGGTCTGCCACCCGCCTGTACTAATTGACTGTCTTTTCCAAACATGATAAGAACAAGATCTTTTCTGAGATTCTTCCCCAAAATAAGCTGTTGGCTAAAACTGTAAAGATCATCCGTAGTTGATACATAATTTCCTGTTTCAAAACGGTTGATGCTGGTATGGGGAACAGCTATAATTTTACCGTCCTCACTTGAAAATCCATAAGCAAAATCAGATAGTGATTGTGCAGAATTGAATTCACGGGTATTTTTTAAATGATATTTTTTGATAATTTCAGTCTGGATAAAATCCCAATACCCTTTATCAGATAATTTTCCAATGAGATCATGCAGAATAAAATATCCTACATTTGAATATAAAGTTTGAGTTCCAGGCTGGAATTGCAGCGACTCCTTTTTAGCCAGCTCTATTATTTTTTCTAGGCTGAGATGGTCATACTTCTCATAATCTTTGATTTCTCTTGGAAGTCCGGATTGATGAAATAGCAGGTTTTCAATAGAAATTTTTTCACCATTGGGAAAATCACTGATGTATTTGTTGAGAGGATCTGACAGCTTTAATTTTCCCTGTTCAACCAATTTAAAAATTCCATATTTTACAAATATTTTTGAGACTGAAGCTATAATGAATTTACTGTTTTTATTGACCTGTAATGCTCTATCTTCATTCGGTATATTATACGTTTTATCAAGAAGAATAGTATTGTTCTTTACGATCTTTACATTTCCGTTAAAATTTTTCAGATCTGTTAATGCCGTAAAATAGTGATCCAGTTCTTTATCGTATTGTTGAGCGGAAAGTTCTATTGAAAATATAAAAATGAAGAGAAATGACAAAAGCTTCATAATGTGTTGTTTGTAACGAAACAAATATACATTATAATCACTTATGAACTCTTTTTAAGATTATTTTCTTGTACCTGTTTCCAAGTTATTTTTCTACAGAGATTAATAACATCATAGGTCTGCGGAGCTCCTCTTTCATCTCCGGGATTTCTTTCAGCATTTCCTGACTTGGCTCGGGCTCAATGACTTCTTTGATTTTGAAGCCATATTTTAATACAGTATTTAAATAAGACGTTAAAGTGCGATGATATTTAATAACATTTTCTCCTAGAAAGGTAGTATTTCTTTTTCCTTCAACAAAGTAACGATCCACCGGCCAGCAGATTTTCTCACCATTTTTATCATATACCCAATCCTGACCACCTTCTGCAGTAAAAACAGGATGTTCTACTGAAAATACAAATGATCCTCCGGGAGTAAGCCATTGATAAATATTATGAACCAGAGTATCGAAAGATTCTACATAATGCAAGGTCAAAGAACTCAATATCAGATCAAATTTTTCAGAAGGATAATTCACTTCTTCCAAAGCTTTTCTTTCATATTGAATCCCTTCCAGATTATTGATCTCTTTAGCTTTTGCCAGCATTTTTTCGGAAAGATCAATCCCGATCACAGATTGTGCTCCGTTTTCCATCGCATAACGGCAGTGCCATCCAAAACCACAGCCAAGGTCAAGAACATTTTTTCCTTGAAAATCAGGGAGCATATTTTTCAATGTATGCCATTCTCCGGCTCCTTCCAGCCCAATCTGAGAACGAAGCATTTTTTCGTATTGGTCAAAAAATGATGGATTGTCGTATTTATTTTCTTTCATGACATTAATAATTTATGTTTTTTGATGTTAAAATGTTTCAGTAAAAGGAATTTTACTATTCTGGTAGTTTCTCTGGTGAGAATAAGATCTAGTGCAAATTTACGATAATTATGCCAAAATACTGATGCTGCCATCAACTAAAAACAAAAGCTGAATGTTCTACATCCAGCTTTATATCATTGTTTTCAATTAGAATCTTTTTAATTCGATTCCGTATACTTTTTGAAATTATCAAGAATAGCCTGCCAGCCTCCTTTTTGCATTTCTTCAGGGTTTTGATTTTCCGGATCGAAAGCAACATCCACGTGAGTTTGACCATTATTTTCTTTAAAGTCAACCTGCAACTGTCTTCCGTCCGGCATGGTATACGTAAAGTTTTCCCCATCTTTTATTTCATCATAAACCGCTTCAAAATCGAAACCGAAACTTCCGTCTTTAGCTTCCATTCTTGCTGCATATTTTCCTCCTACTTTTATATCGTTGGAAGCAGATGGGCATTGCCACGAAGGATCAGCAAAGTTCCATTGAGTGATGTGATCAGGGTTGGTGTAATAATTCCATACTTTTTTTGCATCTGCATTGATGGTAGCAGAAACTGTGATTTTGTGGCTCATTTTTTATGATTTTAATGTTAATAATAATTCGTCAAGTTTTTCAAGAGTGGCCGTCATGCCTTGTTCCATACCCATCTCGATAATGGTTTCCAGATCAGCTAAGGATTGATAAGTGACAATAGTTTCTACAAGGGTATTTTCATTTTTATCTGTGAAAGAGACTATCCATTCTGCCTGAGGCAGACTTGTGTTGATCTCTCCCTGTTCATTGCAAAATGCATCGCTTGAGGTATAAGAATCAATAGGGTTGATTTTGTGATAACTTACCCAGCCCCAGTATTCTGTTCCATTGGGCTCTACCATAGCATAATGCCAGTGTCCGCTTTCACTGAAATCCATAGATTTTGTTTTGGTAGTCAATGGTTTTGGTGCAAACCAGCGGTCAAGAAGTTCACTCTTTGTGTAGCAGTCCCAAACCAATTGTCGGCCTGCCATAAATTCACGTCTGATCGTTAAAGTGTTCTTTTCCTTGTCTGCAAGAAAATCGAACTGAAGAAGATGTTTCATAATATTATTTTATAGTTTGTTTTGGTTTGAATGATGTTGCGGTATTAGATTTTATTTCTGCTGGCTTTTCAATGTTGCCAGTAAAGTATCAAGCTGCTCAAAACGACTTTCCCAAATCTTTCTGAATTGTTCCAGCCAATGATCTATTTCTTTCATTTTGTCAATTTCTAAAAAGTAATAAATTTCTCTTCCTTGTTGGTTTTGAGTTACCAATTCGCACTCAGTCAGAATTTTCAGATGTTTTGAGACAGCCTGTCTGGTAGTGTCAAAATGCTCAGCTATGGCATTGGGTGTCATTGCCTGTACTGCTATCAATGCAATAATAGCTCTGCGTGTGGGATCTGCTATAGCCTGAAAAATATCTCTTCTCATAAACAACGATTTTTAAATGAAACCATATGGTTGCAAATTTATGTGCAACTTTTCGGTTTCGCAAATATTTTTGATAAAATTTATAAATCAAAAATTTGAAAAACAATAGATGATGTTTGTTGATTGGTTTTAAATCAGTTGTTTGTGGTTGATTTGAGTAAATTTATCTTTTGTTTTCCCGCATGGCTTTGATTAATCGGTCATTTCTTTTGTCAGCTCTTGCATTATTTAAAGAAAGTACAGCCCAAATGGCAGCAGGAAGCCATCCGATCAGAGTGATCTGTAAAATCAGGCAGATAATTCCGGTGAAGACTTTTCCACGGACCATGAAAGATAAGAAGGGAAGTAAGATGGCTAATAACATGATTCTAAGTTTTTAATTGAGTTAATTTTAACGGGACTGAGGATCGAAATAGGCTTTGAAAGTAAGAGGATCTTCCGTTTTATCCTCCGCTTCTTCTAGATATTCCAAATACTCTTCCTGATGTTTCTCCATATAAACAAGCACAATGGCGAGGTTTACAAAAAGATTTTTGTCCTTAGAACCCAAATGTAATGCTGTTTTTAAGTATTCCAGAGCCATTTCATTTTCTCCCATATCAGAGTAAATGGCACCGATATTAATTAACGCTGAAGTATTTTTAGGTTCAATAAGTAAGATTTCCTCTAATTCCTTTACTAAAAGGTCGTTTAAAGTATCCCAATGGTCTTCATTTTCCCATCTTTTAGCCTGAAGTTTTTTTACATTTTCTAATCTTGTTGTTATCGTACTCATTATTTAAAATTACAGAATGAATGCTTATTTATAATGTGCAAATTTAGCTTTTTACTCTTTAAGTCCATCCAGTATTGCCGCTTTCAGTATTTCAATGTTGATATCTTTCAATGTTTTGAATTTAATACAATATCCCGTAACACTGGCTTTCCCTATTTTTTCTCCATAAGTTTTAGCTAAATAGGTTTTATCACCAATATTCATAATGTAGATGGAAATTCCTGTTGTATTGGCGCTCATTCCGATCTGGTAAAAATCCCTGGTTTTTCCATCTGCATACTGCATGGTATATGATCCATATCCGATATTAGGATTGGAAACAGTTTTGTTTTCACTGTTTTTACCATCCAGAAACCATAGCTGGCATTCCGGCGTCAGCTCCAAAATGATGTTGTGGAGTTCCTGCATATCATTACGTTTTATTTCAGGCTGGCTGTTGATGTAGTTTTGGATTTGTTCTTGGATGGTCATAGATCAGGAATTGATTTTGAGATTATGAATTGACTAATTTAAAACAAAAAAGAACAGCAATGGCTGTTCTTTTTATATGGTATTATTCCTGATCTGTTGAATCAGTTTCTATCCGTTATCCAAATGCTCTTTTCAGTAAGCTTTCTACTTTTGGTTCGCTGCCTCTGAAGTTTTTATAAAGCTCCATCGGATCTTTCGTTCCGCCCGAAGAAAGCAGTACTTTATACTTGGCTGCGATCTCAGGGTTGAAGATTCCGTTTTCTTTGAAATACTGGAATGCATCGGCATCCAGAACTTCCGCCCATTTGTAAGAATAATATCCTGCAGAATATCCTCCCTGGAAAATATGTGAGAAACTTGGGCTCATTGCCGTTTCAGTGTTGGAAGGATAAAGAGTTGTTGCTTTGGTATATTTATCTTCGAACTCTTTTACACTTTCGTTTTCCAGTTCTGCCACTTTTGTATGATAGTTCATATCCAGAAGTCCGAAACCTAGCTGTCTTAAAGTCTGATACCCTTCCATAAAGTTTTTAGACTGTTCAATTTTTTCAATTTTTTCGTCAGGAAGTACTTCTCCGGTTTTATAATGTTTTGCAAACGTTTTTAAGAATTCCGGCTCGTAGCAGAAGTTTTCCAAAAACTGTGACGGAAGTTCCACAAAATCCCATTTCACAGAAGTTCCGGAAAGGGTAGGATATTGAGTATCTGCCATCATCCCATGAAGCGCATGCCCGAATTCGTGGAATAAAGTAGTTACTTCCTGGAAAGTCAGTAAGCTAGGCGTATCTTTTGTTGGTTTGCTAAAGTTGCAGACAATTGAAATATGCGGACGGGAATTTTCACCGTTCTGCTTGTATTGGTTTTTGTAGCTCGTCATCCATGCACCGGCTCTTTTTCCTTTTCTTGGAAAATAATCAACGTATAATAATGCCTTGTAGCTGCCAGCCTGAGCGGAGTTGGAGGCTTCTTTTACTTCGTATACCTTTACATCTTCGTGGTATTTAGGAATGTCATTTCTCTCCTCAAAAGTCAGCCCGAAAAGTTTTCCAGCCAGGCCGAATACAGCATCCTGTACCTGATTTAACGGGAAATAAGGTTTCAATTCTTCATCATTAAGATCGAATTTCGCCTTACGAAGTTTTTCAGCATAGAAAGCGTGGTCGTAGCCTTGCATTTCCTCAATTCCGTCAGCTTTTGCTAAAGCTTTTAATTCTTCAATTTCTTTATCAGCATAAGGTTTTGCTTTGGTGAGAAGTTCATTTAAAAAATCTAAAACTTTTACCGGAGACTTAGCCATTCTTTCTTCCAATACGAAATCTGCATAGTTTTTATACCCGATAAGTTCTGCTTTTTGTTGCTTTAAATTCAAAAGCTCCTTAATCAGATTCTGGTTATCAAATTCTCCACCATCGAAAGATTTTTTACCATTGGCTAAAGCCAGTTCTTTTCTCAGTTCACGGTTTTCAGCATACGTCATGAACGGAATATAACTTGGATACTGTAACGTTACTACCCAGCCTTCAAGGTTTCTTTCTTTCGCTTCTTCAGCATATTGATCGATAATCGCTTCAGGAATTCCTGCAAGATCTTCTTTATTGGTGATATGTTTAAAATAAGCATTCGTGGAAGCCAGTACATTTTGTCCGAACTGTAAAGACTTTAAAGAAAGATCCATGCTGATATTCTTTAATTTTTCTTTGTCTTCCTCATTCAATAAGGCGCCGCTTCTTACAAAACCTTTGTAGGTTTCATTCAAAAGCATTTCCTGCTCTTCGTTGAGATTGTATTTTTCCTTTTCATCATATACTTTTTTGATTTTGTTGAAAAGGGCTTCATTTTGAGAAATTTTTGAAGAATATTCTGTTAAGATCGGAGAAACTTCCTGAGCAATCTGCTGAATTTCGTCGCTGGTTTCTGCAGAATTTAGGTTGAAAAAAATATTAGAAACCACATCCAGCTGCTCTCCGGAATAGGCCAATGCTTCAATTACATTTTCGAAAGTAGGCGCTTCAGGATTGTTAACAATAGCATCAATTTCTGCTTCAGATTTTTGAATCAATTCTTTAAATGCAGGAAGATAATCTTCATTTTTAATACTGTTGAATGGAGCCGAATGATATGGAGTGTTAAATTTTTCTGTTAAAATATTCATTTCTTGATCTTTTTATATAAGGTAAATGTAAGGATTCATTGGGAATCCCAGCTGAAATGCTCAAAAATAATGCCTTACTGGTAAGTTATGACAAAAATACCTTATCTTTAATAATCTTGTCATATGGAAAGAGGGAGTGATGTGGGAATATTTAATTTTGAGAACAGATTTGAACATCATTATTAAAATAAATAACCTTAAATATATAGACTATGAAAACACTCTTAAAAATTATTGGTACCATCATCGTACTGATTCTTATCTATGCTGTAATTGCCATGCTGGCTTTCAGTAAAGATTATCACTATGAAAAATCTGTTGTCATTAATGCTCCAAAGGAAAAAGTATGGCAGCATACTAACTCTTTGCAGGCATACAATACCTGGGACCCTTTTTCTAAAGAGATCAAAAACTTTTCTGTAACCTATTCTGGTGCGGGTGACCAGCTTGGCAACTCTTACCACTGGAAGGGAGATGACAGTGAAGGAGAACAGTCTATCGCAGAAATTATCCCGAATGAAAAACTGGGAACCCAGCTTCATTTCATACAACCTTTTGAAGGAACTGCTAAAAGTAATATCATACTGACTACTGAAGGTAGCGGAACGAAAGTGACCTGGACGATAGATAATGAACTAAATACCATGATGAAAATCATGAAGCCGATGATGGATAGTAATATGGATAAAATGTTTGGCCAGGGACTGGGCGATCTGAAAAAACTTGCTGAAAAATAATAGGAAAGCCTTGTAAATTTTACAAGGCTTTTTTATTACAATTCTTTCTTGCCAATCTCGTTGATGGAGTTATAGTTACCTTCACCTTTAGGATTAGGGCCATATTCATTAGGACCGTGATCGCTGTCTGCGAATAACATCCATAAACTATAGAAAGGAATTAATTGATACCAACCGGAATTTCCTCTGTCGTGACATCTTTTTGCCCCTTGTGCAAGAAGAAACCAAAGGAATGGAATAAGTAAAAGGAAAAATATAAAAGTAACAGTGCCTGATGGTTCATTACTCTGAAAATAGATATTAAAAGGTACAGAAAATACCAGATATAGAAGATAGGACAATCCGTATTCTGTCCTTCTGATTCTTCCATCAAATGAAAATGGTGCTTTAAACATGGTTTTAGTTTTAAAAAAGGCAAAGCTAGAAATAATTTTACAAAAATGATGGTTATTTTGTGAGCATTATTTTATGTTAAGCCCAAGAAATATTATTCTAAAAATATTATCTTTATATAAAGAATAGATTGTATGGAGAAGATTGTATTTGAAAAAAGTGATATCAGAGACTTTGTGAAAACCACCATCACAGAGAAAATTGAAAAGCTTAAAAACTTTATCGAATTTACCCTGGAAGCCAGCCGTGACATCAAAAAAACGCCGAAGTATGACAGCATGAGAGAAGAAATGCAGGAGGAGATTTACCAGATGCAGCGACAACTTGGGGCTTTGAATGATCTTAAAAGAAATATGGCAAAAGTCCTGAATACAGCTACAGAAAGGGTGCAGCTTGGTTCTCTGGTCATTACCAACAAAGCCAGGTTTTATATATCCGTTTCATTAGGTGAGTTCTTTTTTGAAGGTGACAGGTTTTACGCTATCTCTCCCGAAAGTCCTATGGCCAAAAAATGATGGGGATGAAACCCGGAGATGAATTTACCTTAAACAAAATCCATCAGAAGGTTATAGAGGTTTTGTAAAAGTAAAAAGTAAAAAGTAAAAAGTAAAAAGTAATTTTGATAAGCTTTCAGTATTCTTTATCACCCGTCAAAGATTAAACTTCCTTCACCCTGCTTCCTGCATCCATCTTTTTCGTAATTTTGTTACATGAATAATGCATCCATCTTAAAAGAAATTATAGAGCAAAGAAGAAGTATTTTTCCAAAAGATTATACAGACACAGAGATATCTCAGGAAGTTGTAGAGGAAATTGTAAACTCTGCCACATTTGCTCCCAACCATAAACGTACTAAACCTTGGCGTTTCAAAATATTCAAAGGGGAAGAAAAAGCACAGCTGGCATCAGAAATGCAGGCAATCTATAAAGCAATCACTCCTGAACAGCTTTTCTTAGAAAAAAAATACGCAGATATTGGTTTTAAAATCAATAAAGCCAATGTTGTAGTTTCCATTGTAGTCAATTTCAGCGGAATGGTTCCTGAATGGGAAGAAATAGCAGCGACTTCAATGGCGGTACAGAACATGTATCTTACCTGTACAGCAAACAATATCGGGTGTTACTGGAGTTCTCCTAAAATCGTAGAGAACTTGAAAGATTCTTTGACTATTGAGGAAAATCAGCAATGTCTGGGACTTTTCTATATGGGAGCGGTATAGATGAAAAACATTTACCGAAATTATAATGAAGAAGATCTGCATGCTGCTTATCTTCATATGACTGATCATACAGGTACAGCCAATGATGAATTACGGGAAGCCATCAGTCAGCAATTCAATTATGATGAATTTGTAAAAGCCGCAGAATTCAGGAAAGTTTTAGTGAAAGAAAAAGGAAAAATCTCATTTGAAGTACACAAAAGAGTACAAAAGGGAGAAAAGATAGATACTATTCTGGAAAATATCTCTTCGGAAATGATCGGAAGCAGTGATTTGAAAGTTTTTATTCTGGATAAATTTGATCAGTTTTCAAAAGTCAAAGAAAATGATAAAATAGATTCGAAAATAATTCTTAAAAGCCTTTTAGGGCTTGTAGCAGCTTCTGCTACCGGAGCTATTTTTCTAAAGGCTGTGATGACATCTACAGGAGAGTTTTCATTTTTTCTGCTGGTGCCTGTTTATATCATCAATTATTTGGTGATCTATGGAATTACAGGAAAAACACGGGATAATTTTGTTGTTTTTATGGCTGTTTTTATTTCCGTAATTATTTCAGCAATATTCTCTCTTGCCCTGCTTGGTTAAAAAAAATAAATTGAATTTCTAAAACTTTTTGTTCGAAGCTTTTTACTTCAAACTTTTTTACTATCTTTGCACTCTTAAATATTTAACTGGGACGAGTTCCCGTAAAATTCAAACATTATGTCAGTAAAAATCAGATTACAAAGACACGGTAAAAAAGGAAAACCTTTTTTCCACATCGTGGTTGCAGATTCTAGAGCTAGAAGAGATGGTAGATTCATCGAAAAACTAGGAACTTACAACCCAATTACTAACCCGGCAACTATCGAATTGAACGTTGATTCTGCTGTACAGTGGTTAAACAACGGTGCTCAGCCTACTGATACTGCTAGAGCTATTCTATCTTACAAAGGAGCTCTTTACAAAAAACACTTACAAGGTGGTGTAGCTAAAGGTGCTTTTGACGAAGCTGAAGCTGAAAAAAGATTCAATGCTTGGGTAGAAGCTAAAGATTCTAAAGTACAAGGTAAAGTAGAAGGTTTAGCAACTGCTAAAGCTGATGCTAAGAAAGCTGCTTTAGAAGCTGAAGTAAAAGTAAACGAAGCTAGAGTTGCTGCTGCTGCACAAGCTGAAGCGGATGCTAAAGCTGCTGAAGAAGCTGCAAACGCACCTGCTGAAGAAGTTGTTGCTGAAGCTACAGAAGGAGAAGCTCCTGCTGCTGAAACTGAAGAAAACACTGAAGCTTAAGAACAAACCCTGTTATGCGTAAAGAAGATTGCTATTTTTTAGGAAAAATCACACGCAGACACGGACTTGCGGGTAACGTAATCCTTAAATTGGATACCGATCAACCCGAGCTTTACAATAAATTGGAATCAATATTCGTTGAAATCAACGGATTATTGGTTCCATTTTTTATTGAAAAATCATCATGGAGCAAACTTGATGCTCTGAATCTTGCATTCAAAAACTCTTCTGAAGCTATAGTAGATCAGGTGTTGGGTAAAAGTGTTTACCTTCCGCTTACTTCTCTGCCTAAACTTTCAGGAAAACAATTCTATTACCACGAAATCATCGGATTTGAAATTTTTGATCAAAATGACAACAACTGTGGTGTGATCAGATCTGTAAACGATCAGACCGCACAGGTGTATTTCATTACCAATCTGGATGGAAAGGAAGTGGTTATTCCTATGATAAAAGACTGGATTCTTGCAGTTGACAGGGAAGAAAGAATTATCAAAATGGAACTTCCAGAAGGTCTTATTGATGTATTCCTTGTTCCATCCAAGAAAGATGAATAATTTTTGCAATAAGCAATAAATTCTTCTTTCTCAATTTTCCACATTACTCATTACTAATTATTCATTACCCATTTTTAAGGAGGGTAAAAGATATTCCTGTACTATTTTCTCAGATTGCTGGTGTGCATATGGTTTATTGTAGGCTTGTGCAGTAATCACGATGACAACTGGTATTTGAGTGAAAATAATGATTTTATTTCCCCCGTTTCCACTGGATTGGAAAGCTTCATAACTTTTGTTGCCCACTGTGTAAACCTTTCTCCAGAATAAATATCCGTATCCTTCAAAATCAGGATTATCTGTGAAATAATTGGTGAAAGATTTCTTAATCCATTCCTTACTCAATATTGTTTCCCCATTCCACACTCCGTTATTTTTATACAGCTGTCCGAATTTTGCAAAATCAAGCGCTTTCATACGTAACCCGCCTGCCAGTGAAGGCTTATGCTGTGGTGTAAACTGCCATTGGTAATGGGTAATTCCAAGAGGTTGAAATAATTTTTTCTCTGTATACTTTTCTAGACCTTGTGGAATGCTTTTATCTAAAATATCTCCGGTTAATACTACTCCCGCCGTGAAATAACTCCAGTTTTTTCCTATTGTATTCTCCGTCATAGGCAGATCTAATATAAATTTGATCCAATTTTCAGTGGGGTACATATTTTCTTCATTTCCTGGGGATTCATAATTTTCATCATTCCCATCAAATCCTGAGCTCATTGTCAATAAGCTCTTTATAGTTACATTGTCTTTTTGTGAGGAATAATTTTTAAAGGTCTTCAGGTCATAAAATTCTTTCAGATTTTGATTTTTACTTTTTAAATACCTGTCTTTGATGGCAATTCCCGTCAAAGCTGAAGAAAAAGACTTTCCCACAGATCGGGTATCCTGCAGAGAATCTCTTCCTGAACCATTAAAATATTCTTCCAAAAGCAGCTTTCCTTCCTTTACAACCACAATTCCGGTGATATTTTTGAATCTGTTTTGTGCGATTTTCTTATTCAGATTTCTGATGGTTTCTGTATTTATTTTTTCCTGAGAAACTTTCCATCCGCTATTGGATTGGATGGGCTGAACTGCAATTTGCTGTTCCGAAATATTTTGAGAAGGAACGATAAGGTTAATTTGTCCTTCTGCAATTACAGGTCCCGTTTTAAGGCTAGAAGTATTGAGATAAGGCTGAATTTCAATTTTCAACAGGTGTTTCCCTGATGTCAGTGCATCAATTCCGTTGTTTGCCATATAAAAACGCATCCATAGATATCTTCCCCATGAATCTTCATTTTTACTGCTGACAAGAGGAATTCGTAATGATGTTTTGATTTTTTTACTATCCGGAGTACCTGCGCCTGTATTGAGGTTTTCTTTATAAATGAGTTTTCCGTCTACATAAAAAGAGAATTGATAATTTCCTTTTTTCAGCAATTCATCCACTGTCCAGTTAGGTTCAAGTTGATGCAGATAATTGACCAGAGAGTTATCAAAGAAGGTCTGAATTCCAAGATCTCCGTTTTCCTGAAATACAGAAGAAGTAATGAAGTCTGAATCTTTCAGATTTTCAAGTGCAATATTTTGGGTAAGAAAAACAATCTTTCCGGAGTATTTTTTATGAATCGGATTCTCAATTTTCTCAGCATCCACTATATTTTTATTTTGTCCCTGATAAAAATAAAATGAGAAAGTAAAGATCAATAATAGGATAGATTTCATCTTATAAAAGTATTTGAACAAAAATAATGAACTTCCTTATTGCAAAATAGAATGAAATTAACATTTCTATTGTAGTATTGACCTCTTACAGCATTTAATTAAATAACTTTCTGAATTCTCCCGGAGACTGACTGGTCTTCTGTTTAAAAAGCTTGCTGAAAGATTGTGGATGTTCGAATCCTAATTCATACGCAATTTCACTCACAGATAAACTGGTGGTGCTCAAACGCTCTTTTGCAGAATCAATTAATCTATTTTGAATATGCTGCTGAGTATTTTGCTGCGTATGTAAGCGAAGCAGTGTTCCCAAATAATTAGGAGAAATATTCATCTGATCAGCAATGGTTTTTACCGAAGGAATACCATTTTCAAGGAGATTTCCGTTTTCGAAATATTGGGAAAGGATGTCCTCAAACTTGTACAGTAATTCGTGACTTGATTTTTTTCGGGTGAAAAATTGACGTTCATAAAAACGGTCTGAGTAAACTAATAATAATTCAATCTGTGAAATAATTAGCTCTTGCGTAAATCTATCGGTGTTTGCTTGATATTCTTGTTCAATATTTTTAAAAATATCAACTAGGGTTTTCTCTTCTTTATCGGAAAGAAAAAGGGCTTCTTTCACCTGGTAGCTAAAGAAATCATAAGATTTTATTTTCTTCGTTAAAGAAGTATTCCACAGAAAATCAGGATGAATAAGCAATAAAAATCCGGTAGGATTGACCTGAACATCAGGATTGACTTCAAGACTTAAATATTGCTGTGGCGAAACAAAACACAGTACTCCTGAATCAAAATCATATTGCTGCTGTCCATAATTGAACTTTGGGCTGACATTTTTTTTCAGACCAATGGAGTAAAAATTCTGAATCCATTTCAACTCATCATCCTCCACAATATATTTGACTTTGCTGTAATCTATCAAACTGATCATCGGATGTTCAGGATTCGGCAGACTACAGAAAGCATGAAAATCTGAAATAGAATTAAAACGAATAGGCTGTTTCATAGAGCAAAGTTAGTTTTTTAATAAATAATGATAACGTATTGATTCAGAAAGTTTTCGACTCCGGTCAGCTGACTTCTCTAAAGTTGTATATTTAATTTATTCGATTAAATTAAAGTAGTAAGTATTAGGAATGTCAGCCTGAGTGGAGTCGAAGGATATGATTATCTTATTAAATTGCAGTAGAGACAGTAAGACTTTCCCATTTCTCAGCGTCTTTCTTTAAAATATCAATTTTGTTATTCAGAAATTCCATCGTTCCTACTCCTAATAATAAATGTACAGGTGGATTTTTCTCTTTACTGATCTGAATCAGTACGTCAGCTGCTTTTTCAGGATCATTAGGCTGATTTCCATTGATTTCATTAAGGTGAGCCTGTTCGGAATTTCTTGCTGCTTCATAGGCCTGAATAGGATTAGCAGGTGTTTTTACCGAATCTTTAGTTAAAAAATCCGTACGGAAATATCCGGGATAGACAACGGTAGCGTGCACTCCGAAGTCTTTTACTTCTTCAGCCAGTGCTTCTGTAAATCCGGCAACAGCAAATTTTGTAGAACAGTAGATTCCCCAGCCCGGGAAATTAGCAGAATATCCGCCGACAGAAGAGATATTGAAGATGTTTCCTGATCTCTGTTCACGAAGATAAGGCATTGCATTTCTGATCACATTTAAGGTTCCGAAAACGTTCACGGCATAATTTTCTCTTGTCTCTTCATCGGTAAGTTCTTCAAGCGTCCCAATTTGTCCATAGCCTGCATTGTTGACAACCACATCAATTCGTCCGAAATGTTCAACGGTTTTTTCAATAGCAGATTTAATGTCTTTATTGTCCGTGATGTTAACGCTGAGGGGAAGGAAGTTTTCTGAAGTCTCTCCGATGGTGGAGATCAGAGATTCAACGGTACGGCTTGTAGCAGCAACCTGAAATCCTTCGGATAGTAATTTTTTTACCAACTCGAATCCTAAGCCTTTTGAAGCTCCTGTCACGAACCATACTTTTTTGTTTCCATTTTTAAATATTGTTTTGTTTAAATGATGGTACAAAGATGGAAACTTATAGAAGGGGAAATGTAGCCGAATCGGGGAATGATGTATCCAAATCGTGAATAAGGTTGAAAATAGTGATCAGGATAAATTTTGTTTTAATCGGTCAATCTGTTCATACATTTTATTGAAAAACATTTTCCTTTCCCGGTTTCCGGATTCATTCAGTGATCGGGAGTTCTTGATCTGATGCTCAAAATAACTCAGAGAATCTTCACAGGTTATTTTATCATTGGTCATCATATACCCGAACATACTGAAGGGTACAAAAAAGGAACATTGTTCTTCATTTTTGAATAAAATACTATTGTTTAAAATGACTAAATCATTCACATAGATCTGAAAATTTGTTTTTTCCAGCGTTTTAATTTCGAGCCCTTCCAGTAATTTTCTCAGGTCTTCCAGAATAAGATCCACATCATTTTTCTTTAATAATCCCATTTCATAATAGAATGAGATTTGTCTCAAAGCACTCATAATCGTAGTGTCATTCCATATTTCTGTTACGTTTTGTTTATCGTAAAGGTCTTTCAGCATTTCATTTTTTACAGAATGGTATTCCATATTAAACTCATGAAACGGGCTCAGAAACTTATCCTGATTCAGTAAATTCATCCACACATAAAACTTGAAACGGGACAGAATGGAATCTGAAATCGTATAAAAAAACGGGATGTCTTTTGCGGAATAAAATACTTTGGAATTGGTGATGTTCTGAAAAACGTTCAAAATCTTCAATGAGTTCTCGAAATAGTTTAAAAGATCTTCGGTGGTTTTTACAGGTTGCGTTCTCTTTACCACCAATTGATTTTCCGTTCCCAGAAACTGATCCAGTGAAATTTGATAGTATTTAGCGAGCTCCAATGCTTCTTCAAAACTGAACTTGGCTTTCATAGAAGTCCTTCTGTGAGCCGCGTCATAGCTGATATTAAGAATATTGGCGATCTCATCATTTAAAGATTTCTCACCTATTTTTCTTCGGATTTCCTTGAGCAGAGCTTCCTGGTGCATAGTTTTGTGATTTTCACAAATGTAGTATTTTTTTGTGGAAAGAGTTTTTGATTTTTTGTTTAGAAGGTGGGAAGCTTGAAGCTGGGGGAAGGGAAGTATCGGAGGTCGAAAGAATCAATAACAATTTAAAAGTAATTGAATTTATAATCACTATTACTATTGATCACCCAAAGTAACTTCCCGCTTCCTTCTTCCCGCTTCCAACCCCTTATTTTGTGATTTTCGCAAACAGGATGTTTTTTTTAATTTTTTTTCACATTCGGAACTGAGTCTTCTGCAGATAATTTTGAACTATAATTTTAAAATAAGAGTTATGAAAACACGAATTTTATTAATAGCAGTTCTTTTATTCAGTAGTCTGGTTCATGCATCAGACAGCATAAAAGTTGATTCTTTAAAACCGAAATTCATTGCAGCTTCACCCTCAAAGAATGTCCGCAATGTCAATGGCCTTTTATTTAAATATTTTGATGAAGAAGACCATTTTAAACCTAAAAAAGTAAATGGATTGGGAATGGGATTCAATTTTGTAGGCATTTTTCTTCCGCCATTGATGCTTTTTAATTTACAGTTACCAGGCAACTATGATTATATAATTGTTCCCCGTGGAAAGATGAATACAATTAACGGACTTCAATTATCGCTCATCAATATGGAACCTACAGTCACTAATGGGTTGGAAATCAATATTTCGAGTAATGTAAATACCTATGCGGTGACCAATGGAATATCTGTTTCTCCCTTTTTTAATCTGCACCACGAAATGAAAGGAGTTTCTGTAGCTCCATTGGCCAATATCGGGAAGAAATGCAGAGGAATACAGATCGGACTATACAATAAATGTGATGATTTCACAGGGATACAGATTGGCGGATGGAATGAGAACGGGAGGAGAAAACTGCCTTTGATCAACTGGAATTTTAAGAAACAGAAAATAAATAAAAAGTGATTATGAAACCAAAAATCAGATTCAAAAAAGCAACCTCTCCTTTCTATTCAGAATTACGTGAAGAGGTGAATATATTGCTGACAGATGAAGTAACTAAAAAGGCCGAAAGACTGATGATCATTAAATTTCTGTTTTATTCTTTAACCTTTCTGCTTTTGTACGCTAATCTTTTTAATCCTTATACCGCAGAAAAAAACTGGCTTGTAATCTTGAATTATATCGCTTTAGGGCTTACAGGAATATTACTGGCTTTCAACTGTGCTCATGACTGTGTGCATAATACATTTTCAAAGTATAAAAAGCTTAACCGAATCATTTATTATATCACATTTAATTTACAGGGCGTCAATGCAAGGCTTTGGAGAAAAAGACATATTGCTTCTCACCATGTATTTCCTAATGTGGATGGCTGTGATGCTGATATTGATGATAATATTTTTTGCGGTTATCTGCGCATCATCCCAAAAGAAGAATACATGCTTATCAGCATTTGTATGCTACCGTGCTGTACTGCTTTTATACTTTACACTGGATTGTGATCAAAGATTTTATTTATGTAAGAAAAAAAAATCTGGCGAATCTCAGAAATCAGAATCATTCCGTCATGTCTGTAATGGAAGTTATCCTGTTGAAATTGGCTTACTTCGGTTATATGTTGATGCTGCCAGTGCTATTTACGGATATTCCGGTGACGATGATTTTAATATCTTTTATCATCATGCATGTGACCATTTCTCTGTTTTTTGTCCTCACTTTGATTATTTCTCATCTGAGCCTCGAAACAGATTTTCCGAAAGCAGATGAGGAAGGGTATCTGCCTTATGATTATTATGAACATCAGCTAGCGGTATCTCTCGATTATCACCCCACCAGCAGATTGGCGAATTGGATTTTTGGCGGATTTAATTCTCATGCAGCGCATCATCTTTTTCCCGGATTGCCGCACACGGTGTATACGATTATTACTCCGGCAATCAAAGAAGCGGCGGCCAGAAACAACTTTCCCTACCATGAAAAGAGTATTGCAGATGCTGTGATCTCACACTATCAATACCTGAAACAATTAAGTAAATGATTTTAAACCCATAAATAATTCAACCATGAAAAATTATAAACTGATATTATTTTTGCTGCTGTTTTCAGCCCGTATTTTTTCACAAAATACCATCAATGATACTGTGAATATTCCAATAGAAGAACCCTTTGACTATAAAAAATATTATGACTGTGATTTTGGAGAAGGAAATGTTTTAATCATCCTCAAAAAAGGAAAAGAATTTACAGACCTTAAAGATTTAAGAAAATCCGGAAAAGGTTTTGCGATTAAAATGGAAGCCATCTACAGTATGGAATTTGCAGATGGAAAAAGATATGAATCCAGTGTGGTGAAAAAAATTACAAATGACAGTCTTTCGATCACGAATTTTTTCAACGAAAATGCGGCTAAACTGGCAGATCAACCGTTTAAATTGATCAATTATCCTCTTTCCTCTTTGAAATATATCCGTTTTATTGACGACAGAATGTTATCTCTGTACAGTAAAAAGAATATTCAGAAGAATTTTGACCTGATGGTGAAGAAAATGGATCGGGCAAAAATGTGTCCTGCTGTTCTTCAGTTTAAAGACAGAAACGGGGAAATGAAAGTCTGTCATTTCTACCTGACATCACAAGGATATGATCTTCTTTACGAAGACAAGGGAAGGGTATATTATTTGGAAGGGAAGGTAGAATGGAAATGATTTTTAGAGAGCGTACAATTTTTCACGCTGTACTCTCTCTTTGTAGAATTATTATCATTAATTTTAATGATAATATTGATTAATACTTGGAAAAAAGTAAAAGGGGTGGTGTATCTACTGAAGAAAAATAATATTTTTGTAATATAGCTAGGATGAATGATGAAAATTAAGTTTTTATTACTGTTTTTGATTATTGGCACTGTGTTTTGTCATGCACAGACCAATAATGAAGAAAAAAATACTCCGGAAAAACGTACTTATGAAGAATTGGAAAAAGAATTCTATAGTACTCGTATGGGAGAAGGAAACAGTAAAAGTATTGCAGATGATTATCTTAAAAAGGCAAAATCTGAAAAAGATGCAACCCATATTGCTGAAGGATACGTCATGCGTCATTTCGAAGAAAATTTATCTGATGCATTAAAGGATCTTGACAGCTTACAACATATCACCCAAAACTCCAAAGAAGATACGTATCCGGCCAGAACTTATTTGTTAAGAGGAAATCTTTATTTTAGAAATGACAATCTTCAGTCTGCATTGAACAATTATATCTTAGGACTGAAGTACGCCAAAGAAAAAGGAAATAAAAGGCAGATTGCCATGGCACATATCAGTATTGCCTATCTGAATAATTATATCGGAAAACATGCAGAGACAGCTAAAGTGCTGAGACACTACGCTTATGATGCAGATTATATGAATGAGGATGAGAAAAAACGCTCAAACTGAATCTGGCTGATGCTTACATAGAAATCAATAAGATGGATTCTGCCTATATTCTGATACAGGATGGCTTACAAGAGTCCAGGAAAAATAAAGATACTTACCGTTATTATGAAAACCTTGGGCTTTTGGGGTATTATAATCTGCATTCAAAAAAATACCAGAAAGCTATTGACGGTCTGTTAGAATGTGAAAAGTATTTCTTTACAAACAATATTAGTGATAAAAGAAGCCAGCATTATACTCTTTTATATTTGGGGAAATCCTATGCCGGACTTCAGCAAAAAGATAAAGCTGTAGATTTTTTCCGAAAGATAGATTCTATGGTTCTTAAAACAAACTATATCTATCCAGAGCTGAGAGATGTATACACCTATCTGATTGATTATTATAAAGAAAACAGTGATACTGAGAAGCAGCTGTATTATGTAGAGCGGTTTTTGAAGGTGGATAATGTTCTTGATTCCCAGTTCAGATATATTTCCAGAGAGCTTCCGAGAAGATATGATACACCGGAACTTCAGCAGGAAAAGGAAAGCATTACTAATGAGCTTACAAAAAGAAAGAGTCTGTTTTATATAGTGTTGAGTCTTTTATTGATATCACACTTGTTATTCATCAACGTATATTTTAAGTATAAAAAGTCTGAAAAAAACTATAAAAAGATTGCTCAGGATCTGATTCTGTCTGCTAATGAAAGAAGGTTTGATAGAGACTATAAATCTGAACCGGAAAAAGAATCCTTCTCTGAAAATCTTGCAGCTGAAAACACCGGAAATACAGAAGACAGAACTAGCAGAACAATCTCGGAAGATATTGCCCAAAGTATTTTAAAAGAACTTGAACTATTTGAAAACAAAGACCTTTTTTTGAATAAAGGGATCACCCTGGGAAGTCTTGCTAAAAAAATAAAAACCAACTCGAAATATCTCTCGGAAATTATCAATACGCACAAAGGAAAAAACTTTGCAACGTATCTTAATGATCTCCGTATTGATTATGCCATCAGCAGACTGGCCAATGACAGAAAATTCAGGTCTTATAAAATTCCTTTTATTGCCGAAGAATTAGGATATAATAACGAACAGGCTTTTACTTTAGCCTTCAAAAAAAGAACCGGAACACCTCTTTCTATCTATCTGAAAGAAATTGAAAATATGACCGGGAAATAGGTTTAACTTATTGATTTTCATTTTATTTGTGTTTATAGATTCATGATTTTAGGTATATAGATTTATGAATCTATATACCATACACTTGTGTCGTTATTCCACTTCCTGCATCTTTGCTTCAGGTAAAAACACAACCATTTATTTTGTATGTGCACAATACAAGATATCAATTCAAAACTGTTGATTCGTTACAATCTTAAGTCAGGAATTGTATCATAAGAACTAATAATAAAGAGGATAAAAACCTGAAATAATAACCAAGAAAATACAATGTAAATCATGAGATAATTGTTCATAAAGTTTAGAAATATAAAAGTGTAGTGATTATTTAAAAATCATAAGCAGTTAAAAACAAAATCCGGTGGTGAATCCGCCACAATGTTTAAAAGTATAGTATAGTGTAAAAATGGATGTATGACCGGGTAATGTACCACGAACGTATCACTTAAAAACTAATAACCATTTCAATAAAACTAATTCCAAGAAAGCTCAGAGTAAAATAAAATTTTATTCTTTTTAAAAGTGATAGTGTAAAGTGTTCATTCCGGATCAATACGGATTTTATTGAAGTTCAGGACAATATTGAGTGGAAATGTACCCTGAAAATGCAGAAGAATAAGCAGAAGAAAAAAGGTGAATTTCCTGAACTGTAAGTTTAAATGCTTGTTAAATGATTTTTAAAGACAGCGCAATCATCAAGTTGCGCTGTTTTTTTGTAACTTTGCGGACATTAATTTTTATATAAAAAATTTATCATCAACAAATGAAAAAGCAAACGATCAAAGAAGTCCTAAAGGATTACAAGAAAGTATTACATCATGACATTACAGTTTACGGATGGGTAAGATCCTTCCGTGCTAATCGCTTTATTGCGCTTAATGATGGTTCTACGATTAATAATTTGCAGATAGTTGTTGATTTCGAAAATTTTGATGAAGCGATCCTTAAGAATATCAGTACAGCTTCTTCCCTTAAAGTAGTAGGAGAAGTAGTAGAAAGCCAGGGAGCAGGACAATCTGTGGAGATTATTGCTAAAAAGATCATTGTTTTAGGAGATAACTTTACAGAAGAGCTTCAGAGTACGATTCTTCAGCCTAAGAAACACAGCCTTGAAAAGCTTCGTGAGCAGGCACACTTAAGATTCAGAACAAACCTTTTTGGTGCAGTGTTCAGAGTACGTCATGCAGTAAGCTTTGCGGTTCACTCGTTCTTCAACCAGAACCAGTTTTTCTATATCAACACCCCGGTTATTACAGGAGCAGATGCAGAAGGAGCAGGTGAAATGTTTGGAGTAACAAACTTTGACCTGAATAACATGCCGAAAACTGAAGAAGGAGAAATTGATTTTTCACAGGATTTCTTCGGTAAGAAAACCAACCTTACCGTTTCAGGACAGCTTGAAGGAGAAACTGCAGCAATGGGATTGGGAAGAATCTATACTTTCGGACCTACTTTCCGTGCTGAAAATTCTAACACGACAAGACACCTTGCTGAGTTCTGGATGATTGAGCCGGAAGTGGCATTCAACAACCTTGAAGATAACATCGACCTTGCGGAAGATTTCTTAAAATATGTGATCCAGTATGTATTGGATAACTGTAAAGATGATCTTGAGTTCTTAGACAACCGTTTTGCAGAAGAGCAGAAAACAAAACCGGAAAAAGAAAGAGCAAAAGAAGGTCTTATCGAAAAACTTCAGAATGTAATAGCGAAGCGTTTCAAGCGTGTAAGCTATACAGAAGCTATCGAAATCTTATTGAACTCTAAAGAAAACAAAAAAGGAAAATTTGCTTACCCGGTTGAAAAATGGGGAACAGACCTTCAGTCTGAGCATGAAAGATACCTTGTAGAAAAACATTTTGAAAGCCCGGTAGTATTATTTGACTATCCGAAAGAAATCAAAGCGTTCTATATGAAACTGAATGATGACAACAAAACCGTTGCTGCTATGGATGTTCTTTTCCCTGGTATCGGTGAAATCATCGGTGGATCAGAGAGAGAAGCGAGATTGGATGTTTTAAAACAGAAAATGGCAGATATGCATGTAGATGAGCACGAGCTTTGGTGGTACCTTGATACCAGAAAATTCGGTTCTGTGCCGCATGCGGGCTTTGGTTTAGGACTGGAAAGACTGGTTCTTTTCGTAACAGGAATGACGAATATCAGAGACGTAATTCCTTTCCCTAGAACACCGAAAAGCGCTGAATTCTAGAACAATAAAAAAAGCCTTAATCACAAGTTAAGCTTTTTTATTATTTAATAGTTTATTATATTAAGGTAAGTCATGCAAAAATCATGCTAAATGTGTTTTTTATCAAATAAATTTATTAAATTCGTAGAATATGTTATGTTAAAACGCAAATTAGAATATGCTTAAACAACACTTACAACTCAAATTAGGACAAAAGCTGGCCCCTCAGCAGATCCAGTTGATGAAGCTTATTCAGCTCCATACTCTTGAATTTGAAGAGGAACTGGAGAGAGAGTTAGAAGAAAACCCGGCTTTGGAAATTGCAAAAGAAGATTCTAAAGAGGATGACTATTCTTCTCTGGAAGACGCTTATCAGGATGAGGGTACAGAAAGCATTGAAACAGATTTCGACGTCAATGAATATATCTATGACGACGAACCAAGCTATAAAACTGCATCCAGTAACTATTCTCCGGATGATGAGGAATTTGATAACGAAAGCCTTCTAACGGAGGGACAATCTTTATATGACTATCTTACAGAACAGATTCACCTGGTTAATATCAATGAAGAAGATCTTAAGATTGCAGAATATCTTATCGGAAACTTAGATACAGACGGATATCTGAGAAGAGAGATCAAATCTATTGTGGATGATCTGGCTTTCTCACAGGGAATTTATACCACGAAAGAAAGAGTAGAGGACGTCCTTGAAAACTATGTTCAGAAACTGGATCCATCAGGAGTAGGAGCAAGAGGTCTGCAGGAATGTTTACTATTACAGATTGAAAAGAAAGTAAGCTCAGACAAAGCAGTTTCTTTAGCTGCCAATATCTTAAGATATCAGTTTGAAGCTTTAACGAATAAGCATTATAATAAGATCATTCAGAAATATGATATTGAAGAAGAAGATCTGAAAGATGCTCTGGATGAAATCTCAAAACTGTCTCCTAAAGTAGGAGGGAATTTTGATACCCAGACTATTACAATCAATCAGGAAATTATCCCGGATTTTGTGATTCAGGTGAAAGACGGACAGGTAATTCCTATGCTGAACAGCAAAAATGCACCTACTTTAAGAGTTTCTGAAGAATACAAAGACATTCTGACTACTTATTCTCATGATAAGAATTCATCAGAACATAAGCAGGCCGCATTATTTATCAAGCAAAAACTGGATGCTGCAAAATGGTACATTGATGCTATTAATCAACGTCAGAATACCTTATTACAGACGATTACTGCGATTGTAAAGTTCCAGAAGGATTATTTCATTACCGGAGACGAAAAGTCTCTGAAACCAATGATTCTGAAGGACGTTGCAGATATTACAGGATTTGATATCTCCACCATTTCAAGGGTGGTAAAAAGTAAGTATGCAGATACTCCTAATGGTATAGTATACCTAAAAGATCTGTTCTCCGACAGCTTAACGAATGACGATGGAGAAGAAGTTTCTACCAAAGAGATCAAAACCCACCTTCAGGAAGTCATCAGCAAAGAAAATAAGAGAAAACCGCTTACAGATGATGCATTAGTAGTCATTCTGAAAGAACAGGGGTATAATATTGCCAGAAGAACGATTGCAAAATATCGTGAACAGCTTAATATTCCTGTCGCAAGATTAAGAAAAGAACTTTAAAACATAAAAAGCATTTCAATTTGAAATGCTTTTTGTTTTTTATTTGAATGGTAGGAGAAAAAACTTTAATCCACGTCAAGTAACCCCTGTTAAGGTTTTAAATCTTGACAAGGGTTATCCAATAATTTTGCTATTTCGCGATTTTACGATTTTGCATTTTAACCTTCAGCTCTGCTTTACATGCTCTAATCCCAGTTCCCTCATAGAAATTTCACGCATCTCCACCTTTCTTATTTTTCCGGAAATAGTCATTGGAAATTCATCTACAAATTTCCAGTATTTCGGGACTTTATAGTGGGCAATTCTTCCTTTACAGTATTCCTCAAGTTCTTCTGCAGTGATGGTGAACCCTTTTCTCACTTTTACCCAGGCCATTACTTCTTCCCCGAATCTTTCACTAGGAACTCCAATGATCTGAACATCCAGAATGTTGGTATAAGTATATAAAAAATCTTCAATTTCTTTAGGGGAGATGTTTTCTCCACCACGGATGATGAGGTCTTTTATCCTTCCTGAAATCGTAATATAGCCGTCTTTATCCATTACTGCCATATCTCCGGTGTGCATCCAGCGGGCATCATCCAGTACCTTTTTGGTGTTTTCGGGATCATTCCAGTATTTTAGCATGACAGAGTAGCCTCTTGTACAAAGCTCACCATGTTCTCCGCGTTGCAGAGTTCTGCCATTTTCATCAATGATTTTTATTTCAAGATGATCCTGAACAGTTCCTACAGTACTGACCTGCTTCTCCAATAGCGTTCCTATTAAAGTCTGAGTAGATACTGGTGATGTTTCTGTCATTCCGTAGCAGATACTCATTTCTTTTATATTCATAAGGCTTTCCACCTTTTTCATAATCTCCGGAGGACATACTGAACCAGCCATAACCCCTGTTCTTAAGCTTGAAAAATCATAAGTATCAAAATCCTTTACTGCCAGTTCAGCAATAAACATCGTTGGGACACCATACAAAGAAGTACATTTTTCATCCGAAACGGCTTTTAAAGTAATATCCGGATCAAAACTGTCATTAGGAATGACCATACAGGCACCGTGCGCCACGCAGCACATATTTCCGATAACCATTCCAAAGCAGTGATAAAAAGGTACAGGGATACAGACACGGTCTTTTTCCGTATATTTTAATCTGATACCGATAAAATAACCATTGTTGAGAATATTATGATGAGAAAGAGTAACCCCTTTCGGGAAACCTGTAGTTCCGGACGTATATTGAATATTAACAGGATCATCGAACTGTACATGCTCTTCAAAACTGTGAAGGAATTCATCTGAAATATCCTGGCCGTTATTCACAAATTCTTCCCAGTTTTCATCAAAGAAAATTTCATGCTCAAGAGTAGGGCACACCTCCTTGGCATATTCCACCATTTCTTTGTAGTTGCTGGATTTGAAACTTAAAGAAGAAAAAATAAAACGAATTTCAGATTGATTAAGGACATACGTTAACTCATGAGTTCTGTAAGCCGGATTGATATTAACTAAAATAGTTCCTATTCTCGCCGTAGCAAACTGTAAAAGCACCCATTCATAACGGTTGGAAGACCAGATCCCTATTCGGTCACCGGCTTTTGCGCCTAAAAGAAGCAAAGCTTTTGCAACAGCTGTAGTTTGATTATAAAATTCCTGGTAAGTAGCTCTGTAATTCTGATGAACACAGACTAATGCTTCCTGATGGGGGTATTTTTCGACAGTCCTTTTAAGATTGGCTCCGATGGTCTGTCCTAATAATGGAACATCAGAAGTTCCATATACATAAGATAAGGGCATAGTGTAAGATTTGGTGGGCTAAAATTAATGATTATATCCCGAACTATGCCTATGAATATTAACTTTCCTGCGAATCTATTTCTTTAAGCTGATTTAAATTTTTATCAAGTTTTCTGATAATAGTACCATAAACCAATCTGTAATAAAACCAGATCATAGATATGGCCAGTAAAGTGCTCACAACTATTCCTACAATGATGATGGTAAGATTGGAGCCGCTAGGCTGTATATTCTGAGAATCTAAAGTGTAAAATATAAATGCTGTCAGTACAAAAGTAAATACTACTAATAATACAATACTGATCAGAATAAATGCATTGACCGTTGTTTTGAATTTAATAATCCTGGTGATCAGCCCCTTCAGATTTTCCTCAATCTTGATTCTTCGGTAATTCTGATAGAATTTCAATACAAAATATGCTGTGATTAAAAGACTCAAGATCTTTATAGCTAAATAAACATGCCCGAAGTTGTTCTCTACCTCAGGAGCTTCCTGAGCGCCAAGCCTTTCTAACATTTTACGGAAACTGTCCGATTCTTCCTCCGGGAAAAGATAAAATAGTCCCAATACGGAAAAGAACAGAAATTCTACAACACTGATCCAGAAAATATATTTTACATAATTACGTGATTTTCTATTCAACATCTGAAGGATCTCCTTGTTGTCATATTTAGGCTGAACAGGTTGTTCCTGCCATGTTTTTTTAAAACTATCTAAATCAAATTCAGGCATATTTTTCCATCTGTTCTTTAAGGGTTTTCTTTAATCTGTTCATTTTCACACGTGCATTAACTTCGGTGATTCCGAGGTTTTCTGCAATATCCTTGTAAGGCAGATCGTCAAGATACATCATGACAATAGCTCTTTCCACATTAGGAAGAGTCTTGATTACAGTATACAAAAGTGATACCTGTTGTTGTTTTTCATCATCATCTTCCACAAAATCTCTGTGATTGATGTCCAGCTCATTGGTAGGAAGGCTTTTGCTTTTTTTTCTAAAGAGGGTAATGGCGGTATTGAGCGCTACACGATACATCCATGTGGAAATCTTGGAATTTCCTTTAAAAGAATCATAACTTCTCCAGAGTTGTAAAACAATTTCCTGGAAAAGATCCTCTTCATCCTCCAGAGAATTGGTATAAAGACGCGATACCTTAATAATCAGTCCCTGATTATCTTTGATAAGCTGCGCAAATTCTTTTTCTCTGGAATCCATAGATATATAATGACACGAAGATAATAATAAAGTGGTAATTGGAGAAAATTATAATACAAAATAGTGAAAAGGCAAAAAAGCTAAAAATCGGATAAACAAAATTAGCTTCTCTGCTTCTTGTGCTTTATCAGCTTACTTTACGAAATTTGCGTATCTTTGCCACCGCGAGAAAATCGGCTTGTTGATTTCCCGTTTTACGGGAGGTAGGAAAGTCCGGACACCATAGAGCAGCAAAGCGGATAACATCCGTCACCCGTGAGGGTAGGACAAGTGCAACAGAAAGCAGGTACAGTTCGGCTGTAGTGAAACCAGGTAAACTCTTTGCGGTGCAATGGTAAGTATATCGGTTCTTTTCAGTAATGGAAATAGGGGCGGCTCGTCCTGAAAACCGAGGGGTAATCAGCTCAAGTGTTGCAGCAATGTACCACGTAGATAAATAACAGGCACTTCTTCGGAAGCACAGAATCCGGCTTATAGATTTTCTCGTGATTTTTTAAAAAGCTGGAAGTTAGAGCCTTGAAGAGTGAAGTTTTTTAAACGTAATCATTTTAAACCTGCACTCTTCAAGCTTCCAACCCAATTTATTCGCTTTCCAATTGTTTTTTAGATTCCAGTAATTCCTGTCTGTCCTTATCAGAAAGAGTAGGATATTGAAGATCTATTTTTTCCAGAGTATCAATAATAATCTGTATGGCAGCTACTCTTGCAAACCACTTGTTATCAGCAGGAAGTACATACCATGGAGCATGCTCTTTTGATGTTTCATTGATAGCCGTTTCATAAGCCCCCATATACTGGTCGAATAATGCTCTTTCCGGGAGATCTGCTGCAGAGAATTTCCAGTTTTTTTCCTGTTCATCAATTCTGTCTAAAAGTCTTTTTTTCTGTTCATCCTTAGAGACATGTAAAAAAATCTTTACAATGGTGGTTCCGTTTTGAGCAAGGTGTTTTTCGAAATTCCGGATACTTTCATATCTGTTTTCCCAGAATTTATCATCAAAATCTTTTACCGAAGACCATGTTTTTTCACTTAAATTATATTCCGGATGTACCTTGCAAACCAGGACACTTTCATAATGAGAACGGTTGAATATTCCAATCATTCCCTTTTGTGGCAACGCAAGATAATGTCTCCATAAAAAATCATGAGAATATTCTTTAGAGCTAGGCGTTTTAAAGCTGGTTACATTACAGCCCTGAGGGTTTACCCCTCCGAAAACATGCTCTATCATACTGTCTTTCCCTGCAGCATCCATAGCCTGAAGCACAACAAGAAGAGACTTGCTTCCGTCAGCGTATAATTTTTCCTGCAGTTCACGGAGCTTTTCTTTCTCCTGAATCAGCATCTCTGCTCCTTCTTCTTTAGTAAGTTTACCTTTATAAGAAGTCGACGTTTTTTTATTGAAAATTTTCCATTTACTTTAAAGTCATCTGAGAAATCGGTGTCCATATATTTTTAAGATTAAAAGATTAAAACATTCAAACATGCTGTTATTAAAATTCAATAGGGGTGGGCTTTTGCCCAGCCATTTTAAAGAGAAATAAGTTCAAAAGCTTCAGTCAAAACCTAAATACATATAATATTTCAACACTATATCCTGCCGCCTATCACCTGTCATCTGCAACCTATTCTAATATAAATGTAATAAAAAAACCGCCTCAGTGGAGACGGTTCTTTTATTTTTTTAGAGTAGAGATTACTTCGCGGCAGCCTTTTTAGCTAGTTTTGCAGCTTTTTTCTCAGCTTTAGCAGCTTCTTTTTGCTCAGCCGGAGTCAATACTTTTGGCTCAGGAGCGTTAGCATCTACGTTACCTTTGATGTAGATTACACTTCTGTTGTTTGCAGGGTCGTTAGAGAAAACCTCAATCATTTTGTTAAAAGGGCCAGGAATACCTGTGTTGTATCCAACTTTGATCTTAGCTGATTTCCCAGGCATAATCGGATCTTGGCTGAACTCAGGAGTTGTACATCCACAAGAAGGCTTTACATTTGAAAGGATCAATGGCTTATCACCAGAATTCGTTACCGTAAAGAATCTTGTACCATCAGAACTAGGCTTAATAGTACCGTAATCGAAAGTTGTTTTATCAAATGTAATAGTCTGTGCAGATGCAAGAGCAAATGTCCCGAATAATGCAATTCCTGCAATTAGTTTTTTCATATTCTTGAATGTTAATATGTTTGTTAGATAAATTTTGTGAAACAAAGTTAAAAATTATTTTAATTCATGCTTAAAAATTTTTTCTTTAGACTATTTTTGCAAATTGCAAGCCAAAGAAATAGAATTTATGCAGATTTCAGAAAAGTACAATCCACAGGAAACAGAACAAAAATGGTACAGTTACTGGTTGGAAAACAAATTTTTCCATTCAGAACCTAATGACAAACCACCATATACCATAGTCATTCCTCCGCCAAACGTGACGGGAATACTACACATGGGGCATATGTTGAACAATACCCTTCAAGATGTTCTGGTCCGTCGTGCAAGAATGCGCGGATTTAATGCTTGTTGGATTCCGGGAACAGATCATGCTTCAATTGCTACTGAAGCTAAAGTTGTTGCTAAACTGAAGTCTGAAGGAGTCAATAAGTCAGATATTACCCGTGAAGAGTTTTTAACACACGCATGGGACTGGACTAATAAGTATGGAGGAACCATCCTTGAACAGCTGAAAAAACTGGGATGTTCTTGCGACTGGGACAGAACCCGTTTCACGTTGGAAGATAAGCTTTCGCAGCAGGTTATCAAAAGTTTCGTAGACCTTTATAATAAAGGACTGATCTACAGAGGCTACAGAATGGTGAACTGGGATCCGGAAGCGAAAACTAATATCTCTGACGAAGAAGTAATCTTTAAAGAGCAAAACGGAAAATTATATTTCCTTAAATATAAGATTGAAGGTTCAGAAGAATTTCTTTCAGTAGCGACGACACGTCCTGAAACTATTTTTGGGGATACCGCCGTATGTATTAATCCGAATGATGAAAGATATGCTCACCTGAAAGGTAAAAATGTAATCGTACCGATTGTTGACAGAGTAATTCCGATCATTGAGGATGAATATGTAGATATTGAGTTCGGAACCGGAGCATTGAAAATTACTCCTGCTCACGATATCAATGACTACGAAATCGGACAGAAACATCAGTTAAAGATGATTGATGCGCTGGATGATGACGGAAACCTTAACGAGCACGGTTTACATTACGCAGGAAAAAACAGATTTGACGTAAGAAAACAGATCGCTAAAGAACTTGAAGAAAAAGATCTTTTGCTTAAAGCTGAAGATTATGTAAATAAAGTAGGAACTTCCGAGAGAACAGGTGCTATTATTGAACCGAAAGTTTCAGTACAATGGTTCCTTAAAATGTCTGAAATTGCTAAGCCCGCTTTGGATGTAGTAATGGATGATGAGGTTAAGTTTTATCCTGAAAAGTTTAAAAATACCTACAAGCACTGGATGGAAAACATCCGTGACTGGAATATCTCCCGTCAGCTTTGGTGGGGACAGCAGATTCCTGCGTATTACTTTGGAGAAGGAGATGAAGATTTTGTAGTTGCTGAAACTAAAGAAGAAGCTTTAGAACTGGCAAAACAAAAAACTGGAAACTCAGACCTGACTGTAGAAAGCCTTAGACAGGATGATGATGCATTAGACACATGGTTCTCATCATGGTTATGGCCAATGTCTGTATTTGACGGATTACTTGATCCTGAAAATAAAGACATCAACTATTACTATCCAACATCTGATTTGGTTACAGGTCCGGATATTATTTTCTTCTGGGTTGCCAGAATGATTATGGCCGGATTGGAATACAGAAAAGAAGTTCCGTTCAAAAATGTTTATTTTACAGGGATTGTAAGAGATAAGCAGAGAAGAAAGATGTCTAAATCTCTTGGAAACTCTCCGGATCCTCTTGAATTAATGGATAAGTACGGAGCAGATGGAGTACGTGTTGGTATTCTATTGAGCTCTGCAGCTGGAAATGACCTTCTTTTTGATGAAGATTTAATGCTTCAGGGAAGAAACTTCATGACGAAGATTTGGAATGCATTCCGTCTGATCAATATGTGGAATCATGAAGATAAACCTGCTATTGCAACCGATAACCAGGCTATTGAATGGTTTGAAAATAAATTGAACAAAACAATTGCTGAAATTAATGATCAGTTTGAGAAATTCAGAATTTCTGATGCCCTTCATTTGATCTATAAATTAATTTGGGATGATTTTTGTGGCTGGTACCTTGAAGCCATCAAGCCGAATTATGGAGAAGGAATTTCTAAAGAAGTTTATGACAAAACGATTTATTTCTTTGAAGAATTAATGAAGCTTCTTCACCCGTTCATGCCTTTCTTAACAGAAGAATTATGGCAGACTATATCAGAAAGAAGTATTGATGAGGCTTTGGTGATTGCTCAGCAGAAAGAGGCAGAAGCATTTGATGAAACGATTATTAAAAACTTCGAAACGGCAGCAGAATTAATTTCTGGAGTTAGAAACTACCGTCAGACAAAAGGAATTTCTCCAAGAGAATCCGCTGAGGTGTATACTAATGCCACTGAATTTGCTAATGAAGCTGTAATAAGAAAACTGGCGAATATTTCTGAAATCCATTTCGGACAGAAAACAGATAAGCCAAGCTTTACTTTCTTAGTTGGAGCTACTGAAGTTTCTATTCCTTTAAGTGAAAACTTAGATTTAGGAGAAGAAAAAGCTAAAACTGAGGAAGAAGTAAAATATTTAAAAGGATTCTTAGTTTCAGTAGAAAAGAAGCTTTCCAATGAGAAATTTGTGGCGAATGCAAAACCTGAAGTTGTAGAGGTTGAGCGTCAAAAACAGAAAGATGCTTTGGATAAGATTGCGATCCTTGAAGAAAAACTGAAAAGTTTGTAAAATATAGACAATAAATTTTGTCAAAATCTCAGGCTGGATACACATGAACAATTGTATCCAGCCTGATGGTTTAAAAGAATAAATACAATGACACACATAGAAAACATAAAAAAACTATTCTCGAAAGACTTTGTAGAAAGCCCGTTACTGGAAAGTTTTGAAGTAGGAAAGATTTATCTTTCCAGTGGTAAGCTGGTTGCCTGCGATCCATTGATCACCAATGATATGCTTCCTTTCACTACAGAATTTCCTAAAGGAGATTTTTCTGTAATGGTGCATAAAGAAAGAGAAAGCAATTGTGTAGCCTATACCGAAATTATATTCAGTAATTCTGAAATTAAAGAATGGAAAATGGGCACTACAGCGGGACAGAATATAAAAGACCTGACGAAAGAAGAAGTTTTTGGATATCCTGTAGAAAGTGGGATGGGATGCTTCATGGATGTTGATACCCAAAACAGTCTCAACGATCTGGAGCAGAGGTTGTACCAAAATAAAGGAGGTGATTTTATGGGAATCTACGAAGAATTTTTCCATGATTATTTCTTTGATGAAAATGGAGCGATAGACCAATATGCCTTCCTGAAACCTGCAAAAGAACATCCGGGAACTATATTTGCTTTTGAAACCGGATATGGAGAAGGGTTTTATGCCAGTTATATAGCTTACAGCAAAGATCAACAACCAGTGAAAATAATTACTGAATTTATTGAAATAAGTTAATTTAAAATTAGTTATTTTTGAAACGCAATTTTTATCAGGTATAAATTTTAAAGCTAATACAAAGACACAATGAATTTCTCATCAGAACAACCTCGTATTATTGTTGTAGGCAGCTCATCCATAGATTTGGTTCTTGAAACCGAAAAACTTCCTTCGCCTAATGAAACAGTTTTGGCCGTAAAGTCAGACAGTTATTTTGGAGGTAAAGGAGCTAATCAGTCAGTAGGTACTGCCAGGCTGGGAGCTAGTGTGTATTTTATTGGATGTGTGGGAATGGATCCTCTCGGACAGCAGATCATGAGGAATCTGGTAAGTGAAAACGTGAATGTAGGATTTGTTCATGAAACAGACAAAGAAGCTACAGGAACTGCCTATGTAACAACGTCTCACGGAAATGCAGCTATCGTTGTCGTACCGGCAGCCAATAAATACCTTAGCAAATCACACATAGACGAAGCCGATAAATATTTTCATACTACAGATCTTGTGCTGGTACAGCTTGAGGTTTCCATGGAAGTCGTAGAGCATACCGTTAAAAAAGCCAAACATTACGGAAAAAAAGTAGGTTTATATGCTTCTCCTGCAATGAGAGTCAGCGAAGAAATTTTAGAAATGGTTGATTTTATTGTAGCCAAAAGTAATGAACTGTATGTTATTTTCGGAGAAGAAAAACGAGAAGAAGTTCTTAAGAAATATTTCAATAAAGTTTTTGTAAGAGACGACACCAACTCAACCATTTATTTTGATGGTATGGAGATGAAGTACTACAGAAATGATAAAGATGAAAAAGTTTATAAAATGGGAATGGGGGATGCATTTACTTCAGGATTTGCTATCGCACTCTGCCATGGGAATTCTATTGAGGAATGCGTGAAATTTGGAAATGAAGTTTCATCGAGAGTTTCCGGAGGTAAGGGTTCTCAGACAGGACTGCCAAGAATCTCAGATTTCTTTTCCTAAAACTATTTACGACATATCAAAAGTCTGAAACTTAACATAAAAATATAAGTAAAATGTCCACTTTTATAGTGGATTTTTTCTTTTTTATACTATGGAAAAACTAATATTAACCACAGAAGATCATATTCCTCTGGCTGTCCATCTCTTTAAGCCAAAAAAGATAATGGGAAACTACTGCTGATCAACTCTGCAACAGGAGTAAAACAACAGGTGTATTTTTCCTTTGCCAGCTATTTCGCTGAACAAGGCTTTACGGTAATTACTTATGATTACAGAGGAATAGGACTTTCCAAGCCGAAAAATATGAGAGGATTTCATGGCTCAATGAGGGTATGGGGTTCAAAGGATTATAAAGCTTTAACTCAATATATCAAAAAAGATTTTAAAGAGCATAAGAAGTACTGCCTGGGTCATTCTGTAGGAGCATTAATTCTGGGAATGAATCAGGATTCTGAAATGTTTGAAGAATTTGTTTTTGTAGGAACACAAAATGCCTTTGTTGGAAACCTTAAAGGAATGACAAAAGTGGAAGCTTATTTAGGCTTTGGAATTGCACAGCCATTAACAACTTCATTATTAGGATATTTCCCTGCACATTGGTTTGGATTGGGAGAAAGTCTTCCGAAAAATTGCGCATATGACTGGAGAACCTTAATTTTAAACAGGAAATCAACCAACAGGCTGTTGGAAAAATTGAGAATTTCTCTGAAAATTTGACGCAGAAAGTATTTGTAATTCGGGCTGAAGATGATATCTGGCTTACAGAAAGAGGAGTATTGAGCTTATTAAATAATACCTATCCTAATCTAAAACCAACTTACAGACTGGTGACGGTTTCAGAATCTGATAAAAAAGAAATAGGACATATTAATTTTTTCAGAAGTTACAACAGCAAACTTTGGGATATTATTTTAAATGAACTGATAGATAAATGAAAAGTACGATTGACAACACAGTAGCATTTGTAAAAGAAAAATTAGAAGGAGCAGAAGCAGGGCATGACTGGTTTCATATTGAAAGAGTCTGGAAACTGGCTGCTCAGATAGCAGAAACAGAAGATTGTGACAAAGAAGTAGTAGAGCTGTCTGCTCTTCTTCATGATATTGCAGATCCTAAATTTCATAATGGTGATGAAACCATCGCCCCAAAAATATCCAGAACATTTCTTGAAGAACAGAATGTCTCTGAAGAAACCATTCAGAAGGTTTTATTTGTAATCGAAAATATTTCTTTCAAAAACAGAGATCAGGCTCCGGTAAATCCCCCCATCGAACTTCAGATTGTGCAGGATGCCGACCGTATTGATGCCATAGGAGCTATTGGAATTGCCAGAACATTCAACTTTGGAGGATTTAAGAATAATCTGATGTATCACCCGGATATACAGCCCAAGTTAGGAATGTCAAAAGAAGAATATAAAAAGTCTGATGGAACTACCATTAATCATTTCTACGAAAAGTTATTGCTTCTGAAAGATATGATGAATACCCCAAAAGGGAAAAAAATGGCCGAAGAAAGACACCAATATATGCTGAATTTCCTCGACCAGTTTTATAAAGAATGGAATGTAGATTAGAAAATATTATATCCCAAAATAATGGAAGCATACTTTAGGTTTGCTTCCGCTCCTTTTTCTTCAAATAGATTCATACCTGTATTATATCTTGCCTCTATAATGTATTTGTTTTTATAATTATATCCTATTCCAAATAAAGCGCTTTTGAAAGCCTGGGATGAAGATAGTTTTAATCTGTCAAATACATATCCATCATAATCAACAGAAAAATCCTTTGCTGAACTTGTTTTCAGGGTTAGTAGATTAATACCGGCATTGATGAAAATCTTAGATTTATCATTGATAAACATGTAGTGTCTTACACTTAGAGGAATACTGATAAATGAGTAATTCTCTACATTAATATTATACAAATTTCCATTCGTTGTTCTTACAGCCGTCTTATTATTGTAAAGAGAAAATGTAGGTTCAGCTACCACTGACCATTTACCTCTGTTGAAAGGTAATACAATTTCTGCTTCAACCCCAATTCTGAAACCTGTTTTTGAAGGAGCACCTTCATTACTAAGAGTTTTTGTTATTTCCAGAGGTGAATAAAAATTGAGACCTGGTCTCACAGCCAAGTTAAACTTTGTATCTCTTTTCGTGTCAGAAACATTTCCTTCATTAGTAGCCCCGGAGAATTTGCTGTTATAGTTAGAGAAAACTTTCTTTAGGTCACTGCTTGTATATTTTGTTTTAGAAGCAATAGCCTGGGCTGTATTGTCGTCTGAGAATATAGTCTTCAATTGATCAATATATTCTTCATTGGTAGCTACTTGCAGGTTATTTCCGTTGAAAAAGTATTTTTTATAAATCAATGGTTTGATAGAGGAGTCTGAATCAGAATAAAAATATCTGATTACATTGCGCCCCTGGTAAGAATACAAATTTTTATTACCTGTTGCAATTTCTTTAAGGAATACAGAAGCCTTTTTAAATTCAGGTTCTTTGATGGAAGAAAGATCTCCGGTATTATCAGACGAATAATCAATATCACCGTTGTAAGTTACATACTTTACATCATTATAGATACCAAATTCTTTAATTGTAGAGGGATTTCCTATACTTTCTGCTGATGCTTCATCCGCTTTGTAAGCGAAACTTTCAGGATTGTTGGCCCATCCTTGGTTTTTGATAAGTACTTCCTTTTTTACATCATTGCTGCTGATGATATAGCCTTTTTCGAATTTTATCTGTGCGGAAATAAGCACGATACAGAATGAAAAGAATACCGAGAATGTTTTTTTCATGGTTATTTAAAATTAAAAATATGGGCGCAAATATAGATAAAATACAGATAAGAAGTATCTTTGTAAAATATGACACTCATTATTTTTATAATATTCCTTGCTTCTGTTCTTTCTTTGGTCCTGTTTAAAGTGACATCAGGAAGTATGGCGAAGTGGGCAAAACTGTTTCGTATTGTAACACTGGTCTTTTCAATTTCTGTTTTTACGTACTGGTTTATCAAGAAAAGTGCAGTGGCATTTGTAGATAATTCTGTTGGACTGCAGGTTGTCAATAAACTTCCTCAGACCCTGGATTTTTACCTGATTAATGTCAATAAAACCGATAAAAATATTACTCTGGTGCCCAAACATATCGGGAAAATACGTCCCGAATATTACAGAATAGAATATCTGAAAATGGATAAGTCTGATGAATATTGGATTGTAGGTTATCTCGGAAAGAAAAATCTTGTGTACTTTTCACAACATTCTGTGCCCAATAAAAATATTGATCAGATTGTAGAAGTTCAGAACTACATCAATCAAAGTATGAAGCTTTCTGAGACAGCTAAAAAACAGGTAGATGCCTATAATTATGAAAATACTAAGCTGGGCATCTGGATAACACTGGATTTCCTTCTTCTGTTTCTTAATCTGGTACTGCTTCTTCGAAAAAATAAATAAAAAAAGGGATGAGACTTTTACTGCTCATTCCCTATTTTTGTTTTGTTAAGGATAATCCAGGATTTGCATGACCTGTTCTTTACATTCTTCAGGACACGCTCTTATGAGTTTGTCCTTAGTATGTTTATTAATACTTTGAGGGGCAATCCATTCCGTTTTATCGGAATTCAGACTGTGGGTGTCATATACTCTTTTTATGGTATTGTTGTCATAAAAAATATATTCATCACCAAGCCAGTTATTGGCAACACTGATTGTACAAATTTCCTTTTCCATGATTTATGTTTTTAAAGTATAATGATTAACAAAAAACATTATACCCTAATATACGAATTTTGTGATGAAAAGGATTTAATTGCTCTTGTAAAAGTATATCGAAATTATTCTATTTAAAATTGATATTATTAAAAGAGTGTTCCTGTACTTTCTGTAGCCATTTGAGGAATATGAATATCAGTTTTCCATTCCTCATTTACTTTTTTGATGAAATAAGCAGACAATAAAGGAGAGGCTTTTTCAATATTCTGATGCACGAAGAAGTAAAGATTCTGAAGGCCTTCCTTCTTCCATTGAGTAAGGTGTTTCAACCAGTCATCCAGTCTTTCATAGTCACTTTCTGCATTGGCACCCACATATCGGATAAATGCATTGGGGGTTGTAAGGCGCATATGAAGCATATCCCTTCTTCCTGCGGTATCTACAATAATATTAGTAATATTATGAGCTTCAAAAAGGTCACAGGTGGTATTCAGAATTTCCTCATTGGTAAACCATTCCGTATTTCGGAGTTCTATAGCTAATGGCACTTCTTTAGGCCATTCTTTTACAAACTTTTCCAGTCTGTCATAATCCTTAGGCTTAAAATTATCATGAAGCTGAAGGAAAGCCATTCCCAGTTTTTCATCAAAATTGATAACTGAAGACGCAAACTGTGTGACCGGATCTGTCACATCAATCAGTCTTCTGAAATGGGAAACTGTGTTGGTGATCTTTGGAAAGAATTTAAAATCTGCCGGAGTCTTTTCTTTCCAGGTGGTTACCTGATCAGGAGTAGGCATTCCGTAGAAAGTAGCATTCAGTTCAATAGAATTAAATTGAGTCGCATAATAGGTCAGTTCATCTTTAGTTCCTTTAGGATAAAATCCTTTAAGGTCCGTTTTATTCCATTTGGCACATCCGATAGAAATGTCTTTTAGTCCTTTTTTATTGAGAGCCAGCATTTCTTTAGTTTTAGGATGATCTTTAGGTAATGTGAAATCTATTTTTGAAGGGTCCTCTACTTGTCCGAATTTCATATCTGTAGTTTTGGTATTAAACAATAAACACAAATATAAACCAAAAAAATCAGAGCATTCCATGATTTCTCTGGAAAGTAATTGATTGTTTTTTAGCAAAGAAACGACAAAAGCACACCTCTCGGTATGCTTTTGCAAAATATAGCGTGTTTATTACTTGATCTTATGCCTCACAGCTTGAACACGATACGAAGTTAACCATCATTTCTTTTGAAACCGATGAACTTCTTTGGTAGTAAAGTGTTTTTACTCCTTTTTTCCAAGCTTCAATATAAAGATAGTTGACATCTTTCACAGGCATTGTAGAAGGAATCTGAAGATTCAGAGATTGTGCCTGATCGATGTATTGCTGTCTTTGTGCTGCCTGAGAGATAATCTCCATTGGAGAGATTTCTTTGAACGTTTTGAATACAGCCTTTTCTTCAGGAGTAAGTTCATTCAGGTGCTGTACAGATCCATGGTTGAGCATAATTGTTCTCCATGTTTCTTCGTTATCCAGTCCTTTTTCCTTTAATAGTTTTGCCAGGTATTTGTTCTTACGCATAAAGTTTCCTTTAGCAAGACCTGCTTTATAATAGTTAGAAGAGAAAGGCTCAATTCCAGGAGATGTTTGTCCTAAGATTGCAGAACTTGAAGTAGTAGGAGCGATAGCCATTGTAGTGGTGTTTCTCAATCCGTACCCTTTCAATACTTCTGGTTCTCCATAGATGTTGGCAAGTTCTCTTGAAGCCTGCTCAGCTTGTTCTTTGATATGTCTGAATGCTCTTGCGTTGAACTGAGTGGCCTCAAAACTTTCAAACGGAATCATGTTTTTCTGTAAATAAGAGTGGTACCCTAGAACTCCTAGTCCCAGCGCTCTGTGACGCATCGCAAAGTTTCTTGCTCCCTGTAGGTAATAGTTACCTTCAGTTTTGTCAATAAACTCAGATAATACAGCATCAAGGAAGTATACTGCTAATTTTACAGCATCAGTATCTTTCCACTCATCGTATAGCTCAAGGTTCATCGAAGACAGACAGCAGATGAAAGACTCTTCCATAGTAGACGGAAGCATGATTTCAGAACAAAGGTTACTTGCATTTACCATCATTCCTAAGTCTTTATACACCTGAGGTTTGTTTCTGTTCACGTTATCTGTGAAGAAAATATAAGGAAGGCCTTTTTGCTGGCGGCTTTCCAGTACTCTTGCCCAAACTTTACGTTTTCCATATCCCCGTCTATCATATCCTGCATCCAGTAATCTGGTACACATACTCCGGTAAACAGGTTTTGAATCGGGCTACCGATATCTTTAATGGATAAAAATTCTTCAATATCTCCGTGGTCAATATCTAAGTAAGCAGCAAAAGCTCCTCTTCTTACGCCCCCTTGTGAAACAACATCCATAGCTGTATCAAAAAGCTTCATGAATGAAACGGCTCCTGAAGACTTTCCGTTATCCGTTACCGCTGTTCCTCTGTTTCTTAATTCTCCAAAATATCCTGAAGTACCCCCTCCGATTTTAGTCTGCATGATAACTTCACCCATTTTGTGAGTAATCCCTTCAATGCTGTCCGGAATGTGAGCGTTGAAACATGAGATAGGAAGACCTCTTTCTGTACCCATATTAGCCCATACAGGAGAAGAGAAACTGATCCATCCTTTTGTGATCATTTCTTTGAATGCCGGTTGAAGTTCAGGTTTGTATAACCTTTTTGCAGCAGCAGTGGTAATTCTGTCGATAGCTCCGTCTACCGTTTCACCTTTCAACAGATATCCTCTGTTCAGCATTTGCTCAGACTCTTCATTGAGCCACCATATATTTGAATTTTGCTCTTCCATAGATGTTATATTTTCGAATTCCGGAATGAGAGAATCACTCCGGAATTTTGTTTTTTTATATTATTGATTGTAAAATTTCTACTTTGTGGGAACCGTTCAGCCCGCTTTCGTCTCTTAATCTCTGAAATTCTTTAAAAGACGGAACATTCAAAACTTCATGCTGAACTTCTTCATTAGCGTAGTTTGAATAATGTACAAAAGTAACACCGTCTTCCTTTACAAAAACTTTGTATTCAAAGGTAGAAGCATCTAAATTTTTAAAATCTTCCAGAAACTTTTGGATATTGGTTTTATTGTTTGGAACAAATTCGGGGTTTACCGTATAGCTTACTATTACATTGATCATTTCTTTTGTATTTGTGCTTTATTAATGAACAGCAATTCCACTTATGAATCAGAAAAGGATAATCCTGATACTGACTGCTTTGACGCTCGCTTCGCTCGCGCCTCTGTATTAAAACAAATCGTTTGCTGTAATACTTTTATCGTGCTTCGTGTAGTCTACAGGTCTTTTTGCAAAGAAATCATCTAATGAATTTGCGAAAACTTCCTCTTCGAACCATACCATTGGTTTGTATTGCTCCGGAGTGATGTTGTATCTTGTTTTCATGTTGATTTTCTTCAAGCTGTCATCTACACGGTATTTCATGAAGTTTAATAAATCTTCTTTAGAAACATTGTCGATTTCTCCCAATTCGAAGATCCAGCTAAGGATATCACCTTCTCTTGCGATAGATTCGTCTACTAATGTGTAAATATCTTCAATATCGCTGTCTGTTAATAAGTCAGGCTGTTCCTCACGGATTTTATTGATCAGGTAGATTCCTGCATTGGCGTGAATTTGTTCATCTACTGAAGTCCATGCGATGATATTGGAAACATTTTTCATGAATCCTTTGAATCTTGTGAAAGAAAGGATGATGGCAAACTGCGAGAAAAGAGAAACATTTTCCACTAAAATACTGAATAACAGTAAAGCAGAAACATACTCTTTAGGAGTAGCCGAATTAGCATGTTTTAAAGCATTTCCTAAAAACTCGATTCTTCCTTTTACAGCAGGAATTTCGATTACGTTAAGGAATTCGTCGTTATATCCTAATACCTCTAATAAACGGGAATAAGCTTCAGAATGACGGAACTCGCATTCTGCAAAAGTAGATCCTAATCCATTGAATTCCGGCTTTGGTAGGTGGTTGTATAAATTCCCCCAGAATGTCTTTACAGACACCTCGATCTGTGCAATGGCTAACAGCGCATTTTTCACAGCGTGCTTTTCATGTGGTTCCAACTGCGAATGAAAATCCTGAACATCTGCAGTAAAGTCCACTTCGGAATGCACCCAGAACGATTTGTTGATGGCTTCTACAAATTGAAGAACCTCCGGGTATTCAAATGGCTTATAACTTACTCTTTTATCAAAAATTCCCATATTAAATATCTTTATAATTAAATAATTTAGATCCTTGTGGATAACGTTCCGGAAATACTTAACTTTTTGTTTGTCTGTGAGTTGTGAATTAAAGTTATTCACTTCCACAAATCCATATTTCTTGTAAAGAACTAATAGCAAAGTTCGAAAAAAAGAACTGATTTTGAAAGAGGTAAATACTAATAGGCTGACTTTTAGCCTGAAAAGTTTTCCACATTTACATGAAAGGGGCTCGAATAATAGGCTGGACCGCAATCTAAGGGGTAAATAGATGGAAAACCCAAGTTACAGTTAAACAACATTTTATAAAGTGCTATTAATAAAGGATTAACTTGTTAAACAAAAAAATATTTGAATAAATTTTTATTCTTGTAACAATTTGAAAATATCATCTACTTATTGGGTATAAAACATACATCACTTAATGTTAGTAATTCAGGATTTAAATAAGTCATACGATACAGGGAAAAGCAAGCTTCATGTTCTCAAAGGAATTAATCTGAATATTTCTGAAGGGGAGTTTGTTTCTATTATGGGAAGTTCCGGTTCCGGAAAATCTACGCTTCTTAATATTATTGGAATTCTGGATGAAAAAGATTCAGGAGTCTATGAATTGGATGGAGTTCCTATCGAACATTTATCTGAAGTAAAAGCTGCAGAATACAGAAGTCGGTTTTTAGGATTTATTTTTCAGTCTTTTAACCTTATCAATTATAAAACAGCTTTGGAAAATGTAGCGCTTCCCCTGTACTATCAGAATGTACCGAGAAAAGAGCGAAATCTGAAAGCGATGGAATATCTTGAAAAAGTAGGACTGGCACAGTGGGCAAACCACCTTCCCAGTGAGCTTTCCGGAGGACAGAAGCAGAGAGTGGCTATTGCAAGAGCTCTGATTACCAATCCAAAAGTGGTACTGGCAGATGAGCCTACAGGAGCATTGGACTCCAAAACAACTCATGATATTATGAAACTGCTTCAGGATATTAACAATGAAGGAAAAACCATCATTGTTGTAACCCACGAGCCGGATGTTGCTGCACAAACCAAAAGAAATGTAGTACTGAAGGACGGGATTATTGAAAGTGATGAATTTATTAAGCAGATTGTATTATAGGTGAATAGTGAATAGTCAATTTTGCTTCGCAAGTGAATTTTATAATGAGGAGGATCAATAATTTATAACACACACAGATGAATATGAAAAAAAATAAAAATGTTTTTAAATCTGAACCATTATAAACTTGATGTTTATCAGTCAGCCAGAGAATTAAGAATAGAATGTTATAAGATTTTATCTAAAATTCCTGATCATGAAAAATTTAATATTATCGACCAGATACGGAGAGCTTCTACTTCAGTGGTATTAAATATTACCGAAGGATGTTCAAGAAAATCTGAACTGGAAAGGAAAAGGTATTTTGAAATTGCCAGAGGTTCGGTTATTGAGTTGGATTCTTGTTTTGATATCGTTATAGAATGTAATTATATTAAAATAGAGGAATTAACAAAAATTGGAAATTTAATAAAAACAACATTCATCCTATTGAGTAAAATGTTGAAAAAAGATTAGAAATGTGAAAATGAATTTTGCTTCGTAATTAAAGACTGATGAAGAATAAATTGACAACAGCGTTAATTGACTTCGAAGAAAATTGAAAGCGCAGCTTATTGACTTTTTTACAAAGTAAAAAAATAAAAACTATGTTTGACCTAGATCGTTGGCAGGAAATATTCAGTTCAATCCGTAGTAATGTACTTCGGACAGTACTTTCAGGGTTTACAGTAGCTCTGGGACTATTTATTTTCATTGTACTTTTTGGAATTGGAAAAGGACTTCAGAATGCTTTCTCAGAAGGATTCTCAGGCGATGCGAAAAACCTGATCACCATTGTTACAGGGAAAACTACAATAGCTTATAAAGGACTGCAGTCCGATAGAACGGTTACGTTGAATAACGGCGATTATGATTTCCTTATTAATGCAGATAAAAAGAATGTAGGTGCTTCCAGTCCCAGATATAATGCCAGTTTAATGGTGAAATATGGAAAAGAAAGCGGGATTTATCAGGTTCACGGAGCTGAGCCAGGAGAGCAGGTCATTGAGAACCGAAAAATGATTGATGGCAGATATATCACTCCCCGAGATTTAGAAGGAAAGCAAAATGTGGCGGTTATCGGAAGAATGGTTCAGAGGGATTTGATTAAAAATGGAAGCCCTGTAGGAAAAGAACTGGACATTAATGGAACCATGTTTAAAGTGGTAGGAGTATTTTCTGATGATGGAGGAGACTGGGATGAACGACATATCACAGTGCCTATTACGACTTTACAGCAGATGAAAAAAGGTTCAGATACGGTGAATATTGCTTACATTTCATACAGTGATAAGCTGACTCCTGACCAAGCGATCAAATATGGTGATGAACTGAAAGATAAACTGAAATCAAGAAAAAATGTTTCTCCTGATGATGAAAACGGTGTGCGTGTCTGGAACAATGCGAAAAACATGAATGATACATTTATGTTTATGGCAGTTCTTACAGCGATTGTAGGGTTTATTGGGATGGGGACATTGCTTGCGGGAATTATTGGAATCAGTAACATCATGGTGTATATCGTAAAAGAAAGGACTAAAGAAATAGGAGTACGAAAAGCCATTGGGGCAAAGCCGAGCGGAATTGTAGGCCTCATTGTTCAGGAAAGTGTAGTAATTACAGTAGTATCCGGACTTGTGGGAGTAGGAATTGGGGTTTTGACATTAAGTCTTATTGGTAATAGTCTTGAAGAGTTCTTTATTAAAAGTCCAAGTGTAGGGTGGGGTTCTATTATTATGGCATTCATTGCTTTGATTTTCTCAGGATTGATCGCAGGATTTGTGCCCGCATACAGAGCTTCAAGAATTAAACCGATCGAAGCATTGAGAACAGAGTAATTTGTAAAAAGATAAACGAATTAATAAGAACTCATAATTCATAATTTATAACTAATAATTCAACAAGGTGAATATCATATTTAAAAAAGATACTTGGCAGGAAATTTATTATTCATTGAGGAATAATAAACTCCGAACATTTCTTACCATGATTGGAGTAGGATGGGGGATGTTTTTGTATGTAAGCCTTCTTGGAGCAGCAAAAGGAATGGAAAATGGTTTTGATAAATTATTTTCGGGCTTTGCTACCAACTCAATCTTTCTGTGGGCACAGAAAACGTCCATTCCCTATGAAGGATTTCCTAAAGGAAGAGAAGTTCATCTGAATCTGAACGATATGGAAATGCTGAAAAGAAAAGTTACAGCCATAGATTATATATCGCCACAAAATGCAAGAGGAAGCTTTACGGGAACTCCGGGAGAAGCCATGTCAAGAAACGGAAAGAACGGAACTTATTCGCTTACCGGAGACTACTCTGTAGGAAATAAAATTTCAGAAAAGAAACTGATCTTCGGACGCTATATCAATGATGCCGATGTTTCGGGAAATAAAAATGTAGTAGTTATCGGAGAAGAGATTTATAAAAACTTCTTTGATGCCAAGAAAAAAGAAAATCCAATAGGAAAGTCAATCAATATTAAAGGATTATTTTTTAATGTAATCGGAGTTTTTCGTGTGAAAAAAGGAGGTGGATTCGAAAATGATCAGACCGCTTTCATCCCACTTTCTACGTATACGAAAATGTATAACGCAGGAGATCAGATTGACATGTTTGCTATTGTAAGTAAACCTAATGCCAATGTGAATTCCGTAGAAGAAGATGTAAAACAGGTATTAAAAACAAAAAATAAAGTTTCACCTGAAGATACCAATGCTTTCGGAAGTTTCAACCTTGGAAAAGAGTTTAAAAAACTGACAGGTTTTCTTACCGGAATGCAGTTACTAACGATTATCGTAGGAACATTAACCATTCTTGCAGGAGTTATTGCCATTTCGAATATCCTATTGATTACGGTAAAAGAAAGAACCAAAGAAATCGGTATCAGAAGAGCGTTAGGAGCAAAACCGGCAGAAGTAAGAAATCAGATTTTGCTGGAAAGTGTTGTAATCACGCTCTCCTCGGGATTATTGGGTTTTATGTTTGGAATTTTTGTATTGATGATTCTGAATGCTGCCACCCAGGGACAGGATTCATTTCCTTTCTATAACCCGACAGTCAACTATGGAAACGTATTTGCAGCGATGGCAGTAATGGTAATCTTAGGATTGGTCATCGGAATGATTCCTGCGCAGAGAGCGGTAAAGATCAGACCTATTGAAGCATTAAGAACAGAATAATTAATTTTTACATCATTTAATCTATTTAATAAAAAATAAACTATACATATGAAAAAGAAATTCACCTGGAAAAAAGCCATTTATATTGTCTTGGGGCTTTTATTTGCAGTGGCATTGTTCTCGGGGCTTGGCTATTTTATCAAATCGAATTCTAAAGAAAGTGAGGCTTTCCTTACCCGTAAACCTTCTTTCCAGAATATGGATGATAAGGTAATGGCGACAGGAAAAATTGTTCCAAAAGAAGAAATTGAAATCAAACCCAATATTGCAGGGATTATAGAAAAAATCTTAGTAAAAGAAGGAGATAAGGTAGAGGTAGGACAGTTGATTGCTACCGTAAAAATTGTTCCAAGTATCTCCGAAGTCAATGCAGCTCAGCAGGAAGTTCAGAATGCACAGATCCAGATCAGCAATGCACAGATGAATGTAGGAAATATGCAGAAGCAGTTTGAAATGCAGGATAAACTGTACAAGCAGGGAGTAGCTTCAAAACAGGAGTATTTGAACTCTCAGCAGCAGTTATATTCTCAGCAGCAGACTTTAAAAAATGCTCAGCAGCAATTAAATACGGCTCAAAAAAGATTGCAAATCGCCAAAACCGGAGCAACTCCTGAACTTAAAGGACAAGGCTTAGCTACCACAGAAATCCGTTCCAAAGCTTCGGGTACTGTACTTGAAGTTCCTGTAAAAGCAGGAAGCCAGGTGATTGAAGCTAATAACTTTAATGCCGGAACGACAATCTGTTCAGTGGCAGATCTGAACGTTTTGATCTTTAAAGGTGAAATTGATGAAGCTCAAGCCGGAAAGCTAAGCGAAGGAATGGATATGAACATCGTAATCGGTGCATTACAAAATAAAACTTTCCCTGGAAAACTGACCATGATTGCTCCTAAAGGAAAGGATAATGCAGGAACTATTAAATTTCCTGTAGAAGGAAACGTAACTAATCCTAATAATGAGTATATTAGAGCAGGTTTTTCTGCCAATGGTGAAATTGTTTTAAGTTCTCAGAAAAATGCATTATTATTGGATGAATCTTTAGTTCAATATGAAAAGAAACAAGGAAAAGACGTACCTTTCGTAGAAGCAAAACAAAAAGACGGAAAATTCAAAAAAGTATATGTAAAACTGGGAGCAAGTGACGGTATCAACGTTCAGATTCTTCCAGGATCTAATATTACAAATGATACTGAAATAAAAGTCTGGAACCCTTCTGATAAAGACAAAGAAGAGCTGAAAGAGAAATCTAAGCAAAAATAATAAACTACACTATACACTTTTAAACTGTGAATCCTGGAGGAATTTTTTTCTCCGGGATTCTTTTTTATATCAAAATCTTTTACGAATGTAAATTCCTATATTTGGATTGGATAATCTATGAAAAATGTGCAGATACGCTGAAAAAACTTATAAATCACATTACGTATGCTTTAAATGCAGAAAATCATTTAAGCAGCAGGATGCATATGATATTATAAAAAGGGTAGAAAAAGAAAAAGTATGCCATGAACCTAATAGAGAATCAGTTCGTAAAGTAGGATATCTCTTCACAAAAACAGCAACAGAAGAATTACAAAAAAATTGTTTCAGAGATTGAAAACAGAACTATAAAATGTCCAGAGTGCAGTAATGTAATGGCTGATCTGGGTAAAGATTTCAAAGCCCCTAAAAAAACAGCAGTCAAAGAATGGAAGATTATAGAAAGTCTTTTTAAAACAGGTAAATGTTTCCATACCTGCGGTTGTGATGGAATAGGCTATATCCCTAAAAATCCTAACGAGTATGAAATGTATTTAAATAACATATTGCGTTCTTATCAGGAGTCATTGATTTCATGTCAAAATAAATCTATAGAAGAATTCCTGGATAAAAATGAGGAAATTAATTATTGGTCAGATAAAATTCAAAAAATAAAAAACGAAATGATTAATAAGAACTTCGAAAAAGCATAAGATTGTAACAAAACGTGAATTCAAAATGTCTTACTTTTAAATTACAAACTATACCTCCATGAAAAAAGACTATTGGATTCTTTTACTTTTTATCATTACAAAGTTTGCACTCCAATACTCACTGATAAGTCCTGAGTATGAACTGCACAGAGACGAATACCTGCATCTTGATCAGGCTAATCATCTTGCGTGGGGATATCTTTCCGTTCCTCCTGTTAATTCATGGCTGGCATGGATGATTAAAATGTTGGGAAATTCCGTGTTTTGGGTTAAATTTTTTCCAGCACTGTTCGGAGCTTTGACCATTATATTGACATGGAAGGTAGTTGAAGAACTTAAAGGAAGTCTGTTTGCTAAAATATTGGCTTCTTTAGGTATTTTACTTTCAGTCCTTCTTCGGGTAAATATGCTGTTCCAGCCAACATCTTTAGAAATTTTTCTATGGTTGTTCCTTTATTATAGTCTGATTAAATATTTTAATTCCCAACAAGTAAAATGGTTGTACATAGGAGCTGTTATTTTTGGAATAGGAATGTTAAATAAATACAATATTGCTTTTTCATTATTAGGGCTTATCCCTGCATTATTATTAACGGAGCAAAGGAAGATTTTTATGCAGGTTCATGTGTATTGGGCTGCACTTTTAGCATTAATCATTATTTTTCCCAATCTTCTCTGGCAGTATCAGAATCAGTTTCCGGTAATCCATCATATGAAAGAGCTTTCGGAGAAGCAGCTTGTACACGTAGACCGGATGAGTTTTATGAAATCTCAGATTTTATTTTTTGTTGGAGTTATTTTTGTGTTGATCGCAGGTTGGGGAGCTCTATTATTATATAAACCCTTTGAGAAATTCCGGTTTTTCTTCTGGAGCTATATCATAACCATTACCCTGTTTTTGTTTTTTAAAGCAAAAGATTATTATGCGATAGGATTATATCCTGTTTATATTGCTTTTGGATCCGTTTTTCTGGGTCGTGTATTTGAAAATGGATGGAAAAGGTTTTTAAAACCGGTTAGCATACTTATTCCAATACTTTTATTCCTTCCTCTATATAATGTAGCCTTTCCGAATAAAAGTCCTGCATATATTGAATCCCATCAGAATCAATACAAAAAACTCGGACTGCTTCGCTGGGAAGACGGTAAAGATCATCCGTTACCACAGGATTTTGCCGATATGCAGGGCTGGAAAGAATTGGCCAAAAAAGTAGATAAAGAATATTCCCGACTGTCAAAATCTGGAAATACCATGGTGCTGTGTGATAACTATGGACAGACCGGAGCGATTAATTATTATTCAAAGGCCGATGTTGTAGCGATGTCTTTTCATGCAGACTATATCAATTGGATCGATTTAAGCAAAAAATATAAAAATGTGATCAGGGTAAAAGATGCTGCCGAAGCAGGCAAAGAACTTGAAGAATCAGGTTCGTTTTTTGAGGTTGCAAAATTATATGATTCCATTACCAATCCATATGCAAGAGAAAGAGGAACCGCAATTTTCAGCTTACAGGGAGCGAAAATAGATGTTAATAAAAGAATTCATGACGAAATTATTGAAGTTAAAAACGAGTGGGAATAGTTTTCAATAAAGTTGAGAATGATGATTTGTAGACAAGATAAAGTTAATAGATAAATATTATTGCAACTTTATTGCGTTAGTTGATTTTAGGCTATCTTTGCACTATCAACTATCAACTGAACTATGGAAAACAAAAACTTTGATGTCATTATCATAGGAGGAAGCTACTCTGGATTATCTGCAGGAATGTCTTTAGGAAGATCTGTAAGAAATGTACTCATCATCGACAACGGAAAACCCTGTAACAGACAAACTCCGCATTCTCATAACTTTGTTACCCATGACGGGAAAACGCCGGCAGAAATTGCAAAGCTGGCCAAAGAAGATGTGGAAAAATATAAAACTGTACAATTTTATAACGGAACAGTCGTAAAAACTTCCAAAGTAAATGACGGTTTTGAGATTGAAACTTCATCAGGAGAAAAGTTCTATACAAAAAAAATAATTCTTGCTTCTGGAGTAAAAGACCTCATGCCGGATATTCCCGGATTTGCAGAATGCTGGGGGATTTCTGTGATACATTGCCCATACTGTCATGGCTACGAAGTGAAAAACGAAATTACCGGAATTCTTTCTAACGGAGAGATGGCTTACGAATTTTCAAAACTGGTTTTTAATCTGACTAAAAACCTTACTTTGTTCACCAATGGAAAAGCTGCACTTTCAAAAGAACAGATTGAAAAACTGGATCAGAACAAAATCATTCTTAACGAAGATGAAATTAAAGAAATAAAACATGAAGAAGGTTCTATTCAAAAAGTCGTTTTCAAAAACGGGAAAGAAATTCAATTACAGGCTTTGTATGCTAAAATACCTTTTGAACAGAATGTAAATGTATCGGACGATTTGGGATGTGAACTTACAGAACAGGGATTTATTAAAGTAGATATGATGCAGAAAACAAACATCCCCGGACTTTTTGCCTGTGGAGATAATGTTACCATGATGCGCTCTGTAGCCAATGCCGTAGCGCAGGGTAATTTTGCAGGCGCAGTAGTGAATAAAGAACTTTCTGATGAAGAATTTTAAAGGCTTTCCGAAGAAATAAAAGAGGTGTGTTTTCATTTTTTAGTGTTTAAAAATCATTTTTTCGATAGATAAATCTCGACGAAAATTCCGTACATTTGGGGTGGAAATTTCAAAAACTAAAAGTAAAATGGATATTATTTTCGACCTGATTGAAAAGGAAAGACAAAGACAAACCCATGGATTAGAGCTTATCGCATCAGAAAATTTTGTTTCTGAAAACGTGATGAAAGCAATGGGAAGTGTACTGACAAACAAATATGCTGAAGGATATCCCGGAAAAAGATATTACGGAGGATGTGAAGTTGTAGACGAGGTTGAAACATTGGCTATCAACAGAGCAAAAGAACTTTTCGGAGTAGATTATGTGAATGTTCAGCCACATTCCGGTTCTCAGGCGAATGCTGCCATTTATCTTGCAGTTTTAAAACCAGGTGACAAAATCATGGGTATGGACCTTTCAATGGGAGGACACCTTACTCACGGTTCTGCAGTAAATTTTTCTGGTATTCAGTATAACGTAGTTTCTTACGGAGTTCAGCAGGAAACAGGTCTTATTGATTATGACCAGATGAGAGAAGTGGCTTTGAGAGAAAAACCAAAAATGCTTATTGCAGGTTTCTCAGCATACTCAAGAGACTTAGATTATGCTAAATTCAGAGAAGTTGCAGACGAAGTAGGAGCTACACTTTGGGCAGACATCGCTCACCCGGCTGGTTTAGTAGCAAAAGGATTATTAAACTCACCATTCGAACATTGTCATGTAGTAACTACCACTACTCATAAAACACTTAGAGGACCAAGAGGGGGAATGATCATGATGGGTAAAGATTTCGAAAATACATATGGCCACAAGACTCCAAAAGGAGAAATTAAAATGATGAGCCAGGTATTAGACGGAGCCGTATTCCCTGGTATTCAGGGAGGTCCGCTTGAGCATGTGATTGCTGGTAAAGCGGTAGCTTTCGGTGAAGCTTTAGATGTGCAGTTCGAAACATATGCAAAACAGGTTAAATCAAACGCTCAGGAATTATCAAAAGCGATGATCGACAGAGGATTTGATATCGTGAGTGGCGGTACAGACAACCACTTAATGTTAGTTGACCTTAGGAACAAAGGAGTAAACGGTAAAGAAACAGAAAAAGCATTAGTGCTTGCCGATATTACTTGCAACAAAAACATGGTTCCTTTCGATGATAAATCTCCATTTACTACATCTGGTATCAGATTAGGAACTGCTGCTATTACTACAAGAGGATTGAAAGAAAATGACATGGATACAATTGCAGGATTGATTTCTGAAGTAGTGGATAATATCAAAAATGAAGAAGTTCTTTCATCAGTAAGAAAGAAAGTGAACCAATTAATGGAAGGAAAAGCTTTGTTTAATTACTAACAGGCATTCCAATATCATATAAAGAATGAGCAGACTGCTCATTCTTTTTTTATTCAAATGGACAAAAAATCATATACTTTCGAAGAAATCAAACAAAAACTGGTCAATTACTGTGTTTACCAGGATCGTTGTCATGCCGAAGTGGAACAGAAGATGAGGGAATTTCTGCTTATTGAGGAAGCAAAGGAAGAAATCATTTTATATCTCTTGAAAGAAAATTATCTGAATGAAGAAAGGTTTACACGAAGCTATATCAGAGGTAAATTCTACATCAAACATTGGGGCAGAATCAAAATAAAAATGAATCTGAAGCAAAAACAGATTTCTGAAAAGCTAATCAATTCTTGTTTTGATGAGATTTATGAACCTGATTATGAAAGAACTATAAGGAAAATTTTTGATGATTATTATTCCAAACAAACTGGCTTGAAAGAATATCAAAAAAAAACCAAGACAATAAAATATTTGATGACCAAAGGTTTTGAATATGAGAAAATAATTGATATTTTTGACTAAATATTAACAAAATAAAAAAACTTGACCGTGATTTCTTTAAAGCAAACAAACAGTTCATTGAAAAAGATTGATATATAGATATTTAATAATTATTTTAAATATAAAACAGCTAGATTAAGACAATTCTATAGATAAATATCACTTTTATAAGAGTTTTTATGGTACAGTTTTTGTCTGTGAGTTTAGCTGTATTCTAATGGAATCACTAGATTTCATAAATGTAACATCAATTTTATTTTTGATTTCAACATATTGAGATAAATTTATTTATTTTTGCATGATTGTATCGGAATTATCTTTGATTGTATGATCAGATATTAGACTTTAATTAAATATGAACACCAATATAGACAATGTACAATTCTCTTAGGAAAAAATTATTTGGAGGGGATAATGTTGTCAATCTCTCAGACGTAAGGTATCTTCCTAGATGGATAATTCTTGTAATAGACATTATTATTCTGGTTATATCTTTATTTCTTTCTACTTACATTATCGAAAAAATTACTAAGCAGGACTTTATCTATCATGAAGATAAAAGCGTGATTTTCGCTTTTATCATCTTGATGAATACTGCTTTTATGTATGTTTTCAAAACCTATGCGGGAATTATCCGCCATTCAACATTCATAGATTTGTTTAAGCTTCTGATATCCTGCTTTTGTACAATGCTGGCTATTGGAACAATAAATATATTCTATTTCTGGAGTACAGGGAGCAAATTTATCCTTACTCCTTATCTGATTTTGTATTTTGTAATTTCGTTCATGGGATTATTCCTTTTCAGGTTATATGTAAAAGAATTTTTTCACATCGTAAGAGAATACAGAAGAAGTGCTTTGAAAAAAAGGATTCTTGTACTAGGAATTGACGAACAGTCAATTGCCATTGCAAGAGCGATTCTTGATAACCCAAGCCTTCCCTATCAAGTGGTAGGATTTCTGACTCAGAGAACAGATTCAAAAAGAGCTTCATTGCTTGGGAAGCCAATCTATGAAAAGAAAAAAATTGAAGAACATACAAAAGAGGATCTTATTATAGATGGTGTTCTTATTGTGAAAGAAATGATGGCAAGAGATGAAGTGAACTCTTGGGTAAACTTATTTCTGGAGAAAGATCTTAATGTTTTTAAAGCTCCATCTGTACAGAAGTTAAGAGATAGTGATTTAGGTGGATCTATCAGAAATCTTCAGATTGAAGATCTGCTGAATAGAAAACCTATTAAAATCCAAAATGAAAAAGTAAAAAGCAGACATTTTGATAAAACGGTTCTGGTAACCGGGGGAGCAGGATCTATTGGAAGCGAAATTGTAAGACAGGTTGCTAACTTTAATCCATCCTTAATCGTTGTGTTAGATCAGGCAGAAACACCGCTTTATGAAATTGAACTTGAAATGAGGGAAAAGTATCCTCATATTGCTTTCAAATTTGTTTTAGGAGATGTTTCTAATCAACATAGAATGGAATCTTTATTCCAGATGTACAACTTCTCTATGGTATATCATGCTGCTGCTTATAAGCATGTACCTCTGGTAGAAGAAAATCCTCACGAAGCTATTTTTGTTAATATATTAGGGTCTAAGATTGTTGCAAAACTATCCAGCAAGTATAAGGTAAACCGATTTGTTATGGTGTCTACAGATAAAGCTGTAAATCCTACTAATGTAATGGGTGCATCAAAACGTGCTGCAGAACTTTTTGTACAGTCACTTCAGAATGTTGATGGCAATGTAACCAAATTTATTACAACAAGATTTGGAAATGTATTAGGATCTAATGGTTCGGTAATTCCTCACTTTAAAAAACAGATTGAAGCTGGAGGACCAGTAACTATAACTCATCCTGAGATTGTAAGATATTTCATGACTATTCCGGAAGCCTGTGAGCTTGTCCTACAGGCTGGAACCATGGGAGAAGGTGGTGAGATTTTTGTCTTTGATATGGGAGAACCAGTTAAAATTCTTGATCTTGCGAAAAGAATGATAAAATTATCAGGGTTTGAACCGAATATTGATATTAAAATCATTTATACAGGATTGAGACCTGGTGAAAAATTATATGAAGAGCTTTTAAGTGACGATGCGAAAACACTTCCTACTCACAATGATAAGATTATGATCTCTAAAGATCCTTCTATGGGATTTGAAGAAATAGATACACTTACTAAACAAATTACTAAAGCTTCCTTAAGAAGAGATAAGGTGGAAGTAGTGAAAATATTGAAAACAATTGTCCCTGAATTTAGAAGCAATAATTCTATTTATGAGGCACTAGACAAGTAAAAAATATAAATGTATATTTGTACAATTTTTAAAATATGAAGGGTAAAGCATTAGCAATATTTCTGGCATTGTTGTTGGTTTCTTGTAAGACTAACCAGAAAGCTCAAAATGATTTGAACTATATGCAGAATATAGAAAACGTAGCTTTGGAAGCTTCTGCAAAAAATTCAAAATCTACAATCCAAACCGGGGATCAGTTAGTGATTTTGGTTACGGCAAAAGACATGGACGTTGTAAAATCGTTCAATCAAAATTATTCTGCTTCTGAACTGATACAGACAAATACCTTAGCAGGAAGTAATACCCCTAATCAAGGAGCAACAACACTTGTTGGTCCTACTTATATTGTAGACGCCAATGGGAATATTGATTTTCCTGTATTAGGGAAACTAAATACAACTGATAAAACGTTAACTGAATTTAAGGATGACCTAAGGGAAAGAATGACAAAATATGTTATTAACCCAACAGTAAATGTAAGGCTTGCTAATTTCAAAGTTACGGTATTAGGAGAAGTAAACAGACAAGGTGACTATACTATATCAAATGGCCAGGCTACTATATTGAATGCTTTAGGACTTGCAGGTGATTTAACAGTATATGGAAAAAGAGAAGAAGTATTGGTTATTAGAACTGAGAATGGAGTAGTTACACATGGCCGTGTCAACTTACATGATGCAAACCTTATTAATTCTCCGTATTATAATCTAAAACAAGGAGATGCAATTATTGTTTCTTCTAATAATACAAAAGATCTTATCGCAAAACAAAATCCAAATACAGGACTTTATCTGACCGCCATTTCGATTGGGGTTACAGCAATTGCAGTAGTAGTAAGTTTATTTAAGAAGTAGTAGTAAGTTTATTTAATAAGAAATAAAAATTGATGGATAACCAGCAATCTTCGCAATTTTCAGAGACAGAAAACAGCTCAAACAATATTAATATCAATGAAATCATAAAACCGTTTATCCGAAAATGGCCATGGTTCATTCTTAGTGCATTTATCGCTTTGATTATAGGCTATATTTCACTAAAATTTATGGTTCCTGTATATGATATACAGTCCACGATATTAATTAAAGATGCGAAGAATTCTTCTTCGCCAATAATGGCAAATGACTTAGGTATTTTACCTGATTTATCAGGAATTGGAGGTCTTAAGACAAACAGTATTGCCAATGAAATAGAAATTTTGAAGTCGAAAAAGATGATGCGCGAAGTTATTCTTAATCAAAACCTTCAAACTAATATTACTGCGAAAGGAAGAATTTCAACTTTAGAGCTGTATAAAGAAACTTCGCCGATTGAAATAAAAGTAATTTCAGAAAAACCGAGTAAAACTCAAACAAACACTGTTAAACTTTCTATAGATGAAGAAAAGCTTACATTAAGTTCTGAGAATCTTAAAAAAGAGATTATTACAACTTATGGAAAAACAGTTAGTTTACCTTATGCAAATATAATTATAACAAAGAATCTTACATTTAATCCAGCAGAAGTTAAAGGAGTAGACACAAAGAATCTTGATATTCAGATTTCTTCTCTGGAAGCGAAAGTAAACAGCCTTCAAGGACCCCTTACGGTAGCATTGGTTAATAAGGAAACTACGGTTTTGAAGTTAGCCTATAAATATCCTCAGGTATCAAAAGCAAAAGATATTATCAATAGCCTTGTAGTAGCTTACAATAATGATGCTATTTCAGATAAGAACTCAGAATCAAGAAAGACTTTGGATTTTATTGAGGACAGAATCAAAAAATTATCAGGAGAACTTGGTGAAGTAGAGAATCAGAAAGAAAGTTTCAAATCAAAAAATAATCTTACAGATTTAGAAACAGAAGCTAAGATTAATTTGGAAAGTTCAGCAGCAGCAAGAGCTAAGCAATTGGACGTGGATGCGCAGTTGGAACTTACAAATGCATTAATTGGCTATGTTTCTAAACAAGGACAATATCAGGTTTTACCGGCAAATGTTGGATTGAATAATCCTGACGCAACCTCTGGTATTTCTACATACAATCAGCTTGTTCTACAAAGAAATAGATTGTTAGAATCTGCTACAGCTGAGAACCCAGCCGTAGTAGATGTTACAAAACAAATAAATGGAATGCGTAATTCTATTATGCAGAGCCTTCAAAGAAATAAAGTAGGTCTTGAACTTGCTAGAAATGAATATTTAGGAGAACAAAATAAAGTATCAGGGAAGATATCAAAGTTACCTTCTATTGAAAAAATGTTCAGAAGTATAGAAAGACAACAACAAATTAAAGAGAATTTGTACCTGCTTTTACTTCAGAAAAGAGAAGAAACAGCCATCGGACAATCTATTACAGCTCCAAAAGCTAAAATTATTGATGCTGCTTATGCTTCTGCAGCACCTATTTCTCCTAAAAGTAATATTATCTTTATTGCGGCATTAGTGCTAGGATTGTTAGTGCCTTTCATTATTATTTATGTATCTCAACTTCTAAATAATAAAGTTGTTACAAAACATGATTTAGAGAAACTAGTACATGCTCCTATTATAGCAGAACTTCCTAGTCTGGAAAAAGGAGATTCAGATATTGTAAAAGTAAATGATATTACTCCTATGGCTGAGGCGTTCAGAATTCTTATTACCAATATGAATTTTATGCTTCCCAAAGATAAAAAAGGTAAAATCGTATTTGTTACATCATCAGTAAAAGGAGAAGGAAAAACATTTACTTCTGTTAATTTAGCTTTAACACTGGCTAACCCTAAGAAGAAAGCAATTATCATAGGTTCTGATATCAGAAATCCTCAATTACAAAGATATAATCCGGCCAGAAAGGGTCTTACAGGCCTTACTGAATTCCTTTACTCTGACCATACTAAACTTGAAGATATTATTCATGTATCCTCTTTTAACCCTCATCTGGATGTGATCTACTCAGGGATGATCCCACCTAATCCAACAGAATTATTATCCAACGGACGTTATGAAATCCTTTTGGATGAATTGAAAGGAAAATATGATTATATCATTTTGGATACAGCTCCATTACTTCTGGTTACAGATACATTCCTTATAGCTGATCTTGCAGATGTTACAATCTACGTATCAAGATCTAAGTATACAGAAAAGACATTACTTGAGTTTGCAAATATTAACATTGATCAGAAAAAGATCAAAAATGTAGGATTTGTACTTAATGATGTAAACAGAGAAAATCTGGGATACAGTAATAAATATGGTTATGGATATAATAATCATGTTGAAAAATCTTGGTTTCAAAAATTCAAAAATAAACTTAGTAAATGATGAAAACATATAAAATAGCAGTTATTGGACAAGGCTATGTAGGACTTCCATTGTCATTGGAATTTGCAGCTCATTATCCTGTATTAGGATTTGATATCAACACACAACGTGTGGAGCAGCTTAATGACGGAGAGGATATTACTTTAGAGGCAGACCTTGACAAACTGAACAGTGGTCTTGAAAGATTTAAAGATTCAAACGGAACGATAGGATATAGATCGACAAGCCAGCTTTCTGAAATTTCAGATGCTAATGTTTTTATTGTAACAGTCCCTACACCTATTGATAAATATAATGCACCTGATCTAAACCCTTTGATTTCTGCCTCAAAAATGTTGGGAGAAATTATTAAAAAAGGAGATATCATTATTTACGAATCTACAGTTTTCCCTGGTTGTACAGAGGAAGAGTGTGTTCCGGTTCTTGAAAAATATTCAAGTCTGAAATTCAATGAAGACTTTTATGTAGGATATTCACCAGAGAGAATTAATCCCGGAGATAAAGTGAATACCCTTACAAGTGTAAAAAAAGTAACTTCTGGTTCTACAGAAGAAATTGCAGAAGAAGTAGATAACCTTTATAAGAAAATTATTACTGCTGGTACCCATAAAGCACCAAGTATTAAAGTAGCAGAAGCTTCTAAAGCTATCGAAAATGCACAGAGAGACGTTAACATCTCTTTTGTAAACGAACTGGCTTTAATCTTTGATAGAGTGGGTATTGATACCAACGATGTATTGGAAGCTGCAGGAACAAAATATAACTTCCTGAAATATAAACCAGGATTAGTAGGAGGACACTGTATTTCAGTAGATCCTTATTATTTGGCGCATAAAGCAGAACAGTTAGGATACCACCCTGATGTTATTTTATCTGGTAGACGTGTGAACGATTCTATTGCAAAATTTGTTGCTTCTAAAGTGGTAAAACTTCTTATTGCAAAAGGAGGTGTAATCAAAGATTCAAAAGCACTTATCTTAGGAGTTACCTTCAAAGAAAACTGCCCGGATGTAAGAAACACGAAAGTGGTAGACATCTATAGAGAACTTTCAGATTTTGGAGTGAATGTAGATATTTACGATCCTTGGGCAAGTAAAGAAGAAGTGAACCACGAATATGGTATTAATATACTGGATGCACTTATTGAAGGAAAAAAATATGATTCTCTTATCATTGCTGTTTCCCACAATGAATTCCTTGAAATGGATCTTAATAATCTGAAAAATGACAATGCTGTGGTATTTGATACCAAAGCATGTTTAGACAGAAATTTGGTTGATGCAAGACTGTAACGGAGAATGAATTATGATATTGTAATAGTTGGTGCAGGCTTAGTAGGATTGGCAACAGCTTATCAGGCCAAACTTAAAAATCCAGATTCTAAAATTCTTATTTTAGAAAAAGAAAAAGATGTAGCATTACACCAGTCTGGGCATAACAGTGGAGTAATTCATAGTGGTATATACTATAAACCAGGAAGTCTTAAAGCAACTAATTGTATAGAAGGATACAACTCAGTAATCAACTTTGCTGAGAAATATGGGATCAAATATGATCTTTGTGGTAAAATTATTGTAGCCACCTCGCAGGAAGAGCTACCCCTTCTTGATAATATCTATAAAAGAGGAGTAGATAACGGTCTTCAGAATCTGAAATACCTTTCAAGAGAAGAATTTCGTGAAATTGAACCTCATTGCGAAGGAATAAAAGCGATTAAAGTACCACAGACCGGAATCATAGATTACCCTGGAGTTGCGAAAAAGATCAAAGAACTCTTTGAAGAACTTGGAGGAGAAGTTAAATTTAACAATGAAGTTAAAAACATTCGCAATACTAATTCGGAAGTGATTGTTACAACCAGTCAATCAGAATTCAGAGCAAAGAAATTAATTTCGTGTGCAGGACTTTACTCAGATAAAATCACAAAAATGACCAATGAAAAAAATGATGTCATAATCATTCCTTTCAGAGGTGAGTATTACAAAATAAAAGATGAGAAAAAACATCTTGTAAAACATTTGATTTATCCTGTTCCAGATCCTAATTTCCCTTTCCTCGGTGTTCATTTTACAAGAATGATTGATGGAAATATTGAAGCTGGTCCTAATGCTGTCCTAGCGTTCCGAAAAGAGGGATACAAGTTTTTTGATTTCGATTTCAATGAAACAATGCAGACTCTTACATGGCCTGGTTTCAGAAAAATTGTAGCAAAATACGGAAAAACAGGGATGGGAGAAGTTCACCGCTCTCTTTCAAAATCTGCCTTCACAAAAGCTTTACAAAAATTGATGCCCGAAATACAGGAAAGTGATCTTGTAACAGGTGGAGCTGGGGTAAGAGCGCAGGCTTGTGATAGAAATGGAGCATTAATTGATGATTTTGATATCGTGAAAAACGGAAATATCATCCATGTAAGAAATGCACCTTCTCCAGCTGCAACATCTTGTTTTGCAATCGGGAACAAAATAAGTGAGCTTATACAAAAATAAAAAACTACTTTTTGTGTGATATCCAAAACAGATATAAATATGAAAATTCAAATGGTTGATCTTAAAGGTCAATATCAAAAAATAAAAACTGAAATCGATGCTGGTATTCAGGAATGTATCGATAATACAGCATTCATCAATGGTCCTGCAGTAAAAGAATTTCAGCAGGATTTTGAAAAGTACTTAGATGTAAAGCATGTAATTCCTTGTGCTAACGGTACAGATGCATTGCAGATCGCAATGATGGCTTTGGATCTTAAACCAGGTGATGAAGTACTATGTCCGGCATTTACATATGTAGCCACTGCAGAAGTCATAGGTCTTTTAGGTTTAAAACCTGTTATGGTAGATGTGGATGAAAATACCTTTGAAATCGAGCTTAACGGGCTGGAAAAATATATGACTTCTAATACAAAAGCTATAGTTCCGGTTCACTTATACGGACAAAGTGCTAACATGGAGAATATTCTTGAATTTGCCAAAAAACATAACCTCTTTGTCATTGAAGATAATGCTCAGGCTATTGGTTCAGATTATACCTTCTCAGATGGAACAATAAAGAAAACAGGTACAATAGGAGATATCGGATGTACGTCTTTTTTTCCATCGAAAAATTTAGGCTGCTATGGAGATGGAGGTGCTATAATGACCAATAATGATGATCTGGCTTTAAAAATCAGAATGATTGCCAACCATGGTCAGCAAAAAAAATATCATCATAAAGTTTTGGGATGTAACTCAAGATTGGATACCATTCAGGCAGCCGTTCTAAAAGTGAAGTTAAAAAAGCTTGATGAATACTCAGAAGCTAGAAATGCAATGGCCACTTATTACGATGAGCACCTTGCTGGCCTATCCGAAATTCAGGTTCCGGAAAGAGCAAAAAACTCTACCCATGTTTTTCATCAATATACTCTTAGAGTGAAAAACGGAAAAAGAGATGCATTACAACAATATCTTGGTGAAAAAAATATTCCAAGTATGATTTATTATCCACTTCCGTTATATAAACAGGAGGCTTTTCAGCAATACGTAGAAGAAGGCTTTAGTCTTCCGGTTACAGAAATGCTTTGCTCAGAAGTTCTATCGCTCCCTGTACACACAGAGTTTGATAAGGAATCATCAGATTATATTATTTCTGAGATCAAAAATTTTTTTAATCAATCACAATCAATATAATATGTCGGATTTTTTTGCACACGAAACAGCCGTTATCGATGAAGGATGTAATATAGGCGCAGGAACTAAAATATGGCACTTTTCACATATCATGCCAGATTGTATTTTAGGAGAAAAATGTAATATTGGGCAGAATGTAGTGATTTCCCCTAAAGTCGTTTTAGGAAAAAATGTAAAAGTTCAGAATAACGTTTCTATTTATGAAGGAGTAACATGTGATGATGACGTTTTCTTAGGCCCATCTATGGTTTTTACCAATGTGATCAATCCTAGAAGTGCCGTAAACAGAAAAAATGAATATTTGAAAACACACGTTGGGATTGGCGCTTCCATTGGCGCTAATGCAACTATCGTTTGTGGACACGATATTGGAAAATATGCTTTTATCGGAGCTGGAGCTGTAGTAACAAAAGAGGTTCCGGATTACGCTTTAGTTGTAGGGAATCCTGCAAGACAAATGGGCTGGATGAGTGAATTCGGACATCGTCTTAATTTCAATGAAGAGGGTATTGCTGTATGCGAAGAAAGCGGAGAACAATATAAACTTGACAATAATAAAGTTTCAAAAATTTAAAAAATGCAAATAGCTGAAAAAATAAAATTTGCAGTAGTAGGCTGCGGGCATATCGGAAAAAGACATGCCGAAATGATCTCAAGAAATGCAGAGTGTGAGCTTGTAGCTTTAATTGATGTAAAAGATAAATCTGTTTTAGGAATTGAAAGCTATGATGTTCCTTTCTTTGCTTCTTTAGATGAGTTTTTGAAATCCGGAATTGAAGTAGACGTTATCAATATTGCTTCTCCAAACGGATTCCACTTTGAACAGTCCTATAAAGCAATTGATGCCGGAAAACATATTGTTGTAGAAAAGCCGATGGCTTTGAACAAACAGGATGCTGAAAAACTTATTTTCCAGGCACTGCATAAGCATAAGCAAGTTTTTGCTGTAATGCAGAACCGCTATTCTCCACCTTCTGCATGGGTAAAAGAGATGGTAGAAAGCGGAAAACTAGGTGAAATATATATGGTTCAGCTTAATTGCTATTGGAACCGTGACGAAAGATATTACAAGCCAGAATCATGGCATGGAAAGCTTGAACTGGATGGAGGAACGCTGTTTACCCAGTTCTCTCATTTTATCGATATCATGTACTGGTTATTTGGTGACATCACTAATATTAAAGGAAAGTTTGCAGATTTTAATCATAAAGATCTCACTGATTTTGAAGACTCCGGATTTATTAGCTTTGATTTCGTAAATGGAGGGATGGGAGCTTTAAATTATTCTACTTCTGTATGGAATCAGAATCTTGAAAGTTCAATGACCATCATTGCTGAAAATGGGGCTGTAAAAATTGGAGGACAATATATGGATAAAGTAGAGGTATGTAACGTGAAGGATTATGTAATGCCAGAACTTGCTCCTACAAATCCAGGAAATGATTATGGTGCTTATAAAGGTTCTGCAGCCAATCACCACTATATCATAGAAAATGTAGTAGACGTATTAAAAGGAAGAAATACTATTACAACCAATGCTTTGGAAGGATTGAAGGTAGTAGATATTATTGAGAAGATATATGCTCTTAAATAAGTAAAAGAAATCCTTTTCAAAAGGTTTTAGTTTTCATATAAGTGAGGTTGGATTATTCAATATATTATTGATTTTGTCATTATCTCACCAATGACAGGTATAAACCGGCTGAGAAATTGAAAGGATTCGACAAAAAATATGAATGAAAAATTATTTAAATAATTTTGGATTTTAGAGGTATCATAAATAGAGTAAAATCTAACTCGTTCTTTAGGAATGTTGCAATATTGGCTAGTGGTACCATTATTAGTCAGATTATTGTTATTGCTTTTTCTCCATTGCTTTCCAGACTTTATTCTGTGGAAGCATTTGGATTACTTTCTCTTTTTACAAGTTATATGGTAATCTCTGGAGTAGTTTCTACAGGAAGGTTTGAGCTGGCAATAGGACTTCCTGAAAAAGATAGTGAGGCCAAAAAGTTATTTCAGCTCATATTGTTTATTGGCTTTTTTGTATCGTTAACATACTTAGGAGTAATAATTATCTTAAAGGAGTTTTTTAAAGACCAGTTAGAGTTGCAGATTCTTAACTACTGGTGGATCTATCTGGCTCCTCTTTATATATTTTTTATTGCTGTTTTTTCTGCTTCAGTTTATTGGTTACAAAGGAAAAAAGAATATAAAAAAATAACATTTGCTAATGCTCTACAGGTTATTACTACAACAATTTGTAGTGTAGCTTTAGGCTTTATGAAATTAGGTGAAGGGATGATATTTGCTTTAATTTTAGGAATAATTATTTCAAGTTTTTATATCATTTATTCAGAACCGGAGTTAAAGAAAGAGCTTCTTGTATTTAAAGATATCAAGAAAGTAGGAAAAGAATATATTTCTTTTCCCAGATATATGCTTTTTTCTGATTTGTCATTAACTGCCAGTCAACAATTTATACCTATCTTATTCTCTATAATATACAGTACTACTATTGTAGGATTTTTTCAATGGCCAATAGAATGTTGAGACTTCCTAATATAGTTATTACTACAGCTATAGGAAATGTTTTTAGGAATGATGCAATTGATGCAATTCGAAAAAATGGAAATTGTATAGACTTGTATAAATCTACATTCAAAAAATTGGTTATTATGTCATTCCCAATATATCTTTTTCTGTTTATCGTTTCACCTTATCTGTTTGTAGTAGTATTTGGAGAAAAATGGTATGAAGCAGGATTGTTTGCCAGAATTTTATCTGTTTTATTACTGGTGGAATTTATTGCGACACCCCTAAATGTTTTATTCAATATCAGAGAAAGACAAAAAATACTTATGAGGCTTCAGTTCTTGAATGCTGTTATGGGAGGATTTATGATTTTTTAGGGTTTAAGATTTTTAATAATGCATCAGCATCCTTGATTTTATTCACTATAAATGCTTTAATTTTTAATATTATTTTTATAGCATTATCTTATAGGATCGCAAAACAAAAAATTTCTAATTAATTTTAAATTGATGAATGTAAAAAATATAAATTTTGAATCCAGATATAAACTAGTTATTTCCTCTTTGATATTAAGTATCCTGGTGGGAATTGGTTACTTTTCCTACCTTGTACCTACTTGGGGCTATTTTGGTTTGGAGAGTGATGAGCCAACACTAGAAATCTGGAGTTTTTATATTATTTTCGCAACGCTTCCTTCATTATTCATACCAAAGGAAATTATAAGACCAAGTATGTTTGGAGTGTGGATACTTTATGTGTTTACTTATATACCAATGGTTACCGGAACTTTTTTTGATAAACAGATCATTTTTAATGATAAAATTGCAATTTCTTTCTGCTACTGTTTAGGTTTTTGGGGACTGTGTAGCTTTTATAAAATTAAACTTTTCAAATCTAAGCCATTTAATGTACCCTATCGTCTGTTTTGGACACTTTACTATTTTTTAGTATTTACTATGTTGGCTTATATTGTTTTTTTATATCGTGATAATTTAACGTTTGTTAATATTCTTGCTTCTGAAGAGGTCTATCAGACCCGTTTTGCAGGACAGGAAATTCAGGAGCAGGCTGCTTTTGCAGGACATATTATATTGTGGCTGAGTAATGCATTTTTTCCTTTTATTTTATGTATAGGTTTCATTGAAAATGATAAGATAAAGAAGATAATAGGTATTTCAGGTTTGGTTATTTTGTATATGACTATGGCTAATAAACAGTACATTTTCTCTATTGTATTTATATACTTAATTTTTAAATTATTTTCATCAACAAACAACAAAGCGAAGATTTTTAGATTTTTTAAGTTTATAATAACTCCTACAATTGTTCTTTTATTTTGTAATGAATTTGTTGATATTCCCTTCGTCAATGATGTGGTTTTTGCTCTTTCAGGAATTTTTCTGTTTAGAACTTTGTATACAAGTACATTGATGACTGTATATTATAATGTTTTTTTAGAAAATCATCCCTATACTTATTTTAGTCATATTTCAATCATTAATAAATTTGTAGAATATCCTTATCAGGATCAATTGGGAATAGAAGTAGGAACTTATTTTATAGATATTGATAAATTTAATGCAAATGCTAATTTTTTTATCACAGATGGTTTGTCTTCTATTGGACTTTCCGGAATTATTCTTATTGGATTTTTCTGTTCATTCATATTTTATTTATTTGATTCATTTTCTTTGAATAGTAATAAGTTACTTGGAATATTACTTATAAGTGTGGCTTGTGTTGTGCTAATGAATGTGTCTCTTTTTACAACTTTAGTTTCAGGAGGACTACTGTTTTTTATGCTCTTACTTAATAACAACAACATAATTAAAAAATAATGAAGATCCTAATGCTCTGTGAGCTATACATAGAAAATTTAGAATACCAGGAAAATCTTTTAGTAAAGTATTATCGTAAACATGGGCATGAGGTGACAGTAATTACTTCAACTTATGAAAATGTATTCGATTATTATAATAATATTCATGATAATTCTAAACCCAAAAGAGTCTATTATGATCATGGGGCAAAAATTATAAAGCTTCCTTTTAAATTTAACTTATTAGGTAAAATAAAAAAATATATTGATATTACCGATATTGTTGAAGATTTCAAACCTGATTTACTATATATCCATGATATTATGCCGAATATGTTTGAAATGTTAAGATATAAAAAGCAGAATCCTCATGTGAAAATGATTATGGATTACCACTGTGATTATTCTAATTCTGCTAATAATTGGTTGTCTCTCAGTATTTTGCATAAAATTATTAGAAAACGTTTGTATATGGATCCTATCCGCAAGCATATCTCGAAATTTTATCCTATAGTTCCTGGAAGTACAAAATTTTTGAACGAAGTATATCGTATTCCTGAAGGAGAGATGGAAGTTTTACCTTTGGGAGCAGATATTGATCGTGTTAAAGAAATTAAAGCTTCAGGAAAAAGAAAAGAAATAAGAGAAAAACTAGGGATTACTGACGAAAATATTGTAATATTTTCGGGAGGTAAGTTCACCCCAGCAAAGAAAATAGATCTGTTGCTTCAGGCATTTAATGAAATCAATGATCCTAACATTCATCTCATTATTGTTGGGGATGCAGATCAATATAACAAAGAGTATAAAGAAATAATGCTAACTTTATCACAAGGCAATCCAAATATTCATTATGTAGGATGGCTCAACAATGGAGGTGTTTATGAACATTTGTCTGCGTCAGATCTTGCCGTTTTTCCTGCAAGCCAATCTATTGTCTGGCAGCAGGCAATAGCTTCAGGATTAGCATTGATTGTGGGTGATACAGGTGAACAGTCTATACAGTATCTTAATGAATTTAATGCAATAACAGAATTGAAAAAAGACGAAATAAACTCTGAAAATATTAAAAAAAGCATTGAAGAAATTATTTATAAAAAAGATGAACTTGAGAATAGAAAAGCATTGGCGGTGAAAACTGCTTCAAAATATCTTGATTGGGATCATCTTATTAATAAAACGTTATCACATTTTTAGAATAACATAAACACAGAAGTTGAAATTTAATGATAATTTTGATTTAAACTTATGAACAAAAACCAAAATAACATAGGGATGAAAGAAGACAGAAAATATCAGATCTGTACCAAAACAATTATGGATACTTCAGATCCTAATATTGTTTTTAATGAAAAAGGAGAGAGTGATTATTATATTAACTACAAAGAAAGTATTTTACCAACCTGGCATACCGACGAAAGAGGACTAAAAGAACTTGAACAGGAAGCAGAGAAGATAAAAAAAGATGGTAAAAATAGAGACTTTGACTGTATTATAGGACTTAGTGGAGGGCTAGACAGCTCATATGCTGCCTATGTAGCGAAAGAAGTTATGGGACTTAGACCTCTTATCTTTCACGTAGACGCAGGTTGGAATACAGACCGAGCGGTAAGTAATATTGAAAAATTAGTTAATGGACTTAATCTGGATTTATATACAGAGGTAATCAATTGGGAAGAAATGAAAGATCTTCAGGTTGCCTTCCTGAAATCCCAGATTGCAGATCAGGATATGCCTCAGGATATTGCTTTCTTTTCAGGTCTTTATAAATTCGCAAAAAAGAATAAAATTAAATACGTTCTTACAGGAGGAAATTTCTCAACAGAATGTTGTAGAGAACCAGAAGAATGGGGGGCTTATCCAGGGATAGACAAAACCTTGATCATGGATATTCATAAAAAATTCGGAAAAAGAGATCTTAAATCTTTTCCTATCGTAGATATAATGAGTTATAAACTTTACTATAAGTATATCTTAGGAATGCAGGTTTATAAACCATTAAACTGTCTGCCTTATATAAAAAATGATGTAGAAAAATTGTTGCTTGATAAGTATGGTTGGGAAAGCTTCCAGCATAAACATCATGAATCAAGATTTACAAGGTTTTTCGAAGATTATTGGTTACCAAGAAAATTCGGATATCAAAAAAGAAGAGCTCATTTTTCTAGTTTAGTCTTGACAGGACAGATGACAAGAGAAGAAGCATTAGATAGAGTGTCAAGACCAGAACTATCTGAAGAGTTTTTACAGAAAGAGTTTGAATATGTAGCTCATAAATTAGACCTTACTACGGATGAACTTCAGAAATTATTTGAAGGTGAAAATAAAACCTATCATGATTATAAGAATAAAAGATCACTTATAGGAATTGGTGCACAGACTATGAGAAAGCTTGGTCTTGAAAAAAGATTATTCAGATGATAACAATTATTGATTACGGTGTTGGAAATATCAATGCCTTCGTTAATGTATATAAAAGAGTGGATGTTCCGGTAAAGATCGCAAAAACAAAAGGTGATCTTGAAGGAGCCCAAAAACTTATTCTTCCAGGAGTGGGGCACTTTGATCATGCAATGACCCAGTTGAACAATTCAGGAATGAGAGATAAACTGGACGAGCTTGTTTTAGGACAGAAAGTCCCTGTTATTGGTATCTGTGTGGGAATGCAGATGATGGCTAATAACAGTGATGAAGGGAAGCTTGATGGCCTGAAATGGATAGATGCTACAGTTAAAAAATTTGATGAAACAAAAATTCATCAGGTAACCAGACTTCCACATATGGGATGGAATGATGTAAAACCAGTAAAAGATATCGAATTATTTAAAGGTCTGGAAGACAACTCCATCTTTTATTTTCTTCATACTTACTATTTTCATTGCAACAATCAGGAAGATATTATGGCAATTACAGATTATGGTGGAGAATTCGCTTCAGCTGCTCACCATGAAAATAAATACGGAATACAGTTTCATCCGGAAAAAAGCCATCATTATGGTGAAATCTTATTACACAACTTTGCAAAACTTTAAATATACATGCTAAGGCCAAGAATTATACCGAGTCTTCTGATACAGGATAACGGACTTGTAAAAACTGTTAATTTCAAAAATCCCAAATATGTGGGAGATCCTATCAATGCGGTAAGAATTTTTAATGAAAAAGAAGTTGACGAGCTTGCCATTTTTGATATTGACGCTACAGCGAAAGGATTAGAGCCTAATTATAGTTTAATAGAAAGAATTGCCAATCAATCCAGAATGCCTTTATGTTATGGAGGAGGAGTAAAAACCCTAGAACAGGCTCAGAAAATTTTTGGATTAGGAATTGAAAAGATTGCACTATCTTCTGCTGTACTCCAAAATCCAAAACTGATTACTGAAATTGCAGAAAGAGTAGGTTCACAAAGTGTAATCGTTGTGTTAGACGTTAAGAAGAAACTTTTTGGAGGCTATGAAGTCTATACCCATAACGGAAAAAAGGCTACAGGCATCAATCCATTTAAATTTGTAGAAGAAGCACAAAAATTAGGGGCCGGAGAAATTGTTATCAACTCAATAGATCAGGACGGAGTGATGAAGGGGTATGATATGGGACTTATTGATAAAGTAAGAGAAAAAATATCACTTCCTCTTACCGTTTTAGGAGGAGCAGGTACTTTGAACGACATCAAACAGGTAATTGACAAACACGGAATAATAGGTGTTGCTGCTGGAAGTCTGTTTGTATTCAAGGGAGTGTACAAAGCCGTTTTAATAAATTATCCTACTTTTGAAGAAAAGGAGAAGCTAATAAAAAAATAATGGAAAATACCTGTTTTTAAAGGTAAAGAAACCATATATAACAAACACACATGCAAATAAAAGATAAAGTACTTCTTATCACAGGAGGAACAGGTTCATTTGGAACTGCTGTTTTAAGAAAGTTTATAAATACAGAGCATTTCAAAGAAATTAGAATCTTTTCCCGTGATGAAAAGAAGCAGGATGATATGAGAAATCAGTTTAAAAATGATAAACTGAAATTTTATATTGGTGATGTAAGAGATTACAAAAGTGTAGAACCTGCCATGAGAGGAGTAGACTATGTTTTTCATGCTGCCGCATTAAAACAAGTACCGTCTTGTGAGTTTTTCCCAATGCAGGCAGTAAAAACAAATGTAGAAGGAACTCAAAACGTAATTGATGCAGCAGCCCAGAATAAAGTAAAAAAGGTAATTTGCCTTAGTACAGATAAAGCTGCATATCCTATTAATGCTATGGGTATTTCCAAAGCAATGATGGAAAAAGTAGCAGTTGCTGCTTCCAGAAATCTGGAAGAGACAGTTGTATGCCTCACAAGATATGGAAATGTAATGGCATCCAGAGGTTCTGTAATTCCATTGTTTATAAAGCAGATCAAAAATGAAGATCCTATTACAATAACAGATCCGAACATGACAAGATTTTTAATGTCATTGGAGGAAGCTGTAGACCTTGTATTATTCGCTTTTGAACATGGAAATCCTGGCGATTTATTTGTCAATAAAGCTCCTGCAGGAACTATTGGAGACCTGGCAACTGCTTTAAAAGAGATGTTTAAATCTGAAACTCCTGTAAAAATTATAGGTACAAGACATGGTGAGAAACTTTATGAAACACTGTGTACACGCGAGGAAATGATTAAAGCAGAAGATATGGGAGATTTTACAGGATTCCTGCAGATAACAGAGACCTGAACTACGCCCAGTATTTTTCTGAAGGAGTAGAAGATATATCTAAAATTGAAGATTATCATTCCCACAATACAGAGCAACAAGATGTAGAAGGAATGAAAAAATTATTATTAAAACTTCCATTGATTAGGAAAGAAGTTTTAGGAGAAGATCTCATGCAATACCCAGATTAATATATTCTAATTTAAATTTTAGTATAATTCTTTTCAACCCATGAAGATAGCAATAGTAACTGATTTTTTTGGAGATAACTTGACTTATATTGAAAATGAATTAGCTAAGCAATATATTAAGTTTGGTTTCCAGGTTTTTATTATTTGTTCAGTTACAGATAATGTTTTTGATTTTTATAATCATCATTATTATACAGATCGGAAAGTTTCAGTAAAGACTAATAATGGCATAAAAGTATATAGACAGCCTTATCAGCTAAATTTAAAAAACGCATTAAAAAATTTGAAAACGTCTATAAAATTCTCTGTACAGAAAAACCTGATTTTATTTTTTTTAATGCTATTCAGCTGAATTTCAAAGAAGCTGTAAAATATAAAAAAAAAGAGGGTTGTAATATCATATTATATTCTGAAATTGACTATAGTAATTCAGCGCAAAATTGGCTTTCTCTGAATATTCTTCATAAAATAATATGGAGGAATGTATTAAATAGATATAAAAAGCATATTTTTAAAATATTTTATGCTACACCGGCAAGCTCGAAGTTTTTACTTGAGGTTTATAAAATACCCGTAAACGAAACCAAATTATTGCCATTGGGCTGTGATTGTAGTTTATCAGAAATTATAAAAGGAAAGATAGACCGAAATACTTTTAGAGAAAAACTAGGAGTTGCAAAGGACGATATTGTACTGATAACAGGAGGGAAACTGGATCAAAGAAAAAGAACAGAGGTGATCATTGAGGCTGTCAGGCTTTTAAATAAAGCTCATTTACACCTGATTATTTTTGGGGCTCCGGCAGCGGGAGCAGATCAATATTTTAATCAGTTAAAAGATAGGGCCGCAGGACATAATATTCAGTTCACAGGATGGCTTGATTCAGAAGCTTTCTATGAATATATGGCAATTTCTGATATTGCTGTTTTCCCGGCAAGCCAGTCTGTTTTATGGCAGCAGGCAATCGGGATGCATTTGCCTTTAATTGCAGGTGATTCAGGAAATCAGGATATGTCTTATCTTAACTTTAATGAGAATGTTATCAAAATAGAACAAAATGATATTACTCCAACTAAATTTGCTGAAACATTAGAAAAAATTATTTCAGTACCAGGTCTATTAGACAAGATGAAAAAAGGAGCAGAGAAGACCTCTAAAGAAAATTTAAGTTATGATATTATTGCTAAAATGTCAATCGGATATGAATAGAGTTTTATCCTTTAATTAAAATCGAAATAATATGCTTTCAGGAGCTTTATACAGGAAAAAAATTATTATAACAGGAGGAATGGGATTCGTAGGTCACAATCTGGTTAAGTCATTGGTTGATCGTTACGATTGTATGGTTGTAGTAGTGGATAATTGTTGTAATAGCAGTCCTGACAGACTTTCTGCATACATGCAGAAAATTATTTTTATAGAAACAGATGTTTTAAATGTTGAAGGCTATGTTGATCATTTAGATGATTGTGATTATATTTTTCATTTAGCTTGTTCACAAATATCTGTATCAGGGGAAAAACCTGAACACGATTTGGAAGTTAATGCATTAAGTACATTGAGAATTTTGAATTATTTAAAAGACTCAAACCCCAATAAACTTGCCCGGTTCATTATCACTTCATCTTCGTCAATTTACGGAGATATAAACCATAATGAAGCTCCATTTGATGAAAACTCGGCTCCCAATATTTTGAGCAATTATGCGGCAACTAAGCTTTTAAGTGAAAACTATGCCTTGTTGTATGCAAAAAAACATAATATCCCAGTTACCATTTTAAGATATTCCAATGTGTATGGGTATGGACAATCTTTTAGTAATGAATATTGTGGCGTTTTAGGAAAATTTATTTATAATGCTCTTACTGGGGCAAGTCTGACGGTATTTGGAGATGGTGAGCAAACTCGTGACTTTACCTTCATAGAAGATGCAATAGATGCTACCATTTTATCTGCTGTGTCACAAGATTCAGTGAATGAAATTTATAATATTAGTACAGGTCAGGAAGTATCTATTAATTCATTAATTGCTATTTTAAAAAAGCAAGTTCCGAATTTAGCAGTTGAGGAACACAAAGAAAGAGATATTGATAATATTAAAAGAAGAGCCGTAAGCTATAAAAAAGTTAAACAACAATTAGGCTGGAAACCAGTGGTAGATATAGAAAAGGGAATCATGCTGACTCTTCAATGGTATAAAAAACATTTAGAAGAAATATTATAGAATACATAATACACTATTTTATGGACCAACCTGAAATTATAAAAGGTGAAAATTACTCGGATATCAGGGGCAATTTATTCTTTAATAATAAATTAGATCTATCAAATATTAAAAGACTATACTATATAGAAAATGCCAATACTGAATTGATAAGAGGATGGACTGGGCATAAAGTAGAACAAAGATGGTTTTCTGTAGTGTATGGAAGTTTTATCATACGGTTGATAAAAATTGATAATTGGGAAAATCCAAATGTAGAAACTGATATATTGGAGTTCAAATTGAATGCTGACCAATTAGATGTATTGCATATGCCAAAAGGTTATGCAAGTGCAATTCAGGCAAAAGAAAAAAATCAAAGTTATTGATAATGGTTGATCATTCTCTGGGTGAGATTGAAGATGATTATCGATTTCCGATAAATTATTTTAAAAAATTATTATGATGAAGAAAATTGGAATTACAGGCCAGAATGGTTTTGTTGGTTCACATTTATACAATACGTTAGGATTAAGACCCGAAGAATTTGAAAGAGTTGATTTTCATAAGGAATTCTTTGATTTTCCTGAAAAATTAGACGCTTTTGTAAGGCAATGTGATGTTATTGTACATCTTGCTGCAATGAACCGTCATCCGGATCCTGAAGTCATTTATGAGAATAATGTGAAATTGGTAAAAGAACTTACTGCATCATTGGAAAGAACCGGATCGAAAGCTCATGTTCTTTTCTCATCATCATCTCAGGAAGAAAGAGATAACCTTTACGGAAAATCAAAAAAAGAAGGACGTGAGATTTTTGCTCAATGGGCAGAAGCTGCTGGAGGAAAATTTACAGGAATGATTATACCAAATGTATTTGGTCCTTTTGGTAAACCAAACTACAATTCTTTTATTGCCACCTTTTGCCATAAACTTACCCATGGGGAAACTCCGGTAATTGATAATGATGGTGAAGTAAAGCTAATCTATGTAGGAGAATTGGTTCAGGAAATCATTAGTCAGATAGAAAGTGGTAAGACAAATAATATATACGAAGTTTCACATACCTCTGTAAACAAAGTTTCAGAAGTACTTAATAAACTTGAAAATTATAAAAATCTTTATTTTGAAAACGGGGAAATTCCTGTACTGGAATCAAAGTTTGATTTGAACCTTTTCAATACATTCAGATGTTATTTTGATATTAAAAACCATTATCCCGTAAAATTTACACAACATACTGATCCAAGAGGAGCCTTTGTAGAAGTAATCAGATTGGGAATAGGAGGACAATGCTCGTTTTCAACTACAGTTCCGGGGATTACCAGAGGAAATCACTTTCATACAAGAAAAATAGAAAGATTCGCAGTAATAAAAGGAAAAGCTCTAATACAGCTTAGAAAAATAGATACTGATGAAGTTCATGATTTTTATCTGGATGGTGAAGAGCCCGCTTATGTAGATATGCCGGTTTGGTATACACACAATATTAAAAATATTGGAGACGAAGAATTATATACAATTTTTTGGATCAATGAACCTTTTAATCCCGAAGATTCAGATACTTATTTTTTAAATGTCTAACATGGAATTGGTAAAAAAAAGTAATATTTGGTTTATCTTTTTACTAACCTTCGGGTATATATTTTCATACTCGTTCGCCATTTTAGTAAATGCAGATTCAAATAATTATTTTTCTGTGCCTTTCCGTATAATAGTCTTATTGCTAGGTTGTTATGTTATCTATACGAATTTTGAGAATATCAAGAAAAGGAAATTCACAGTTATCTTTACAATCCTTTTCTGGATATTCTATTTATTCAAAGCTATTTATAGTTTTAAAAATGATACTTATTTACCAGATACAAGCAGTGAAGAAAATAGAACTTATGTAAGGATTATTTTTTGAACTTAGTCCCTTATATAGCAGTTTTAGGAATTAGTTTTACAAAAGAGATCACTGTGAAACTGAATACTCTGATATTCAACTTCCTATTAATAATATTAGGAATAAGCTGCTTATGGACAATATTTGTATTTCAGTACTTTGAAAAATCAAGTGGAATATTTGTTAGTTATTATATTAGTGTCGGGCATTATGGATTGTCATTACTGATATTATCAATTTTCTATTACTTTCAATCACCTCAAAAATGGCTAAAACCAATTTTAGGTACACTAATAGGCGGGTTTACCATTTTTAGTTCTTCTGCAAGAAGCCCTATGCTGGCGGCATTTATTATTTTATTAATACTGCTGTTGTATATCAACAAAATAAAATATTGGATTACTCTATTAGTTTTTGCCTCTATTTTTATTATCAGCATTTATTTTCTAAAGCAAACATTCGCATCAGACTTTGAATTTGTAAAAAGGATGTATAATGCAATTTTTGAAGGAAACGGAAGTGGACGGTCTTACTATTTATTAAAAGGATGGAATGTTTTTAAAGAGAATATTCCTTTTGGTGGACGTATTTTGTTTGAAGATGGTATGTACCCACATAATATTTTTGTCGAGGTATTGATGAGTATGGGAATAGCAGGTGTTATTTTATTCTTTTTATATTTTAAAGATCTTGGGAAATTCAGAATAAGGTATATAAAAAAGATATTTGTTATTTACCGTTTTTTTTATTTTTTATCCAATATTTTGTGTTGGTTCTTACTTCATACAGTATCTTTGCGAATATGGAGTTTTGGAGCTTTACAGCAGTAATTATATCTATAATTTTATTTTGTTACGATGAAGAAATTAAAAGTAATGACAGTCGTGGGTACACGACCGGAAATCATTAGACTATCAAGAGTATTATCAGCTTTAGACGCTTCTGAAGCAGTAGAACATATTATTGTCCATACCGGGCAAAATTACGATTATGAGCTAAACCAGATTTTTTTCGATGATCTGGGGTTAAGAAAACCTGATTATTTTCTTGAAGCTGCAGGAAAAACGGCAACCGAGACCGTAGGAAATATTCTGATTAAAATAGATCCACTTCTTGAAGAATTGAAACCTGATGCATTTTTAGTACTGGGAGACACAAACTCGTGTTTATGTGCTATTCCTGCCAAAAAAAGACAAATTCCGATTTTCCATATGGAAGCAGGAAACAGGTGTTTTGATCAAAGGGTGCCTGAAGAAACAAACCGCAAAATCGTTGATCATACTTCTGATATCAACTTGACATACTCAGACATTGCTAGAGAATACCTTTTAAGAGAAGGGCTTCCTGCTGACAGGATTATTAAGACCGGATCTCCAATGTATGAGGTCTTGAACCATTATCTTCCCAAAATTAAAGATTCCGACGTTCTTACAAGACTCAACCTTGAAGAAGGGAAATATTTTGTTGTTTCATCTCATAGAGAAGAAAATATCAACTCAGATAAAAATTTTAGAGGATTAATCAGCAGCCTTAATGCAATTGCAGAAGAATATCAATACCCCATTATTGTTTCTACACATCCAAGAACAAGAAATATGATTGATAAAATGCAACTGGAGGTTAGACCTGAAATTCAATTTTTAAAGCCACTGGGGTTTCATGACTATAATGCTCTTCAAATGAGAAGCTATGCGGTACTTTCAGATTCTGGTACTATTTCAGAAGAATCATCAATTTTAAATTTCAGAGCTCTTAATATTAGAGAAGCACATGAAAGACCTGAAGCTATGGAAGAGGCATCTGTAATGATGGTGGGGTTATCACCGGAAAGAATCTTACAAGGGCTTGTTCAATTAAAACAACAGAAAACCGGAAGTGAAAGAAACTACAGACAGGTATCTGATTATTCTATGCCCAATGTATCCGAAAAAGTAGTAAGAATAATTTTAAGTTACACAGATTATATTAACAGAGTAGTCTGGAGAAAGATATAGAAAATGAATATATTGTTTCTTACCCTGGCTAAGATAAGTACTTTGAAAGAGCGAGGTATTTACCATGATTTGATGCGTGAGTTTTCAAGTCATAATCATAACGTCTATATTGTAAGTCCGATAGAAAGACGTGAAGGTCAAAAAACAACTGAAAAAAAAGAAGGAAATGCCACTTTTCTGAATGTAAAAACACTCAATATCCAAAAAACAAACTTTATTGAGAAAGGAATTTCAACTTTAACAATTGAAAAATTATTTTTAAATGCAATAAAAAAATATTTTTCAAAAGTGAAGTTTGACCTTGTAATCTACTCTACACCACCTATTACATTTACAGGAGTTATTAAATACATAAAACAAAGAGATAACGCCAAATCGTACTTGCTTCTGAAAGATATATTTCCGCAGAATGCAGTAGACATGCAAATGTTATCAAAAAAAGGAGTTTTATATAAATATTTTAGAAATAAGGAAAAGGAACTGTACAATATATCTGATAAAATTGGATGCATGTCTGAGGCAAATGTAAAATTTGTTCTTAATCATAATTCTTATATATCTAAGGATAAAGTAGAGATTAATCCGAATTCTATAGATCTTCAATTGGTTACAGATGTTTCGGAAGAAAATAAGAAAAAGATCCGGGAAAAATATCAAATACCTTATAACAGAAAAGTATTTATATATGGTGGAAATTTAGGCAGACCTCAAGGAATAGATTTCCTTATAGAAACTTTACAGGCGAAGTCTGGAGATAAAGATGTATTTTTTGTTATAGTCGGCTCAGGAACAGAATATGATAAACTGAAAAATTGGTTTGATAGTTTTAAACCTGAAAACGCATTGCTATTTCCGGCAATTCCTAAATCGGATTACGACCTTTTGGTTCAGTCCTGTGATATAGGACTTATCTTTCTACATAAGGATTTTTTGATTCCAAATTATCCGTCAAGATTGCTTTCTTATTTGGAATTTAAAATGCCCGTACTAGCTGCTACAGATTCCAATACAGATATAGGAACTGATATTGTAAAAAATAATTGTGGTATGGCTGTTCATTCAGATGATATAAAATCAATGATTAATGCTATTGATACCTTGAAAAAGATGGATGGCGCTAAATTTGAAGTGTTGAGACAAAATAGTTTGAATTTCTTGAAAAAAGAATTTCAAGTTGAACAATCTTATTTCAAAATAATAGAAGCTTAACTTATGAATAAAGGGAGATTTATTTTAATATGCATTTTTTTATGTAATTTTTTATTAGCACAAAAGCCGGTAATTTATTATTCGGCGTATGCTTCAAAATCGCAAAAGGATCATACTATTTCCCTGATTAAATTTTTTAAGGAAGTATCAAGCAAGAATGCGGTTGGAGTTGTTGACGGTTATAATATAGAAATCGAAAAAGAGATAACTGTAAAGAATATAAATAATCTTGAATTATCTTTTAAAAATTCGAATTTATATTCCAACAAAAGATTTTCTGGGTTTTTTATAAACTTTTTGAATTCTAAGAATATTAAAATCGACGGCTTTAGTGTAGAGATGTTTCGTTCGAAGATTCAGACATATATTAAAGAAGATTATCCCAATATCTTTAATGGAGGATTGGGCTTTAAGGGATGCGAAAATATTGAAGTTAAAAATTCTAAATTTTTGAATTTATATACCCGGTCCATACAAATTACAGAAAGCTATGGGAATGTGTCTATAAATAATAATTTTTTCAGTTCAAAAAAACAAAATCAAAAATATTTGCTGGAACATGTAGTTTTTGGTTCATCTCAAAATGCAGTAATATCCGTCAGCAAAAACAGATTTGATAATGAAATATATGAAAATCCGGATTTCGGTATAGCTGCTATTTCCGGATATGGATTAGGAAAGAACGGAGGGAAAGTAATTATTGTAGATAATTATATAAATAATGCAGGAAGAAATAATTCAGGACAGCATCGTCTGTACGCCATTGACTTCTACGATGATTGTGATAATTTATTGATAAAAGGAAATACCTTTAATAACATTATGTGGGGTGCTGTAAGATTTAATGGAAGTTCGGAAAATATAGGTATTACAGACAATAATATTTCTATAAAAAATCCAGATGATACATCATGTATAACGAGTTCTACTACGGGTAATAGTTCCTATTTTAGAAATATTAGTATTGATAATAACAGTATTACAACTTTATCAGGACTCAATTCTGCAATCATGCTTCAGAACCAGTTTGAAAAAACAAAAACGGAAAACATTTCCATTAAAAATAATAAAATAAATAATTCTTATAATAACATTTTTATTTTAGGATATTTTGACGATGTTTCTGTAATTCAAAATGTTTTTAAAGGAACCGGATCCTCAATGGGAATTTGGTTTATGTTAAAGAATAAACAGATTAATAAACCAATATATATAATGGGCAACAAGATTAATGCCTTTAATACTGGTATCTCTTTAAACTCTAAAGACAATATGATTAATTATAATAGTTTTTTTGTTAAAAATAATGAGATTATTACAGGTAATAAAGAATTTAAAGGTTTTGGAATTATTGTAAACTTGGGAATGAAGGGAAATGTGAATATTGAAGATAATAATATTCTTAATTATAATACCGGGTTATATATAAGAGAAAAAACAGTAAATACAAAACTTAATAAGTTTACCGGAAACATAAAAAATATGTCCAGAGAATAAAGCTTTGGGACATTTTATAAATAGATTTGATAGAACTTTTTGTAATCAATCTATGTGAACAAATTATTTTTAATATTGAAATACAACTATGAGAGTTAAAATGAAATTACTTCCATTTATATTTTTAAACATATGTAAATTATAATAATGATGTATAAAGCATTTATCAAAAGGTTATTGGATGTTTTTATAGCACTTTCAATCATTATATTTTTATTTCCCATATTTCTGATTGTATATATTTTGGTTAGAATAGACAGCCCTGGAAAGTTCTTTTTCTTTCAGGAAAGATTAGGTTATCAGGGTAAAGTATTTAAAATATATAAGATAAGAACAATGTATGATAAGGAGAGGGTTGCAGATAGAGAAATACTAAAAGGAGATGCAGAGGTAACCAGAATAGGCTATTATTTAAGACGTTTTAAAATAGATGAACTTCCACAGATTATTAATGTATTTAATGGTGATATGTCCTTAGTTGGCCCACGTCCATGCTTGCCTAGACAGCTTACAGAATTCAATGAAGATGGGAAAAAAAGAATTCAGGTGGTTCCCGGTCTTACTGGATTGGCACAAATTAATGGGAATATTCATTTATCCTGGGAAGAAAGATGGAAGTATGATAGAGAATATGTAGAAAATCAAAGTTTTTTATTAGATATTAAAATCATATTTAAAACATTTCTGATATTGTTTAACGGTGAAGATAAATATATAAAACGCCCAAATGTATAAAATATTAGTGATAGGAGCTGTGAATTCTACAGCTAAGATTATTCAAAAATTAATTGGAAATGGTTTGGAAGTAGTTGGAGTTCTTGGGCATGAACCTAAGGATAAAAACAAGATTTCCGGATGGGCAGACTTGGCTTCATTATCTTCGGATCTTGGTATAAATTACAAAAGTTTTACCAGAATTAATGATGAAGAAAATCTTAAATGGGCTGCTGAGAAAAAAGCCGACATAATTTTTGCTGTTGGGTTTTCTCAGTTATTGCAGGATGATTGGTTTTCTGTTTCTACATTAGGTTGTATTGGTTTTCATCCTACAATGCTTCCGATAGGAAGGGGAAGAGCTCCTTTGGCATGGATAACATTGGAACAGTCTTATGGTTCGGCTACTTTTTTTCTAATGGGAAAAGGAGCTGATGACGGACCGGTGTTTGTGCAATCTATCTTCAAAGTTCAAGAAGATGATAATGCAGAAAGTGTTGAATCCAAGATTTTGGAAAATATTGAACTGGCATTGGATCAATGGCTTCCTGAATTGAAGAAAGGTTTATGGAATCCTATTCCTCAATGTGAGCACTTAGCATCTCATTATGGAGTAAGAAAAGAAGAAGATGGACTAATCAACTGGAATGATAATGCTGAATTTATAAACAGATTGATTAAAGCAGCCTCCAAACCACATCCAGGAGCTTATACTTATTGCAAGGATGAAAAACTTATTATCTGGTCTTGCCGACCGGAAAAACATATTAAGTTCAAAGGAGTAATAGGAAGAGTTTTATTGAAAAATGAAAAACAAGAACTTCTGATTCAAACAAGTGAAGGATTGTTGTGGATAGAAGAATATCAGTTCAAAGAAGATCTTAGTATTTTAATTAATGTTGGAGATAAATTGGGTTACAATATAGAAGATGAAATATATAAAATAAAAAACATTTTAAAAAAAATAAATGAATAGAGTAGTAGTAGTGGCACCACATGCTGACGATGAAATCATTGGATGTGGAGCAACAATTGCCAGACATATAAAAGCTGGAGATGAGGTAACTATAGTAATCGCAACAAATGCCTCCGCAGGAGCACCCGAACTTTATTCAGCAGATCAGGTTAAAAACACCCGTTCTGAAGCTATTGCAGCACATCAGTTTTTGGGAGTAAAAGAAACACTTTTTTTAGAATTTCCTGCCCCAGCTCTTAATGCCTTCCCTGAATTTAAAATTTCTTTGGAAATTTCTAAAATATTCCAGAAAATAAACCCCACTCATTTGTATCTTCCTCACCCTGGAGATATTCATCAGGACCATAAAGCTGTTTATCGTGCTTCTTTAGTAGCAGCAAGACCACAAGGAGAAAATAAGATTTTAAATATATATTGTTACGAAACATTATCTGAAACAGAGTGGACACCAATGCAAGAGAAAGCATTTGTACCCAATCACTTTGTAGATGTTACAGATGTATTTTCAAAAAAAGCTGAAGCAATGAAATTCTTCGACTCACAAATAAAAAAATTTCCTCATTCACGATCATTAGAAGCTTTTGAAGCATTAGCTATGTATAGAGGTGCTACTGTAGGAGTAGAGAGGGCAGAAGCATTCGTTGTTGAGAGACAGTTGGTTTTATAATAATACCAATGATATATAATTATTCCAAATGAAGATAAGTAAGTTTTAGAAAAATTTTCTTAAAGAAATATTTAAAAATGAAAAAAATAGCAATTATTGGAGCAGGAGGATTTGGACGTGAGGTAAAAATGCTGATCGATCATATCAACCAAAAAGATCAACAATTTGAGATTCAGGGTTTTTATGATGATAAACATTATGATCATGATATTAATGGAGTCCCATATTTAGGGAAAATTGAAAAAATAAATGAAGTAGAGCATCCTTTATGTATTGCAGTCGCAATAGGAGATCCTAAAACAAAGAAAAAAATTATACAGGGAATCAATAATCCTAATATTGAATTTCCGACTTTAATACACCCATCGGTAATTATTGGGCAAGATCATACCAAAATTGGAATTGGAAATATTATTTGTGCAGGCGTAATTATTACTGTAAATGTAGAAATTGAGAATTTCGTTATTCTTAATCTTTCTTGTACCGTAGGACATGATACAATAATAAAAGATTATTGCTCATTCATGCCGACAGTTAATATTTCAGGAGAAGTAGTAATAAATGAAGCTGTGTATGTAGGCACAGGTGCAAAAATTATAAACCTTCTTGAGATTGGTGAAAATACTATTGTTGGAGCAGGTGCAGTAGTTTATAAAAGCCTTCCTGCAAACTGCACAGCAGTGGGAATTCCAGCTAAACCTATAAAATTTCACGAATAATATGAATACTAAAATCTGGTTGTCCTCACCACATATGGGAGGCAATGAATTAAAATATATCCACGAAGCATTTGAAGAAAACTGGGTAGCTCCATTAGGACCTAACGTTAACGGTTTTGAAAATGATCTTGAACAGTTTTTAGGGGAAAATGCAAAAGTAGCAGCTCTTTCAGCGGGGACTGCGGCACTACATCTTTCTCTTATAGAATGTGGAGTACAGCATAATGATGAGGTCATCTGCCAGTCTATGACTTTCTCAGCTTCAGCCAATCCTATTGCTTATTGTGGGGCAATTCCTGTTTTTATAGACAGTGAACCAGATACTTGGAACATGTGCCCAAAAGCTTTAAGAGAAGCCATCGAAGACAGAATTCAAAAAGGGAAAAAGCCCAAAGCAATTATAGTGGTTCACCTATACGGTATGCCTGCAAAGATGGATGAAATTACAGCTATTGCTGAGGAATTTCAAATTCCAGTAATAGAAGATGCTGCAGAAGCTCTTGGCTCTACTTACAAAGGACAAGCATGTGGAACATTCGGACGTTTTGGAATCTTAAGCTTTAATGGAAACAAAATTATTACAACTTCAGGTGGTGGAGCTTTGGTTTGCCATACTCAGGAAGATAAAGACAAAGCAGTTTTCTTATCTACTCAGGCAAGAGACAATGCACCTCACTATCAGCACTCACATATTGGTTTCAATTACAGAATGAGTAATATTGTAGCAGGAATTGGAAGAGGACAGATGGAAGTTCTTAAAGACAGAGTTGATGCCCGAAGAGCAATGCATGATTTTTATGTTGATATCTTCAAAAATATTGATGGTGTAACCGTATTCACAGAACCAAATAGTGATTTTTATTCAAATCATTGGTTGTCCGCAATCATTGTTGATCCGGAAGTTACAGGAAAAAACAGAGAAGATTTAAGACTTACGTTTTTAGAAGATAATATTGAATCAAGGCCTCTTTGGAAGCCAATGCATTTGCAGCCAGTTTTTGAATCTGCTCCTTACTATGGAGGGAATATCTCCGAAAAGCTGTTTGATAACGGGTTATGTCTTCCGTCAGGCTCTAATTTGTCAGATGATGACAGAGAAAGAATAAAAAAAGTAATTTATACCTACTTTGGAATTTAATAGTATTGAATTGAATGAATCAGTATAAATATTGGAAAATAATTTTTGATTTTATTTTAGCTGTAATATTTACTTTACTGCTTATGCCAATACTGATCATTTTATTTGTGATTGCAAGCTTGGACACATCTTCTAATGGTATTTTTTTTCAGACCAGGATAGGGCAATACGGAAAACCTTTTACCATTTTTAAATTTAAAACAATTCATGAACACAAAAAAACATGTTCAGGAACAGGACAAACTCTAAGGAAATTTAAGTTTGATGAACTTCCGCAATTGTTTAATATTTTGAAAGGGGATATGAGTTTTGTAGGTCCAAGACCTGATATCGAAGGATATTATGATAAACTTATAGGAGATGACAGAAAAGTTCTGGAACTAAAACCCGGGTTAACCTGTGAAGCGAGTATAAAATACAGAGATGAAGAAAACCTTCTGAAAATCCAGAAGAACCCTCTAGCTTATAATGATGAGATATTATTCCCCAATAAAGTAAAAATGAATCTTGAATATTTTGAAACCATGTCTTTCAAAAATGATATCATGATTTTGTTTAAAACATTAAAAACCGTATTGAAATAGAATTTGTTACTACTATGAAAATTAAAGAAACCCCGCTTAAAGATTGTTATATTATAGAACCTACTGTATTTGAAGATGACAGAGGCTATTTCTTTGAAAAGTACAACGAAAAAAGATTCGAAGAACTTACAGGAATGAACGGGCACTTTGTACAGGATAATATTTCCAAATCTTCTTACGGAGTATTAAGAGGGCTGCATTTGCAGAAAGGGGTGCATGCGCAGGCAAAATTAGTATCATGTCTTGAAGGCAGTGTATGGGATGTAGCCGTAGATCTTAGAGAAGATTCTCCTACATTCGGAAAATGGTTTGGAATAGAGCTTACCGCTGAAAATAAACTCCAGCTCTATGTACCAAGGGGGTTTGGACACGGATTTTCTGTGTTGAGTACTCATGCTGTATTTTCCTATAAATGTGATAATTTTTATAATAAAGAATCAGAAGGAAGCGTAAAGTATAATGATCCTGATCTAGATATTGACTGGAAAATTGATGAAAAAGATGCTGTACTTTCTGAAAAAGACCAGAACGCACCTGGATTTAAAGAAAAAAACTTTTAAAGTATATCCCTGAAAACCACTTTTCTAAAGTGGTTTTTATTTTTTAATTCCTAACTCTTCAATATTTTGTATCTTTGCAGACTCAAAATCAAAACGATGCGTACAAAATCTGTAGGGAAGAAGAAAATCAATGTAGTCACTCTTGGGTGTTCCAAGAATGTATATGATTCTGAAGTATTAATGAGCCAGCTGAAGGCCAATGGCAAAGAAGTGGTTCACGAAGACCGTGGTGACATTGTAGTAATCAATACCTGCGGATTTATTGATAATGCTAAAGAAGAATCCATCAATACAATTCTGGATTATGTAGAAGCTAAAAATAGAGGGGAGGTTGAAAAAGTATTCGTTACAGGATGTTTATCAGAGAGATATAAGCCGGATTTGATAAAAGAAATTCCGGATGTGGATCAGTATTTCGGAACAAGAGATCTTCCGGTGCTGCTAAAACACCTTGGAGCAGATTATAAACATGAATTGGTAGGCGAAAGACTAACAACTACTCCAAAGCATTATGCATACCTTAAAATTTCAGAAGGCTGTGACAGACCATGTTCTTTCTGTGCGATCCCATTGATGAGAGGAGGGCACATTTCAACGCCTATCGAAAAACTGGTTTCAGAAGCTCAGAAGCTTGCGAAAAAAGGAACAAAAGAATTAATTCTTATTGCACAGGACCTTACCTATTATGGTCTTGATCTTTATAAAAAAAGAGCATTGGGTGATCTTTTAAAAGAACTGGTAAAAGTAGAAGGTGTAGAGTGGATTCGTCTTCATTATGCTTTCCCGAGCGGCTTCCCGGAAGATGTTCTGGATATTATCCGCGAAGAACCTAAAGTTTGTAACTATATAGATATTCCGCTTCAGCACATCAATTCAGATTTGTTGAAATCTATGAAGAGAGGAACTACCCATGAGAAAACTGATGCTCTTTTAGGAAAATTCAGAGAAAAAGTTCCAGATATGGCTATCAGAACAACACTTATCGTTGGATATCCCGGAGAAACAGAAGAAAGATTCCAGGAACTTAAAGACTGGGTAAGAGAACAGAAATTTGACAGATTAGGCTGCTTTACTTATTCTCATGAAGAGAATACTACAGCGTATGTATTGGAAGATGATATTCCACAAGAAGTAAAAGAGGCGAGGGTAGAAGAAATTATGGAACTACAGTCTCAGATTTCATGGGAAAAGAACCAGGAAAAAGTAGGGAAAATATTCAAATGTGTTTTTGACCGTAAAGAAGGGAATTATTTTATCGGAAGAACAGAGTATGACTCACCTGATGTGGACAATACCGTGCTGGTTTCTGCTGAAGATACTTATATTTCTATAGGTGAATTTGCAGAGGTCAGAATTACTTCGGCAGAAGAGTTTGACTTATACGGAGAATTGGTGTAGCTAAATACTTATTAATCAGTGAAAAATAAAGTTTGTGAAATTAATATATTAATAAATTTTAACATAGAATTTTCTCTGTTGCTTGTTTTTATTTAATTGATAGTCAAATGTTTATAATTTTATAAATTTAAGATTTTTTAATTTTCTTTTTTATTTATATAAATTCAAAATTATATCTTAAATTTGCGCAATAAGTAATATTTTTAATAATATGCTTTCAATGAGTTAGTCTTAAAGTGACGCTAAAGTTCAGTTAAATACTTATTTGACTGTTTAGTTTCAAGATAATATTCACAAGTTGGGATGCATTTCCTTTTTGAAAATATTGATGAAAAAAAATGTAATTAAAAATCTTTAAAAACTTATGAAAAAAATTTTATTAACAGCAATTATGCTTGTTGGCCTTTCGGCTTTTTCTAAGGCTCAGCAAGGGCGAGTGGGGATTAACACGACCACGCCTGCCGCAACTCTAGATGTAGTAGCTACTACTACAGATAACACTAGACCTGATGCCTTACTAGTCCCTCGTATGACAAGAGCTCAGTTGTATGCAAAAGATGCTGCTTATACTGCTGCTCAAAACGGTGCGCTTGCTTTCGTTACTACAATTGACGGAACTGCTACAACTAAAACTGCAAATGTAACAGCTGTAGGCTTTTATTATTATGATGGCCAAACTACTAATACGTGGATCGCTGTAGGTGGTGGAGCTGTTGCTCCAGCAGGAATGACATTAAGAGCACAAACAGCAGCTACTATTTCAGATGCGGATTTGAATAACGCAATTGTAGTGACATCAAATGTTACATTTAATTTAGCTACATTAACGAAAACTAATGGTAAAACTATTACATTTATAGATGCTACTGGTGGTAATTTCTTTAGCGTATCAGGAGTTCATTCTACTGCTTCAACGACACCTCTTCAATCTGGTGGAGCACTATCTTACATTTGTGATGGTACAAACTGGTACAGCTATAACTCATTCTAATACAAAAACACAATTATGAAAGTATATTTAACATCAGCTTTGTTTGCCATTGTTGCAACATCAAGCACTTTCTTTGCTCAACTAAGATCAAATGGTACTGTAAGTGCTACAGTCGCTACACAGTCTGTATTTCTAGATGCTTCTGCAAATGGATTTACAACATCAACTAGTAATGGGAAAGGATTAGCTTTTCCAAGAACAAACTTAACTACATTTACTTTTGTTACGCCAGTAACTAGTGCACTTAACTTCCCTACAGCCTATGATGGGATGATTGTATATAACTCTACTGCTGGTACTACACCTGCTACAGGTTCTGGTATTGGTGGTCAAACTGTAGGGATAGGTTTTTACTATTTCAGCAATCCTACTCCAACACCAGCATTTTCTTCTGCTTCAGGACAATGGTTGCCATTAGGTGGGTCAGGTAAAGAAAATATTCTTACTACTGAAACTGTTACAAACAGACAAGTAAATAACGCACAAATTTATGGTATAAAAGGAACCTTTGCTGCAAATGGTACTACTACTGCAGTAACAATTCCTGCTCCTGCTGGAATTACTGCTATGTACGGAATTACTATTTATAAAGCGGGTACTAATACAGTATATTCTAGAGGATTATATTCATATGATACATCTACAGGAGCTGCTGTTACAGGATCTCCTAGTATGTCTGTAGTATATCCGAACGGAACATATGACTATGTTTTAGAATACTTAAAATAAAGAAATTTATTTAGTTACATAATAAAAACCAATGAGAAATCATTGGTTTTTACTTTTTAAAAAGACTTGTGTTCATTTAATTTTTTGGATAATACATCATCATTAATTCATTTTTGAGCCATTAAAATCTAGTATGAGGTCAATAGATAAATCAGTATCTAAATTTTAACAAAATAAAAGGTGTTAAAAACCAGTTTGTAAATCTTACTTTATGAGACGAAACTTCTTCTGTAAGAAAGTTTATCCAATATGCGGTTTTTAAGACTTTAAATATTGAAAATAAATTTTGTGGTTTTTATTTTAACTTTATGAATTTTGTAAATTATTGATTATCAGTTGTTTTTAAATTTTTTAAATTTAAATTATGCACGAGTTAGTTAATTATGTTAACTTTTTAAGTATTTTTTTAACATTTTTTAACAGTGTGATTTAAAAGCCCTATCCATAGGGGGTTACAGAATTAATTAACATTTCATTAATGTTTTATTAACCGTTTTTAACATATTGAATAGGGTTTTATAAAGATTCCTGATACATTTGCTCCGTCAAAACCAATAAAAGTTCAACATGATGAAAAGATTCATTCTCGTAATCATAATGATGATTTCAACCCTGGGTGTTTATTCTTTTACGAGTAATGCCTTAGATGCGAAAAAAACAAGTTATGCATCGTACTACCACGATAAATTTAACGGTAGAAAAACCGCTAGCGGAGAAATCTTTGATAACTCAAAGTTTACTGCAGCAAACAGAACGCTTCCATTTGGAACAAACGTTAAGGTTACGAACCTTAAGAATGGTAAAGAGGTAATAGTGAGGATTAATGACAGAGGGCCTTTCCATTCATCAAGATCTTTAGACATGTCTAAAGCTGCGTTCGATGAGATCGGAGATATCAATCATGGTACAATTCCGGTCGAATATGAAATTGTCGATTAATTTTATGATTTAAATTAAAAAAAGCCAGCTGACTCAGCTGGCTTTTTGTATGGATCAATATCTTGTTGATTATACATTCAATTCCAATAAAGCAGGGCAATGGTCAGAATGCACAGCTTCCTTTAAAATAGCAGCCCTTGAGAGCTTATCCTTTAAACTGTAAGAAGTGAAGTTATAATCCAGCCTCCATCCCTTGTTTCTCGCTCTGGAATTTTGTCTGTAGCTCCACCAGGTATAATTGTCAGGATCGCTATTGAAAAACCTGAAGCTGTCTATTAGCTCACATTCATTCATAAAATTGGTCATCCATTCTCTTTCCATAGGGAGAAATCCTGAAACATTCTTTAAGCCCTCCGGATTGTGAATATCGATGGCTTCATGGCAAATATTAAAGTCGCCGGATATAATCAGATTGGGAATTTCTTTCTTTAAGTTTTTGATATACTCCAGAAAGTCATGGCAGAACTGCATTTTAAAATCCAGTCTTTCAATATTAGAAGCTGAAGGAACGTATACGGAAATAGCTGAAAACCCGTCAAAATCTGCACGGATGATTCTTCCCTCATTATCATAGCTTTCGATCCCACAACCGTACTCTACATAATTGGGTTTTATTTTTGAGGCAATTCCGACCCCGCTGTAGCCTTTTTTAACGGCTGAGTGCCAATAACTGTGATAACCTAATTTTTCAAGACTTTCGATGTCTATCTGGTCGTTTCCGGCTTTACTTTCCTGAATACAGATGATATCCGGGTCAGCAGCCTTCAGCCAGCCTAAAAAATCTTTCGTAAAAGCAGCTCTGATTCCGTTGACATTATAAGTGATTAATTTCATAAACAAGAATAATTTTTTTCAAATGTAGGGAAATAAAAAAGCCGGTTTTGAATTTCAAAGCCGACTTTTTATATTTTTAGGAAGAGATTTTATTTTTTAAAAACGGTTTTACCATCTTTTGTCAGTTCTATTTCCTCACCTTTTCCTCTCAATTCATAATGATCATTCTTATACCAAATCCCTGATGCAGGTTTTTGTCCTTGCAATTCAATGGTTTCTTTGTTAAATACTACTGTAGCTGTATTTTTAGTATTGTTGAAAGTCATTTCCAATGTCTTTCCACTTTTGTCTGTTGAAGTACTTTTTACAATTTCATCCTGAGTTCCAGCAATGGCTGCTGAATCAGATGGTTTTGATGCAATACTGTCTGCTGTAGCAGAAGTTGAATCTGTTGCTTTCTTTTCTTTATTACATGAAGTTAAAAATAATGCGGCAGATGCAGCAGCAATAAAAATGTGTTTTTTCATAAATGTATATTATTAATGTGTGCCTTTTTGTAAGCAAAATGAATGCCTTAAAGAAAAAATCGGAAAAAATCATTCGATTTTTTCCGATTTTAACCCAAAATTAAATAAACTATGAAAAAAACTATTTGGGTTCTAAAATGCTGATAGGAATAATACACTCTTCAAGTGAAATTCCTCCATGTTGGTAAGTCTCTTTATAATAATTAACAAAATGATTGTAATTCTTAGGGTAGGCCAGGAATATATTATTTTTAGCAAAAATATATTTCGAACTTAAGTTTCCTTTTGGAAGGAAAAGTTTTTCTGGATTCGTAATCGCCCATACATCACTGTCATCATACGTTAGACTCTTACCAGTTTTATATCGGATGTTGGTAGACGTTTCTCTATCACCAACTACTTTGCTAGGTTTTTTCACATATACTGTTCCGTGGTCTGTAGTGATAACCAGTTTATAACCGTTTTCTGCAGCTGTTTTAATGATCTTCAGTAAAGAAGAGTTTTCAAACCAGTTATAGGTAAGAGAACGGAAAGTTTTATCATCGCGGATCAACTGATCTACGATATGGTTATCTGTCTTCGCATGGGAAAGGATGTCAATAAAGTTGTATACAATTACCAGCAGATCGTTATTTTTATGCTGGTTAAAATCATCATAGATCTTTCTTTCAAAATCTGCGTTCAATACTTTAAGGTACTTCATAGATTTTGATCCGAGACCAATTCTTTTCATCTGATCTTCCAGAAAATCACGCTCAAATTCATTTTTATTTCCTTCTTCATTATCATTAAACCATTTGTCCGGGAAACGTTTCTCAATCTCAGAAGGCATTAGTCCTGCAAAGAAAGAGTTTCTCGCGTATTGTGTAGCAGTAGGAAGGATGCTGTAGTAGTAATCTTCCGAGACTTTATTATAATATTTTGTGAATAAAGGTTCAATCACTTTCCACTGGTCGTAACGAAGATTGTCTACCATTAATAAAAGAACTTTCTCTTTTTCCACTTCAGGCTTTACTTTTTCTTTGAAAAGCGTGTGGCTCATTAAAGGTTTGTCTGAGTCAATAAGCCAGTCTGCATAATTTTTCTCAATGAACTTAGCAAACTGAATATTGGCTTCTTCTTTCTGTGACTGCAGTAAATCTGCAAATTCATTATCTGCTACCTTGTCAAATTTGATTTCCCAGCTGAGAATCTTTTTATAATATTCTGCCCATTCCTGATATGTTCTCAGGTAAGAAAGCTCCATAGAAAGGTTTCTGAACTCCTGCTGGTACTGTAAAATTGTTTTTTGCTCCACCAGATTATCCTGTTGAAGATTTTTCTTGAGGGAAAGTAATATCTGATTAGGATTTACAGGCTTTAATATATAGTCGGCGATCTGGGATCCAATGGCTTCTTCCATAATATGCTCCTCTTCGCTTTTGGTAACCATTACAATTTTTAAGGCATTATCTTTTTCCTTAATCATTGGGATGGCTTCCAAACCGGAAATACCAGGCATATTTTCGTCTATTAATGTTAAAGCAAATTTCTCTGAATCCATAAGTTCCAAAGCCTCGTTCACATTATTAACAGGAGTTACCTGGTAACCCTTTTTTTCTAAAAATACGATATGAGGTTTAAGTAAATCTATTTCATCATCTATCCATAATATCTTTTCTGACATAATTTATTTTTTACATGGTTATTGTATCAAAATGTTGACCAAATCCTTTTAAAATCTCACAAAATAGAAAGATTAAAAGTTAAATATTAGTTAAATGAAAATATCGTTTGATATTTCGCATTTTTGTGCCCTTAATCAATGGTTTTTATATATTCCAAAGCTTTTTCCAGAATTTCATCTTTCCCGTTTTTAATCCCTTCTATGCTGGGTTTAATAAGGATGTCCGGAATAATACCTATTCTCTGAGTTTCCCTGCCGTCAGGATAATAGGCTCCAAGGCCGGTAAACCGGGTGTCAAGATCAGCAATTTTAAAGATAACAACATCACCGTTAGCTCCTGAAGTATTGCTTCCGATAATTTTCACTTTCGGATGCTGTTTGAACATCATTGTTGTTGTTTCTGCCTGGCTTTGGGTGTTCTCATCTACTAGAACGACTACATTTCCTTTATAGTATTCGGGATTCTTTCTGCCGATAACATTTTTTCTGGTGTAAAACTTACCGGGATAGCTGGTATCCGGAAAAGTAAACTGATAATAGGTCTTAGGTTCCGGAAGCAGAAGATAGCTTAAAGGAATGATTGTTTGTTTCGGATAATTTCTAAGATCAAAAATAATAGATTTTGCAGATTTTAAATCTCCATACATTTCATCCAGATCTTTTTTTTCTATAATTCCCATGTTGACATAGCCGATTTTCTTTTCATCATCAACAAATTTCCACTTTTTGGGAGTCATGATTTTTTCATGAATAATATCTTTGATCAGATACGTTTGGGTTTTGATTTCCAGATTTTGTCCATTCCTTTCAATTTTTAAAGAAATAGAATCATTATTGCTAAAGAGAAGCTTATCTTTTATTTTATTGACTTTGCCCCAAGAGTTGGATGCGGGCACATATTTTCCTAAGATATTAATCATCTGAGGAATTGTTTTTCCTTCAATATCATAAATGGCATCTCCTATATGTAAAGGACTATTGTTTTTGGAGCGGGTGTCTTTTATTTTTGTAATCACTAACTTCCCTTCAACGTAGGAATATTCTACAGGGACTTTTCGTTTACCATATAGATTAAGTTGAATTTCTTTTGAAGAAAGATAAGCATGCGAATCATCTGTTTTAGTGACCAGTTCTGCTAATGCTAAATGATAATTTTCATCATTATCAACCAAAAGAAATGTTGGGATCATTTCTGTAAGAACAGTATTCCAGTTTTGATCAGTTTCATATTTATAAGGAAAGAAATATTCCACATAATTCCAGTATCTGAATAGCTCTAGTAAGCTGATTGTTTTGGAAGTGAATTTTGAACCATAAGATTTTTCATTTCTGAAATATATTTTTCTTCCTCCTTTTCCTAAATAATGATTGTCCTCAAGATTTCGGTTATTTTCAATGTAGTGGAGTTTTTGAGATACTTCATTCGAGAAAATTTGAGCATTGTCAATCCAACTCACGTCAAAGTTTTTAATAAAATACACTTTATTATCCTTTACTGAGCATTCCTTTAGTTTGTATTATAAAGTTTTTTGAATTACGTAAATTAACTTTATAGTATTAATTAATCCACAAGAAACAGGGTGAATCATTAAGCGCCAAAGGT
>NZ_QICI01000065.1 GCF_004119445.1 Chryseobacterium sp. CH21 | reverse complement strand
GATTACAGCTCTTACAATTGTTCAATTTATTAATAAAAACTATTTAAACAAAAAAATCAACAATCTAAAATCAAGCATATTTTAAAATGCACAACGGGTTTTCATATATAAATTCATATAAAATTCATTAAAGCAAGAAAATAATATTTACAAAACATAAATTGTCTTATATAATTCAACCAACATATTAAAAACAACTACAAAAGCGTTATTTATAATAACATAATACGTAAATTAGTACGCAAAGTATAATGATGAAGTTAGAAATCAAAACCCTCACCAAGCAATTTGGTCAAGACAAAACCGGCTTATCCAATTTTTCCGCAACCATTGAAAAAGGTGTTCTGGGGCTTCTTGGGCCCAACGGCGCCGGAAAATCAACCTTAATGAAAATCATTGCTACGATAAGCAAACCAACGCAGGGAAATATATTCCTGAATGGAGAAGATATTGTAAAAAACCCGGATGTGATCCGGAAAACATTAGGGTATCTTCCGCAGGATTTTGGCGTGTACCCCAACCTTAATGCTTATGAATTTCTGGAATACATTGCTGCTATGAAAGGAGTCGGCGGATCCGGCTTGCGTAAACGGATTGATATCCTGCTGGAAGGAGTAAATCTTACCACAGACGCCAAACGCACCATCGGCACTTATTCCGGAGGAATGAAACAGAGAATCGGAATTGCGCAGGCCTTACTGAATGATCCTAAAATATTAATTTTCGATGAGCCTACTGTTGGACTCGATCCGGAAGAAAGGGTTCGCTTCCGCCAACTGATCTCTGAGATGGCCAGCGATGCCATTGTTATCCTTTCCTCACATATTGTATCTGATATAGAAACGGTAGCCGATGAAGTAGCCATCATGAAAAACGGGACCCTTATTGAAAAAAATACGAGCTTCGCTATTATCAGCAGAGTTGAAAATAAAATATTTGAAATTGCCCTGTCTCCGAATGAAGTAGAGGGCTTTAAAGCAAAATATCTGGTAGTAGATATCACCAGGCTTTCAGATAAAACATTGGTCCGATATATTTCTCATGAAGGATCTGAACCAGACTCAAGACCAGTGACAGCAACTTTGGAAGATGCTTATTTATTTTTAACTAAAAATAAGCAGTAAAGTCATGAGAAAGTTATTCAATACCTTAAAAGGAGATTATCTTCAGCGTAGCCGCAGCTATGCTTTCCTGATCACTATAGCTATTGCAGTCTATGTAGCTCATGCCTTTGTTCCTCCACCTGAAGCAGATTATTCTACTCTCAATTTATCTGGATATAACGGAGTATACAATTCTGCATGGGCAGGACACATCAGCGCATTGATGACTACTTTAATGCTGTCCCTATGTGGATTCTATCTTGTGAACGGAGCGATCAAAAAGGATATTGATACAGAGGTAGGCCTGATTATCGCTGCTACTCCCATTACCAATTCCGGCTATCTCTTTGTAAAATTCCTTGGTAATATAATGATTCTGTTTACCATTTCCGGTATTACTCTATTGGTAGGAATTATTATGTTTTTTATCCGGAATTCGGGATATCCTTTTCAAATAGGACATTTCCTGAGTCCCTATTTTTTTATGGCTGTGCCTGTTGTGATTCTTGTTTCGGGACTGGCAATAGCAGCCGAAGTTTTTCTCAGCCGAAGAACTATTCTTCAGAATGTCATTTATTTTTTCTGTTCACTTTTATGATAACAGGCATGATGAGAAAAGGTAACAGCCTTGGAGCTTACGCCGGCGACATTTTAGGATTAGGAATCATAACAAACAGCATTAAGGATCAAGTGAATAAACAGTTTAATGAAGACATCACAGGAGTATCTGTAGGTTATATTAAACAGCAGGATAAAAATTTTAAAACTTTTGAATGGAATGGTCCGCCCTGGAGCATTAACTATGTAGCCGGCAGACTGATCTGGATTGGTTTAACATGCTTATTAGTCTACATTTCATCATTTTTCTTTCATCGGTTTGATTTCAAACAAACAGTAAAATTAAGTCCGCTCCTGAAAATCCCGGAAGAAAATCCCGTTTCAATCCCTTATTCCGGTTTTCAAAGATCTGCGCTGCCTGAGATCATTCCAGCCTACGGAATTATACCTTTCATTAAAACAGAGCTGTTGTTAATGATCAGAAAAGATGCAAAATGGCTGTGGATAATAAGTATTGGATTGTGGATTGCTACCCTGTTCTCCCCATTGCCTGTAGCATTTTCTTTTTTACTGCCTGCATTATTTTTTCTACAGGTTAACAGAATATCAGACTTGGCAACTAAAGAAGTAACAAACCGTCTTCATTATTTCACCTTTGCATCGTACCAGCCATTGCGAAGACTGCTTCCTGCACAAATTCTTGCGGGATTTACTCTTTTAACAATTTTAGCGCTGCCGGTGATCGTACGTCTATTGCTAAACTTTAACTTCCTTCTCATTTTGCAGGCGTTAAACGGAATTGTTTTTATTGTGGCCCTGAGTGTTTGCCTGGGTCTGTTGAGCGGTGGCAAAAAATTATTTGAAATTTTATTCTTCTTATTGACTTATATTGCTTTTCAGGCACCTGATGCAAATTATCTTGGAAAGATAAGCAATTTCAGTTATCCGTTCCTCATCACTTTCTTGGTCATCAATATAATACTTTTGATTGTGATCTTTTTGATCAGAAAACATCAGATAAGAACTTTATAATCTTTTAACCTGTTGTGCATTTAGACTAAGTTAATTTTTGTTTTGTTCAAACTTCTTTTAAAAATGAAAAAGTTGAGGTACTGAATCATTGTAAAAGCAGTTATTTTAGGGTTTAATAGTCAAAAATAGTTGGTAAAATTCTTTGTATTTCCGATTGTTATTGATGATATATAAAGTTTATTGAACTTTGTTTCAATAAACTTTTTTTATGGCTGAAAATTCAAAAAAATCGTTGTTGGAGTTGCAAAAGTATGGATGTAATTTCTTGGGGTAAGCAAAATGGCAAACGTCGTTTTAAATGCAAAAATTGTGGTATTTATTTTACCTCCGAAAACAAATCTGTGAGTTTGAAAAATAAAGAGGTTTGGTTCAAAAAATGGATTATTGGTAAGCAAACTTATGAGCAAATTTCATCAGAATCGGGATATTCAATTAGCACCCTTCAGCGATATTTCAACACAATGCTTGGAAAAGCTTCTAAGTTGAGTTATAGTCAGAACAAGGAAGTTTATCTGCTGATTGATGGGACTTATTTTTCTAATGAGATTTGTTTGGTTGTTTTCAGAGATGATATTTTTAAACAGACCCAACTTTATAGAATTACTGATGGAGAGCATTATGAGGAGATGAAAGAGGATTTGGAAAACATATTAAATTTGGGAATAAAAATAGGCGGGATAACTTGTGATGGGGATAAATCCTTGTTAAAAGCCATTCGTAAAGTATGTCCAAAAGTGCCTGTTCAGAGGTGCTTGGTTCATATTCAGCGAATGTGCAAAATATGGCTTTCTGATTATCCGAAGTCCAATGCAGGGTTTGAACTGCGGGAAATCGTTTGTAAAATACACTTTATTGATAATGAATTAAAAAAGCAATATTGGATAAAAGAATTTTTGGATTGGTTTGAGACTCATAAAGATTTTATTAATGAAAAATCCTACAGTGAGCAAACGGGTAGATATTGGTACACCCACAAAATGGTAAGAAGATGATTTTCTGTTATCAGAAAGGCTTTGCCTAATATGTTTATTTTTCTTCAGAACTCTAAAATCCCAAAAACAATAAATGGTATTGAATCATTTTTCGGGCATTTGAAAGGAAATCTAAACATTCACAGAGGACTTACAAAAAGCAGGAGAAAGAAGTTTATCCAATGGTATCTTTTTTATAAAAATGAAAAACGGTAAAAGGTTTTTTCAGCCATAAAGCTGTTCCAATAATTAATGAAAAAGGATGGAAAAACCATCCTTCTAAATTATTGTTTACAGCATTGATTGTATTGCTGGTGAGTTGCTCCTCAGCAGAGCTCATTTCCTCTTCCAATCAATAGCCAAATATTACGAATTATTTTTCGCAAAAACACCAACTATTTTTGACCACATTACCGTTTTTGCAAAATTAATATTGATTAAAAATTGTCCTGTCAATTGTGAAATAGCCGTTTCAATTCTCTTTCTGATTTTAGCTTTTGTCTTAGAAAACTCTACAAAACCATGCTGATTTTTCCTCATTGGAAGAGACAGCTTTATGTTTGAATAGTTGAATAAATCTACCTGAAATTCCTTACTAATATATCCTCTGTCACCTATTAATAAGCAATTTTTGAAATTTTCTCTTACATCATTCAGATAATTTATGTCATGGACATTGGCTGGTGAAAAATCAAAAGAATGAAAGACACCGTTTTTGTCGCAAACAGCATGAAGCTTATACCCAAAGTATCTGGTTTTTTGAGCAGCACAATAGCCAAAAGAAGGTCTAATTTGCTCTGTTGAACAAATAGAGGAACGATTTGCTCTATTAATTTTACAGATTTCAATTGGGGTTGAATCCACAATAAAAACGTCTGTAAATTCAGAAAATTTACTACTCAGGTTTTCTCTTATTTTTTCAATGTAAGGAAAAAGCTTTCTCTTTCGACGATTGTAAACACTTCGTTCAATTTTCTTCTCCAGGTCTATTCCTGAAATGTATCTAAACAACTGTAATTCAGAATTTATGGACATGTATTCTGCTGTAATATTGAGTGCTGCCAGTTCCAAATCAGAAAGCTTTGGAACTCTGATCTGTTTTGTAGGTTCAATATCATTACAGATGCTTGTCAATTCTTTTAGAATAATTTTGTAGTTTTGAATAAGATTGTTCATTTTTTTAATCGATTGCGAATCAATTAAATATGGTGGTTTTTATCAGTATGAACAATCTTTTCCTTTTTTATTTCCTAAATGCACAACAGGTTTTAAATACAGTTTATTTTAATAAAATAAGATTATTTATTCAAGAGTTTTTACTAAAGTCTTTCTAAATAATCAATAAAATTTTCTGAAATTTGCATTAAAATAAAATTTAATGAAGATTGTAGACGTTGAGAGCTGGAACAGAAAAGAACATTTTGAATTTTTTTCTACTATGGCAAGCCCTTATTTTGGATTTACAACGGAGGTCGATTGTACAAAAGCCTACAATACGGCAAAAGAAAAAGGATACTCATTTTTTGCCTATTATTTTCACAAGTCTATGGTGGCAATCAATACTGTGGATGAGTTAAAGCTTAGAATTATTGACGGACAGGTAATACAGTTTGATACCGTTCATGCCGGCAGTACGATCGGAAGACCGGATGGTACTTTCGGATTTTCATTCACTCCTTTCTCAGAAGATTTTGAAATGTTCAATACTGCTTTGCAGGAGGAGGTAAAAGAAGTTCATGCGACTACAGGGTTAAGATTAAGCAATGAAAGGCTGGGGAAGGATCACATCAGACATACAACGATTCCATGGAATTCTTTCAGTGCTATATTGCATCCTACCGATTTTAATACAACAGAATCGGTTCCTAAAATTGCTTTTGGAAGATTCAACATCAGAGAAGGCAGAAAATATCTTCCGGTTTCTATTGAAGCGCATCATGGGCTGGCAGACGGAATTCATCTTTCCAAATACCTGGAAGAGTTCCAAAAGCAACTTGATCAAGAGTAATAAACGAAATATAATTTACCCAAAAGCAGGATTTACAATAAATCCTGCTTTTTATTATGGATACCTCTTTTTTATTTATGTGATGAACAGGCTGAAAAACATTGATCAGGATCATAAGAAGTAAAGATAGTAACGGGCTACATTTACAGTCTATTAATAATGACACAGAAGAAAATTGAAAACTGAACACTATTTTTATTTGCCCTATAACGTGGTATCTATGTGGTACGCAGATTTAACAAAATTTTAATCATTTTTTCTTTCTTTGCCATTATAAAATGGGATAAAATTTCATAGAAATTATTTTTTTGTGTAATCATTTCCTTGATGCATGAAATCTGCTTTAAATGATGAGAGGATCATTAAAAAAGCTAATGAAATTTTGAAAATATAAAAATTATTTTGTTCTCCGGATTACCTTTCATCCAGATTGATCAGAGAAAAAACTTGTACAGATACACAAAAGATGTGGCATCTGAAATGCGTAGATGAAAAAGTATTATGAAAAATAGAAAAACTGAAACTGATTTAGAAGATTTAAGCCAAAAGATTCGTGTACAGGACGAAATAATGGCATTAGCAAAATCCAATTCACCCCGATTACTGAATAAGTTCCGATTGGTTTATCCTGATTTTTTTAATAAGTTATCTGCTATAGAGCCCTCGCTTAAAAATTCTGAACTGATCTTTTGTATTTACCTTAAGCTCAATATGACCACCAAGGAAATTGCAACTTATATTTTTGTAACCCCGAAAGCGATACAAAACAGGAAAAACAGGATCAGAAAAAAACTGAACATTCCTTCTGAATTTGATATTTATAAATGGTTTAATGAAATTTAAACCATTTATTCTGTATTTAAACTTCTACTACTGCCTTATCCAGATCATGGTACAAAAGAATTTTCCAATTGTTTTCTCTCGCTTCTTTTTCCCATTTAAGCCTCAATTCCATTGCTTTCCTGCCATCGAAATCACTTTTATAAGCTAAGTGATATTTTAAATAAGAAGCCTGCGGAAGATCATCAGCACCATAGAAAACCGTTTCATCATTTTCACGGATCCAGAAAACCTGCATAAAAGGAGTGTGGCCGCCTACTACTTTATAGGAAATTTCATCTGTGATTTGCCCGCTATCATCATTCATCCAGATAATATTCGGGAGTTGAATGAGTTTTTCCAGTATCTCAAAATCAAAAGAAGGATTTCCTTTCTTTTCCATTGCAAAATCAAGCTCACGTTTTTGGATGTAGATCTTAGCATTCGGAAAAGCTGCTTCAAAACCATTTTCTGTAAGCTTCACAGCGCCTTCAATATGATCTTTATGAAGATGAGAGAGCAGTAACTTTGTGATTTGTTCAGGACGGATATTTTCCTTTTCAAGAATTTCTGAGACCACCGTTTTTCCCAATTCATTTTTCCAGCCAATCCCGGCATCCAGAAGGATATAATCATTTTCAGTAATGATAAGAAACGGTTGAACAGACATTTTGATTCCTCCAACTGTATCAAAATTTTCTTCTGTTAAAAGAGTAAAGTCTTTGGTTTTGCTTGCGGAAAAATTACCTTCTTTGAGCGGAATGATTTTCATGATGCAAATTTCTTTAATATTTCTAACATTCAAAAGGTTTTTCATCGATATAAATCATGAATAAAAACAATTATACATGCAGAGGGCTGAAATCTTTCTACTTACCACAGAATCATGTATCATTCATAGAAATGTAAAGAAAAGATGCTTATCATTTCTTATTTTAATGGTTATCTTTGATCTCTTAAAAATCTGGCGGCATGCATTATTACCTGCCGTGTGACAGCTTTCAATTCAAATAAAACTTTATACATAATGCAGGAGAATTCTTCCCATGGTATTTCCCGGACTGTTATATGGCTTATGGCCATTATTTCGGGACTTGTAGTTGCCAACAATTATTATAATCAACCGTTACTGGCTCTCATTTCTGAAGAACTTCAAGTTTCTGAGAGTGCTGCAAGTAAAATATCTGTACTCACACAGGTTGGCTATGCATTGGGATTGCTGTTGATTGTTCCGTTGGGAGATAAATTTTTCCGCAAGAAATTAATTTTAATTGATCTGTTTCTGGTTTTCGGATCGCTTTTATGGATGACGTTTGCTACTCAGTTGTGGATGTTGTATGCCGCCAGTTTGTTGATTGGAGCTACATCGGTTATTCCACAATTGTTTGTTCCGATTGCTGCAGAGCTTTCATCTGATAAAGAAAAATCTTCTAACATTGGGTTGGTAATGTCCGGACTATTATTGGGAATTCTTCTATCTCGTTTTATAGGAGGAATTGTAGGAGAAGTCTGGGGTTGGAGAGCGATGTTTGGAATTGCTGCCGGACTGATGATTTTGGTTTGGCTGGCCGTTTATAAAATGCTTCCGGAGTTGTCTCCTAATTTTGAAGGAACTTATAAAGAACTGATGCGCTCTGTTGCCCAACTTGCCAAGACACAACCGATTCTTCAGCTGGCATCATTCCGTGGAGCTATGGCATTCGGATCTATGTGTGCTTTGTTTACCACATTGGTTTTTCATATGGAAAACCACCCTTAATGCCGGATCTTCTGTAGTAGGAAGCTTTGGTTTAGCAGGTGCTGTAGGAGCTTTAGCTGCTGCCAAAGTGGGAAAATTACAAAAGTATCTGGATATTAACCGAATTATCTTATACTCTTTACTGATTGTAATAGGAAGCTGGGGCTTTACCTATTTTGCAGGAGAAACGTATTGGGGGCTTGTTGTAGGGGTAATCCTTGTTGATCTGGGAGTACAATCAAGCCATATTATGAACCAGACCAATTATTTTTTGATTAAATCCAATGCGGTCAACAGACTGAATACCGTTTATATGGTATCTTATTTCATTGGAGGATCACTGGGAACCTGGCTGGCTTCTATTGCATGGCAAAAGGCACAATGGACGGGTGTATGCTTTGTAGGTACAGGCTTTGATAGCGCACATCCTGTTTTGTAAAAAAGTAAATAAAGCATAAATTTTATACTAAACCTATTATAAGTTTCGGGGGATTTTATCTGCGATAAAATCCCCCGAAACTTTTTTACGAACATTCTTCTGCATTTTCCTGTGCCTGCATCATCTCCCTATGCTTTCCGCCCCATTCATCAAGCTGTTTCCAGATAGGAATCAGCTCTCTGGCAATTGCTGTCAGTTCATAATCTACTCTTGGCGGAACTTCTGCATGGACGGTTCTTTTTACCAAACTTTCTTTTTCTAATTCTCTCAGCTGTAGGGTAAGCATTCTTTCCGTTATTCCGGAAATAGAATTTCTAAGCTCACTGAAACGTAATTTTCCGTCTTTTAATTTGTTTAAAATGATCAGTTTCCATCGTCCTCCGATTCTGCATACTGCATAGCTCAGATCGCATCCCTGGATATACTTTTTGTTGATATTATTCGTTGAATTTTCTTTTATCTTGCCCATTACTTACAAATTTGTTAGTACCATACATTTAGCCGTATACAATGCAAATGTAAGGTTTGAGATTTAATTTTGTTCATCAAAATAGAAAATATACTGCAATAGAAGAACTATAGCGCTCGTGTTCTCAGCAGCAACATAACAACTTAAATCAAAATACAATGCAGTTAACCCCTAAAATAACACAGATTTTAAATCATTTAGAAACCATACAACCCTTCAATCCACAGGATTCTCTAGATGGAACCCGTAAATTTCTTGAAACCATGTCTCTCCAGCTCAGCGGAAAGAAAGAATCCGTAGCTATGATTGAAGAACTGAGTATTCAGCAGGATAATCATCAGATTCCTGTCAGAATTTATCGTCCTATTGGAAGAGATGCTCAACAGTCGTCAGCTATTATTTATATTCATGGAGGATGGTTTATTGCAGGAGGATATGAAACACACGATGCTGTAGTTCGTAAACTGGCTAATAAAACAGGATCAGTCGTTTTTTTTATAGATTATCGTCTTGCTCCCGAACATCCTTTTCCAGCAGGCTTTAATGACTGTATTCACGGAGTAAAATGGGTTTTTGAACATGCAGAATCTCTAGGAATTGATCCTGATAAAGTAGGAATTATAGGAGACAGTGCCGGAGCTGCTTTATCAACAGCTGTTTCTACTCAATTAGGAAAACAGTTGAAATTTCAGATACTGATTTATCCTGCGGTAGATAATCAATTGAACTCAAAAACATGGGAGACTTATGAAAACGGTCCGGTTCTTAACAAACAGGGCGGTATTGAAGCATGGGCAGGTTATCTTCCTGAAAAAGAAAAAGATAATCCTCTGGCGATTCCTGTGTTGATCAAAGATTTTAAAGAAACGCCGCCTACCTTAATCATTCTGGCAGAACATGATCCTTTGCTGGATGATGGAAAACAGCTTTCTGCGAACATGGAAAATGGGGGAGTTACGCTTACAACAAGTCTTTACAAAGATATGGTTCACGGTTTTATGCATATGGGTGAACTGTTGGAGGAAGTACAGTCAGCAGTAAATGAAATGGCGGCTTTTGCCCATCAAAATTTAAAATCTGACGAATAAGAAAGATCATGAAGAAATATGCATACATTGGATGTCTGGGATTTATAGCCGTTATTACTACAGAATTTGGGGTAATCGGAATTCTCCCGCAAATTGCAGAACATTACAGCATCAGTATAGATAAAGCAGGGTATCTCTTGAGTGCTTTTGCTTTAATCATTGCACTTACAGGGCCTTTTATGACCTTACTTACCTCAGGTTTTGACCGTAAGAAAATAATGCTTTCGGCTATTTTCATGTTTCTGATTACAGGATTTGTATCTTCTTTTTCACCCCCTTTTTGGCTATTGATGCTGGTGAGAATTTTACCTGCATTCCTTCAGCCTGTTTATATTGCGACTGCATTATCTGTTGCGGTATCTCAGGCAGATGACCGGAAAAAGAATGAGCTTATGGGAATCGTTTTTAATGGAGTAGCCATTGCCATGGTAACAACAGTACCTTTTGCGACTTGGATGGCCGGAATTGTATCCTGGGAATATTCATTTATGATACAAACTGTTGTGAGTTTAATTGCTCTGGCTGTCATTTATTTTCTGCTTCCTGCAATGCCTGTAAAAGAGAAGAAATCCTATGGAAATCAGATCAGAATATTGAAGCAGCCACCATTTGTTCTGAGTACGCTGACTAATTTTTTCATGATTACGGCGTGGTTTTCTACTTATAGTTATTTTGCAGATTATCTGAACAAAGCCAAAGGAATGGATACATCAATGGTAAGCTATATGCTTTTGCTATTTGGAATTATAGGCGTATTTGCCAATGGAGTTGCCGGAAAAATGCTAAATAGAAATGTGGCAGCTACAACCGCTATTTTTCTCTCCGGGACCATTGTAGTGCCTTTTCTTCTCTATTTTTCTGATGGAAACTTATGGGCAACCATTGCAGTTATCGGAATCTGGGGATTTCTGTATTCACCAAGCTTTTTAAATGCATCCACTTATATGATTTCTTCAGCACCGGAATCATTGGAATTTGCCAACAGCCTGGCCACATCGTTCGGAAACCTGGGAGTAACAGTAGGAACTACAATCGGAGGATGGGTGATCGTTACAAAAGGAGTAGAGTATACTCCGTGGATAGGTTTTGTTTTCGGGCTGCTTGCATTTTTGATGATGATCTTAAAAGGAGCCTTAGAGAAAAGGAATCAAGTGTTGTCTACCTGCCATAATTAAACTGTAATAATTTTTGTTACATTAAATAAAATAGACTATCTTTGTATTATTAATTTGAAACTGGTTTAAACTTTTATTTTAAACCATTAAGATTTTAAGAGTATTATGATGAGCTTCGCTTTAGGCTTAAAATTAGAATGATTCATCTTAACTATACTTTATTCCTTAAATCCTTCTTAATGGTTTTAATATATTTTGATAAGTTTAAATAGTTTTTTGATGTAAAATTAAATACAATGAAAATAGAAATCTGGTCGGACGTGATGTGTCCGTTTTGCTATATCGGAAAAAATAATTTTGAACAGGCATTGAATAAACTTCCTTTTAAAGATGAAGTAGAAGTGGAGTGGAAGAGTTTTCAACTGGATCCAAGTTTAGATCCGAAAGAAACTCAGGATACCCTGCAATATTTCAGAGAAAAGAAAGGATTTCCTGAAGCTCAGGCTACCCAAATGCTGGGCCAGGTAAGTCAGATGGGAAAAGGAGCAGGAATTGATTTTAATTTTGGGAAAACTCTGATCACCAATACTTTTAGTGCTCACAAGCTGCTTCATTTAGCTAAAAAGCATAACAAGTCCAATGAAATGGAAGAAGCTTTATTTATCGCTCATTTTATTGATGGTAAAAATGTGGGAGATACAGATGTTTTGGTTGCTCTTGCTGAAAACTTAGGAATTGATAAAGAAGAGGCAAGGCAGGCTGTTACAACAGATCAACTGGATGATGAAGTGAACCAGGATATTCAGGAGGCAAGAAACAATGGAATTTCCGGAGTTCCCTTCTTTGTTCTGAATGGGAAATATGCCGTTTCCGGTGCTCAGCCTGCAGAGGTATTTGAAAATGCATTGCAGCAAACTTACAAAGAAATAGTAAGCCCGTTTAAGGATATTTCCGGTGAGAATGGAGCCTCCTGTGATGCAGATGGATGCAGTATTTAAGATATCAAAACCCCAAAATAGTTTTATTTTGGGGTTTTTAATTGAATAGAGTCTCGTATCTTTGTTACACAGCTCCAACAGCTGTATAAATCTGATTTTTCAATGATAAAAATTAACACCGAAAGTCATTATTCAATTGATGATACCCTTTTTGTTTTTGCATTAGATTCTGAAGCAGGAACCGTTTTCGACGATAAAAATAAATTAATTACCGGTATCGGAAAAGTAAATGCAGCGATTGAATTAACCAAAGAAATTCATACAAGAAAACCTAAACTGATCGTGAATTTAGGCTCTGCCGGAAGTAAAGGATTTCATAAGGGCGAGGTAGTATGCTGTACAAAATTCATTCAGAGAGATATGGATGTAAGAGGATTAGGTTTTAAATTGTATGAAACCCCGCTATCCGGAGTACCGCCTGTATTGGAATACGGTCTTAAAATGGACACCTTGAAAGAAGGAATCTGCGGAAGCGGTGACAGTTTTGAAATGAACCACTCCGAAACCGATTATAATATTGTAGACATGGAAGCCTATCCATTGGCATTGATTGCCCAAAAGGAAAACATTCCGTTTCTATGTCTGAAATATATCTCTGATGACGCAGGCAGTGATGCTGCAGACGATTGGAGTGTCCAAGTGCATCTGGCTTCTGAAGCTTTTAAGAAAATTCTTTTCTCATAACATTTAATTTTACCATCATGAGCTCAATCATTATTAACAAAGCCTCAGCTGAAGACGTAGAAATTGTACAAAGTTTAGGAATACAGACATTTTCTGAAACTTTTGCAGAAGATAATACGGAAGGGGCCATGAAAAAATATCTGGAAGAAAGCTTCAATACCGAAAAAATAAAATCTGAGCTCAATAATCCTGATTCTCATTTCTATATTGCCTGGGAAGAAGACAATCCGGTAGGATATCTGAAGGTTAATGCAGGAAATGCACAGACAGAACTTCAGGATGAAGCCGGACTGGAAATTGAAAGAATTTATGTTAAAAAAAGCCATCATGGGAAAAAAGTAGGGCAGCTTCTTTATGATCAGGCCTTAGAAACTGCCCGACAATTTTGTAAATCCTATCTATGGCTCGGAGTATGGGAAGAAAATCTGAGAGCTTTACAATTTTACAGGAAAAACGGGTTTGTTGAATTTGATAAGCATATTTTCAGACTTGGGGAAGAAGAACAGACGGATCTGATGATGAAAAAAATGTTGGATTAATTTTCTTCCAAATAGAAAGATTGTATTTGACCGCTGATTACACAGATTTTCACAGATGATTATATAATACAAATCTTTATACCTTCTAAATACTAAAATGAACCATTCAGAATTTGTAAAATATATTAATCAATATTATCCTTTATCCGAAGAAACAATTCAGGATTTATTGGATATCTGTACGGAGGAATATTATCATAAAAATGATCTTCTGCTGGAATCCGGTTCTATGGCAAGATATTATTACTTTCTAAAATCCGGATTGATAGGCTATTATACGGTAGATGAGCAGGGAAACAATATTTACAAAATTTTCTTCGAAGAAAACAGTTTTGTAGCCTCCACAGCAGCCATTATCAAAAATGAACCCAGCGATTTCAATATCATAGCACTGGAAGACTGCTCAGTGATACAATATCCTGCAAAAGCTTATCGAGAATTACTTGAAAAACATCATGATCTGGCTCTTTTTCATCTGTATTATCTGGAAAAAAACTGGGTCGTAAAAAAGGAACCTCTCGAAGTTTCTCTGAAATATGAAACCGCAAAAAACGGTATTTACAATTGTTGGGTAACCCATCTTTATATAAAAGACTGAAACAGCATCACATTGCTTCTTATCTGGGAATAACACCTACACAACTAAGCCGGATCAAAAAGGAAATCGATTGATATTCCTAAGTTTAAAGGGAAAATAAATTAACAAAAGCTTCAACATATGTTGAAGCTTTTTCTCTTTTTCTACCGCAATTTTGCTCTGTCAGAAGATCATTGGTACATTATATGTTTTATAATAAAAGGACTTTTGACAATTATTAATTCAATATTTTTCAACATGAAGAAGCTTATCAACATTGTATTTGTGCTGACTGCCTGTATTCACTTATCAGCACAAAAAATTATTCATCAGGAAATTTTCAGTCCGAAAATGAATAAAAAGATCAAAACAGTCATTATTACCCCCAATCTTCAGCCAAATACAACCTATCCGTCGGTTTATATCCTTCATGGTTTCAGCGGTAATCCGGACAGAATCATTAAGCAGGATATTCCGGATCTTGTAAAAAAAGCTCAGGAATTTAAAACAATTTATGTACTTCCTGATGGAAATTACAGCTCTTGGTACGTAGACAGTCCGATCGTTAAGGATTCACAATATCAAACCTTTATTGGAAAAGAATTAGTAGACTTCATTGATAAAAACTATCCTGTGAAAGCGGAGAAAAAATTTCGTGGAATTTTGGGATGGAGTATGGGAGGTTATGGAGCAACTAATATCGGAGTTACTTATAATAAGACATTTGGTATCGTAGGGAGTTCTTGTGGAGCGTTGGATTTCAATTCTTTTGGAGAAGGCTATCAAAAATATATGGTTAATAAAGTGCTGGGACCGTTGGAATCTATCAATCCCAATTTCCTCACCGACAGCAAAATAAAGTTAATGACAGGAGCCGGACAGCAATATATTTTCGATTGTGGAACAGAAGATACCCAAATGATCACCATGAACCGGAATTTTCATAAAAAACTGACAGAAATGAAAATCCAGCATCTCTACACCGAATCTTTGGGAGGACATGTTACCGAATACTGGAGTAGGTCATTATCTGAGCAATTGTCTTTATTTGACCGATTTTTTAAATAGTAAAATTATACGCGTTTAAGTTTCGGCTAAAGACAAAGGATTTATTTTCTGTTTATTTAAACGGGCTTTAGCCCGTTCCTATTGAATATTGATTAGTTTTTGTATCAATAAAAGTGAGCTTTAGCCCGCTTGTCTTTCTTGTTATCATAATATTGGCTTTAGCTAAAATCAAATAAAAAAAATCCTTTTTGAGCAGTACTCAAAAAGGATTTACTATTGATTGATGTTAAAAATTGCTAATAAGTCAGCATATTAAAAATGTTGAAAGTTTTTACCCAAATGTTCTTCTATTACAAAGAACGGATCTTCCGTAAGCGTGTGTGCTCTCATGTCGATAAGACTCACTTTACTCATCATACGAAGCATAATTCTTCTCTCGCATGGATGTTCTATGCCGTCAATATTTCTTACTCCTGCACGGAAAGCCGACCTCCCATGGGCACATAAGTGATTATTAACCAAAATTACATCCCCTGCCTGAGGCGTGAATCCTGAATAGATCAAATGTCTGGCTTCTTCCCAGAACTCATGCAGCGTATTCTGCGCCTCATCCGATTGTCTTATACTTGAATTGAAAAGCTGCTCGGCAGCATCAAACCTCATAAACGGAAGGCTGTAATTACCATACAGTACAGAGTCTAATGTCTCTTCTTCATTTTCTCCTGTCTCCAGATTGGCATCTTTCGGGATTTTATAAATACGCTCAAAAAGAGGTCTGTAATTGTCCCCGATCGATTCATGAGAACGGATAGAATAAAGAGTGGAAGGAACCTGCTCCTCATTTCTTACATACATAAAGCTTAAGTAATCAGCCTGATGTTTCAGAAAAGCATCTTCGGTATGCACATATAAATCTGTTGAAGATCCTGATCCTGTCTGCGTTTCCTTCATTTTTTCATCAGGAATGATGGCATGAATCAATCCACCACCTTTACGCTGTGAATAATATTGTACAGGTTTTGAAGGAAGTGCCCCATGAATCATTGCACATGCAAAACCATATAAATTAAATTTCGAATAATCTGCCGCCTGCCAATTCGGAGGGGTAGATCCTATATCCTCCTGATCAATATCCATTAATCCTGTAAAGATCAGTGCACCATACTGATTTTTTGAAAAGTCACTCGCAAAATCAGCCGCTATGTTTAAAATTCTCTCCGGTAAGAAATAAGACGCCAGCTGATGTACATGCTTTATAAAATCACGGTTTTCATAATTGTCATACTTTTTCTGAAGATGCAGGGCCGCATCTTTTATCATTCTTCTTTCCTGAGAGGTGACTTCTATGACCGTAGGAAGCAGTTTTACCGCTGTTAAACAGTCTTTATCTAAAATTTCTGTAGAATTCATTAAAAAAAATTTGGTGTTAAGTAATAATTTTTATCTTTGTTTTTAATTATTCTAAATAACAATAGCTGGTTCAAATTTAGTAATAATTACTCAATCACCAAATAAATTATAATAAAAAATGTAAAATTTAAAAACCTGACTATCAGATATATACAACAATATATCGAAAAAACCACAACAACTCACAGATTTAAAAAATCACATTACAAAACTTTTATGAACAACAATTTAATATCCCTAGAAGAGCTCGCAAGCACCACTTCACCTCACATTTCGGGGAATTTTGGGAATATTTTTCATCCTGACAATTATGATCATTATCGTAATGCTGTCAATAGTACTTTAGACCTGGTTCAGGAATTTCTTCACAGAAACAACAAGCCTTTCAGTGGTATCGAAGCCAAAACAATGAAAGGAATGGTACAACAGATTGATCTTAATCAAAAACTTTCTAATTATAATGAGCTTTTGGCAGAAGTAGATGATATTTATGTAAAACATGCCACAGCTTTTCACCTTCCACAATATGTAGCTCACCTTAACTGTCCCGTAGTCATTCCGGCATTGGCAGGAGAAATTCTTGTAAGTGCCATCAATTCTTCACAGGATACTTATGATCAGAGTGCTGGGGGAACCTTTATGGAAAGAAAACTGATCGACTGGACTGCCGGTCAGATCGGATATAATACAAATGAAAGCGATGGTGTTTTCACTGCGGGGGGCTCGCAGAGTAACTTAATGGGATTGGTCATGATGCGTGACTGTTTTTCTCAGAAAAGATATAATCACAACATTAAAATGGATGGTCTGCCAGTGGAGGCAAGCCGTTTCAGAATATTTGTTTCAGATAAATCTCATTTCAGCAATCTTAAAAACGCTTCCATTATGGGACTGGGTGAGAAAAGTATTGTTAAAGTACCTACAGATGACCGTTTCCGTATGGATATTTCTCTTTTGAAAAAATACATTAAGAGAGAAGAGCAGTTAGGAAACATTCCTATTGGAATTGTAGCTACCGCAGGAACTACAGACTTTGGAAATATTGATCCACTGGATGATATTGCCAATATCGCAGAACAATATAACATCTGGATGCACGTAGATGCCGCTTACGGTTGTGCTTTATTATTAAGTGAAAAGTACCGTGATCTGATCAATGGGATTGAAAGAGCAGACTCTGTTACGATTGATTACCACAAATCATTCTTCCAGCCAATCAGCAGCAGTGCTTTTATTGTTAAAAACAAAAAAGAACTCCTGATTCTTAAACATCACGCTGATTATCTGAATCCGAAAGAAATGGACGAAGAAGAAATTCCGGCACAGATCAATAAATCCATTACCCAGAGTACGAGAAGATTTGATGCTTTAAAACTTTGGTTTACCATAAGAATGATGGGGAAAGAACAATTGGCAGAATACACAGACACGGTGATTGATCTTACCAAAGATGCTGCTGCAATGATTACGGAAGATGCAGATTTTGAGCTTCTTTCAGATTCTGACTTAAGTGTTCTTGTTTTCAGATATGTAAATCCGGAAATCAGTGATCTGAATGCCTTGAATCAATACATCAAGATGAAACTGTTCTACAGCGGAGAAATCCTTGTAGCAAGTACGAAAGTGGATGGGAACTTCTATCTGAAGTTTACATTCCTGAACCCGATTACGACTACAGAAGACATTCATCAAATTCTCACCACAATCAAAAATCATGGAAAAGACTTTAATTCAGAAAAATAGAACGGGAGAAAAAGCCAGAGAAATTACTTTCAGAATTCTGTTGAACGGAATGCTGAGAGAACTGGGAAACGGAAAATTCTATCAGGGTGTTCCGAAATATGATCTTCTTACAGCAAAGGCTCTTCAGAACAGTGATTATTCATTGTTTATGAGATTTGAAATGAAGAAAAGCGGACTGTTTTTATTTGCTCCGGTTTCCTATCGTTCCGAAACTCTTTTTCATGAATACGGACCTGTTTTGTGGGCAGTAGATCACCAAAATCAGGAAGTTTTTGAAGTGAATGATCAAAAGCTTACTGAACTGGTTTACACAGAACTTTCTGAAACTACCAACGAAACGGGTTTCAGAAACTTTGTGGAAAGAATTCAAAGTAGCAAAAGAAATCTGGAACTGACAACAGAAGCTTGTCTTCAGGATGATCAGCTATTAACCTATTCTTTTCTGGAATCTGAACAAATGCTTCCTGCCGGACACAATCTGCATCCTTTCACCAAATCAAGAATGGGATTCTCTGAGGAAGAACAGCTGTTGTACGGACCTGAATTCGGAAAAGGATTTCAGCTGGATTATTTCCTGATTCACAAAGACTGCATCACGGAAAAGTCTCTTCCAGGAATTTCTGCAAAAGAAATCTTCGAAAAATGGACTTCCTTACCGGAAAGCTACGATTTTGAAAACATAAATGATTTTTATATAGTTCCATGCCACCCATGGGAGGCACAGTATCTTTTATCAACAGCAGAATATCCTGAAATGTTGGGTTCCGGGAAAATTATTCACATCGGACCATTGGGTGAGGATTTTTATGCAACATCTTCCATAAGAACGGTGTATAATCCTGATTTCAGCTGGATGTTGAAATTCTCTCTGCATGTTTTAATGACAGGCTCTGTGAGAACAAACAGCTTAAAAGATCTCAACAGAGGGTATGCTTCGGCAATATGGTGGCAGCATGAAAAAGCTTCATTTGAACAAAGCTTCCCGAATTTTAAATTATTGCTGGAACCTTCCACGTTAAGCGTTCATTATGAAGGGAAGAATATGGACAGTCTGAATATACTGCTCCGCGAAAATCCTTTTTCCAATGAAGATAAAGTCATTCTGTTAGCAAGACTTTGCCAGGATGAATCTACAGATGGGTTTAATTTTACGACGCACTTCTTTAAAAATGTTGCGAATCAATTAGGTGTAGATGCAGAAAAAGCAACTATTATCTGGTTTGAGAAGTATGTAAACCTGTTGCTTTCTCCTTTAAACAGGCTGTACGATCAATTAGGGATGGCTCCTGAAGTTCATCAGCAGAATCTGCTTGTACAGCTGGATAATCAATTGCTTCCTGAGTCTATTTATGTAAGAGACGGACAAGGGTATCTTATCAAAGAAAGTTTCAAAGGAAAATATGAGTCCCTGATCAAAGATTATCCTGAAATTGAAGATCTTTTCATCAGAGATGAGCGTCTTCTGGATATTGTTTCACACCATCTTCTGGTAAGTAACCTGAGCGCACTGATTGCTTCAATTGGTAAAACAGGTCTGGTTAAAGAAAGAAGATTAATCCATATTCTGTACAGGGAATTTGAAAATCTTCATGAAACTGAACCTTCATCATTAACGGAGTATGCATTGAATCAAAGATATTGGGCAGTAAAATCAAACCTTCAGTCGGCTGTTGCTGATGTAGATGGAGGCGTAAATGCTTCTTCAATTTCTTATGCTAAAGTTCCGAACCTTCTTCACAAACATTTCTTCTCGGATCAGCTAATCAATCCACAGGGAACAGAAGTTTTCTTTAAAAGGTATTTCCAGAAAGAGGATGTAACGATGAGTATGCGTCCTATAGATCTTGAAAACGACCTTGAAATGCTTCATGAATGGTTCAAACGTGAACATGCCGTAAAAATCTGGCAGATGAACTGGCCGATAGATGAGCTTGAAACCTACTACAGACTGATGCTTCCAAGTGATGAAGCGCACAGTTATATCATCGCAGGAAACGATGAACCATCATGTAATATCGAGGTGTATTGGGCTTGCAGAGATATTGTAGGCGATTATTATGAAGTGTTGCCTACAGATTACGGAACGCACCAGTTCATCGCACCTATTGATCCTAAAAAGAAATTTGTATCTCCATCCACCCAATCTATGGTTGACTATGTTTTTGCACAGCCACAGGTAGGAAAAATGGTAGGAGAAGGATCTGTAGACTCTCTTGCGTCTATGATGAATAAAGCCCATGTAGGCTTCAAAGTAGATAAAGTAATAGAAATGCCTCATAAAAAAGCCAATCTGAACTTCTGTTACAGAGAATGGTACTGGGAAAAATTCCCACAGAATAAAGAGGTACAAATCACCACAAACATCACAAAAAATGACTAACGAAGCCGTATATAATGTAATAGGCATAGGTATAGGCCCTTTTAATCTGGGACTTGCCGCATTATCCAATCCAATTTCGGAACTGAAAACCCTTTTCCTGGACCAGAGAGATGGTTTCGACTGGCACCCGGGACTGATGATTGACCATGTAACCCTGCAGACTCCATTTTTATGCGACTGTGTTTCTATGGCTGATCCTACGAATCCTTTAAGCCTTTTGAATTATCTGAAAGAAACCGGAAGACTGTATAAGTTTTTTATCAGGGAAGATTTTTTCATTCCGAGAAAAGAATACAACCGTTACTGCCAATGGGTGATTGAACAGCTTCCACAATGCCGTTTTTCTACTCAGGTAGTGGATATTACTTATGAAGATGGTTTATATCATGTAAATACGATTCATACAAAAACCAAAGAAATTACGGTTTTCAAAACGGAAAGACTGATTTTAGGAACGGGAACACAGCCTCATATTCCTTCTTTCATTCCGAAAGATGATTCACGTGTTATTCATACCAGCTCTTATCTGTACAGAAAAGAAGAGCTTTTGTCTCAGGGTAAAAAAATAGCAATTATCGGTTCTGGCCAGAGTTCAGCAGAGGTTTTTTATGACCTTCTTCAAAACAGGAATGAAGAAACACATCTGGGTTGGTATTCCCGCCCGGACAGATTTTTCCCTATGGAATATTCTAAGTTGACACTGGAGCTTACTTCACCTGATTATGTAGAATATTTCTACAACAGGAGTGAGTCTGCAAGGAAAACCATTTTAAGCAAACAGCAAGCTCAGTTTAAAGGAATCAATTACGATCTGATCAATGATATCTACGATTTTATTTATGATCTGAATATCGACAACGCTGATCCTAATCTTAAAATTATCCCTAACAGCCAGCTGAATAGAGTAGACAACAGCAATCCGGATTTCATCAATCTTGAATTCACCCAACTGGAACAGGAAGTACCTTATGATCAGGAAGCTGATTATCTGATTTTAGGAACAGGATACCGTTACCACGAACCTGCATTCTTAAAGAATATTCAGGATAGAATCAAGAGAGACTCCAGCGGATTGTTTGATGTTAACAGAAATTATTCAATAGACCACAACGGAGGAGAAATTTATGTGCTTCATGCTGAAGTTCATACCCATAGCTACATTTCTACAGATCTTGGAATGGCTGCGTACCGTAATTCCTACATCATCAATGATATTCTTGGAAGAGAGCATTATAAAATTGAAAAGAAAATTGCTTTCCAGGATTTCGATGTAGAAAAATATGCTGATTTACCAACTGCCAAAATTTAATCAAAAAATGAACACCAACTTAAAAAATACAGTAAGCCAGGAAAACTGGAATCAGGCCAACAGAAACCTAATGGCCAAAACCATCGCAGAATTGATGCACGAAGAGCTTCTAAAACCTGTGGTAACCTTTGAAAATAAAAACGGATATACTGTTTTTACTCTTGAAACCGGAGTTGAAAATATTGTTTACAGCTTCCGCGGACAGGAAAGAATGATGGATTACTGGCATATTGATAAAGACAGCATTACAAAAACAGAAAACGGTGAAGATTTGTCTTCTGTAGATGTAGCAGCTTTCTTCCTGGAAATGCAGTCTGTTTTTGACTTAGATCCTTATACCATTGCAAGATACACGGAAGAATTACTGCATACGCTGTATTGTGATGCTTTAATCTTATCAAGAGGAGTGATGTCTTCAAAAGAGCTTGTGGATGCGGATTATCAAACTGTAGAGCACAATATGACCGGACATCCTTGGGTAATTGTGAACAAAAGCCGATTAGGTTTTTCTCCACGTGATTTGAAAACATTTGCCCCTGAAGCAGATGAAAATTTAAAAGTAATCTGGTTGGCATCTCATAAAAGCAGATCGTCATTCCAGTCTTTGGAACATATCAACAGAGATGAGTTTTATCGTTCAGAAATAGGAGAGGATTTATATAATGATTTTCAGCAGCAGTTATTAGACAAAAGAAAAGTTGTTGAAGATTATCACTTTATTCCTGTACATCCATGGCAGTGGGAGCATAAGCTTCAGATTCATTTTGCCGGAGATATTGCTTCCGGACTTTTAATCCAATTGGGTGAGGGTAGCGATACCTATAGTCCGCAACAGAGTATCCGTACTTTATTCAATGTAGATCATCCTAAAAAGAGATACCTGAAAACGGCTGTTTCTATTCTGAGCACAGGAAATATCAGAGGATTATCACCTAAGCAGATGAAAATTGCTCCAGCTATTACAGATTGGGTAAAAGGTTTGATTAAAGATGATGCTTATCTGGAGAATAAAGAAACTATTTTCTTAGGAGAAGAAGCTGCTATCACCTATCTGCATCCACAATATGGAGCTATTGCGAGCGTACCATATCAATACAATGAATTCCTTGGAGCATTATGGAGAGAAAGTGCTGAAAATTATTTGAAAGAAGACGAACAAATGGTTACCATGGCTTCTTTACTTTATGTAGATGAGAGCGGAGTTCCATTGGTTCAGGCATTTGCTGAAAAGGCAGGTGTGAGTATCAAAGAATGGATTGAAAGCTATCTTGATGCTTATCTTACGCCTTTATTGCATATCTATTATACGCATTCGCTATGTGTAACGCCACACGGAGAAAACATTATGGTTGTTTTGAAAAACGGAGTTCCGAAGAGAATCGTAATCAAAGACTTTGTGGATGATATTGTACTTACCACAGAAGCCAGAGAAAAGCTTCCTGCACACCTTGCGGACGGTTTGATCCAGTCTTCCAACAAAGAAAATATCCCGTTGTTTATTTTGCTTGGAGTTTTTGATGCCTTTTTCAGATATCTGTCGAATGCGCTGCATACGTATTCCAACTTTAATGAAGAAACATTCTGGGAACTGGTTCACAACTGTGTAGAAAATTATAAAGCTGAGAATACCCACCTTCAGGAAAGATACGAAAAGTATGACCTGTATGTGCCGGCATTTAAAAGATTCTATATCAACAGCCTACGCCTGAAAAATAACGGTTACAGTGAAAACAAGGCATTTGCCATTCCGAGAAAAGACGGAGCACTGCCTAATCCGCTGTATCAGATTGCCAATAAAAATTCAGTAGCAGCAGTATGAGGAAATTCCTGCATATACTAAAAGAAGGAGCGGTTTTTACGTATGGAACCATAGCCGGAAAGAAAGTTGAACTGACTTCCGGAAGTATCAACCGTTCCATCTTTAGTCTTGCCATTCCCATGGTGATGGAACTTGTCATGGAATCTGTTTTTGTGAGTGTCAACCTATTGATTATCGCAAAATTAGGCGACAAGGTTCTGGGGCTTGTGGGAATTACAGATAACTACATCAACTTCGCCTATGCCATTGCAGTAGGTTTGGGAATTGCAGCAGCAACCCTTACCGCCAGAAGAGCAGGTGAAAAAGACAAAGAGGGAATGGGCAGAACAGCCCAATACATCATCTTGCTGGCTCTGTTTTTTGCAGTGCTTATTGGTGGGGTTTCCTGCTTTTTAGCATCAGAAATCGTTGGTTTTCTGGGAATCAATGCCAGTACAGTGACTGAAGGTGTTTCTTTCTCAAGACTTGTCTTCCTGAGTATCGGGCTTGTGATTCTCCGTCTCTCTGTGAATGGCCTCTTCAGAGGGGCTGGTGATGCTGATATTGCTATGAAATCACTTTGGATCTGCCATATTTCCAATATCATTTTTGCAGTGATCCTTGTTTTCGGATTAGGATTTATTCCTGCTTTTGGATTGATGGGATTGGCTTATGCTACAGTTTTATCAAGGCTTTTAGGCGTTTTATATCAGGCTTTCGTGTTGATGTCCGGAAAAACCAGTATCATCATCAGAGTTCCTTTACAGCTTGATATTCCATTGCTGCAAAAGATTCTGAAAATAGCCTTTGGAGGATTGGTTCAATATATCATTCCAACATCCAGTTGGCTGATTATGGTGAAAATTATCTCCACTTTCGGAACTACAGCGCTTGCAGGATATATTATTGCCCAGCGTATTGCTTCCGTAGCTACAATGCCTGCCTGGGGAATAGGAAATGCAGCCGGAGTTCTTACAGGTCAGAATCTGGGTGCCGGAGAACCTGAACGTGCTGAAAAAACTGTCTGGAGAGCCGGAACGATCAACATGACGTATCTGGTACTCGTAGCTCTATTCTGGCAGATTGCTGCAGAATATGTGGTGAAATTTTTCACTACAGAACCGGAAGTTGCAAGATATGCGGTTCAATACATCCATGTGGTTTCTATGGCTTATCTGCTGTTAGGATTCACCATGGTGATCAGCCGTGCTCTGAATGCGGCCGGAAACATATTACAGGTAACGTTACTGTACCTCGTGATGTTTTATGTGATTCAGCTTCCCCTGGCTTATCTCTTAGGAGTAAGGTTTCAGTGGGAACTGAGAGGAATATTTACCGCTATCGTTTCTTCAGAAATTGTTTTAGCTGTACTATTCCTCATGATTTTTAAAAATGGAAAATGGAAAACTATAAAAATTTAAAATGAACACTACAGAAGAATTTTATGAAATTATCGCCTCTGCCATTGCAATAAAGAAAGAATTGGTAGATGAAAAACTAACGTATCAGGAAATCCCGGAATGGGATTCTATGTCTCACCTTCTTATCGTAGAAGCGCTTGAACAGTTTTATCAGATCAAGTTTGATTTTAACGATATTCTGGAGATGGGAACCGTCGGAAAGATTCGCGAAAAAATGAAAAAATACGAAGTATTCGTAGAAAACTAAGCATATGAAAATTTTAGAAAATGTAATTGCCAACAAGAACTTGGGGTTTACAGATGCTTCCACCGGTACAACAATACCGGTGGGAACACTGTACCGGTCTTTAGGCTTAAACCCGGTAGAAAAAGGGCTGCTCTTTTTATACAATGACAATCAGTTGTCAAGTATTGAAGTGCTGCTCAATTTTTATGGTACAGCACACACCATTGCGGTACTGGGACAGAAACTGCATGAGGAATTCAAAGAACGTATTGAGGCGGAATACCGTCCGAAATACATCTTTGATCCGCAAAGAGAAGCCATTGAAGGATATACTCTGAAAGCATTCTCAGACAACATCAGCATCTTTGCAAAGGATGATTATAAGAGTGAAGTTACGATTCATCCTGACATTAAGATCCTTTTGAGTACTTCAGGGACAACAGGTGTTCCGAAACTGGTTAAATTATCTGATGAAAGCCTTTATCAGAATGCGTTGAGCATCCTTCAGTACATGCCGATTCAGGGAACGGATGTAGTTCCTTTAAACGTACCGATCAACTTCGTGTATGGATTCTCTATTTTCACGACCAACTGTATGCGCGCCGGAAGAATCGTGTGTACAGATAAAGACATTATGCAGAAAGCATTCTGGGACGAAATGGAGGAGTACGGCTACAGTACTTTGGGCGGTGTTCCTTTTCTTTATGAAAACCTGAACAGAATAGGATTCTTCAGAAAAGACTCTCCAAGCCTGAGGTATTTTACCCATACCGGAGGAGTAATCAACGCTGAGCTGAGAAAAACGATTTTCTCTTATTGTCATGAATTCAAAAAAGAATTCTTTGCACAATACGGACAAACGGAAGCAGGAGGCAGAATGGCTTACCTAACCACAGAAGGATTGCTGGAAGAAGAAACATCAATCGGAAATGTGGTAGAAAGAGGAAGCTTCAAAATTGATCCTGAAACGGATGAATTACTGTTTTCTCATGTCAGTATTTTCGGAGGCTATGCCAATAAACTGGAGGATCTTGCCACTTATGAGCAGCCTTCCGTACTGCATACCGGAGATACCGCCAGAAAAGGTGAAAACGGAATTTATTACATCACCGGAAGAATAAAACGTATCATGAAGCTTTTCGGAATACGTCTTAATCTCGATGAGGTAGAATTTATCCTTAAAAATGAAATGCAGGGTAATACTTTCGTATGTCTGAATGCCAATGATAAAAAAATCGTGGTATTGTATGACAATCCGGAAATAGATCCTCAGATCATCACCGAAACCATTAAAAATAAACTGCGTATCAACCCGCAATATGTACGCACAGAACTTATAGAATCATTCCCATTATCACAAAACGGTAAAATAAACTATCCCCTGTTACAAAACTTACAGCATGAAAACATCTAAAACCCTTATATTACTTCTTGGTCTTGCTTTATCTTCAAATTCGCTTTCTGCACAGCAGGGCGACAGAATTCATGGCAAAATCATGCTGTCTGAAAAAGCACCAGTAAAAAATGCTATTTTAAGACTTGTCAACACGTCTTATCAGGCAAAAACCAATAATTTAGGAGAATATTACTTTGAAAATGTGCCACCTGGAGAATATACGCTTCAGGTGGTTTTAAATGACATAGAACTGATGAGGGAACCCATCCACATTCAGAAAGATGTCTATGAAATCCCTGCGATCTACGCCCCTTTACACAATAATGTGATTGAGGGTATTACCGTATATGCAGTGAGCAGAAATAAATTTTTGGATAAAGACAGTACTTCAGTGGCTAAAATGCCTTTGAAAGTGCTTGAAAATCCACAAGCTTATACAAGCATCAACCAACAGATCATGAAAGAACAGCTTACTTACGATATTTCGGAAGTATTGAAAAACGTTCCGGGTATGGTAAAAATGCAGGGAAGCCCGGGAAGAGGTTCAGGAGATGGAAGTTTCTACTACAGCCTTAGAGGTTTCCCTACGAAAGTATCTATGGTAGACGGAGTACCAGCAACCACCAACGGAGAGATAGATCCTGCTGACCTTGAGCGTCTGGAAGTGATTAAAGGTCCTTCAGGAACATTGTACGGAGGTGCTGTAACTTCCTTTGGAGGTTTGATTAATGCTGTTACCAAAAAACCGAAAGACTATTTCGGAGGAGAGGCTTCTTATCTGATGGGAAGCTACAACCTGAACCGTGTAACCGCTGATGTGTACGGCCCGATTACAGAATCCAGAAATATGTTATTCCGTTTAAATGCGGCTTATCAGTATCAGAACGGATTCAGAGATTCTGAATTCAGAAAATCATTCTTTGTAGCACCTACGATAAGCTATCAGGTTAATGAAAGATTGAAATTTAACCTGGGAGCTCAGATTTATAATTATGAAGGAACCAATACTCCGATTATTTTCCTTGCGAGAACAAGACCTTACTTCGCCCATAATCCGGACGAACTGGGCTTCGACTGGAAAAAATCGTATTCCAATAATGATATTACTTTAAAAGCACCATCTATCAACGTAAAAGCGGAGGCGAATTACAAAATTTCAGATAAATGGACGTCACAAACCTTACTTTCAAGAAACTTCAGAAAAACGGAAGGATTGTATCAATATCAGTTCATCAGAGGAACTGCAAATGATGCTACGCTGGAACGTAACGTACAGTGGCAGAACTCAGAGGCTTCTTCTACAAGTATTCAGCAGAACTTTAATGGAGAATTTAAAATCGGAAGCATAAAAAATAAAGTGTTGATCGGATTAGATTATTTAAATCAAACCATCAATAACAACCATTCCCCAATTGTGGTGTATGACAACATCAACGGGCAAACTTTAGCAGGTTATGCTAACATCACCAGAGATCTTGTCCTGCAGAAAATCCAGACTTCTACAGCTCCTTTGGTGAGAAATAATTCTGCATCAAACCTTTATGGAGCCTATATTTCAAACGTTACTTATATTACAGACCGTTTGATCACGCTTTTAAGCTTACGTATGGATCACTACGAAAGTAAAGGACAGCTTAACCTGAATAACAATACAAGAACCGGAGATTTTAATCAGACTGCATGGTCTCCAAAAGTGGGAATCGTATACCAAATCCTTAAAGATCAGTTATCTGCCTATGGTAACTATATGAACGGTTTCAGCTATACAGCACCTGTTGCACAGCAGCTTCCGGACATTAGCGGAGAAATGAAACCTCAGATGGCGAATCAGTGGGAAGTAGGAATCAAAGGAAATCTTTGGAGAAACAAAATTAATTTCACCGTTGGATACTACGATATCCTTGTGGACAACATTCAGAGAGGAAGCGGCGTAATCCGTGACGGAAAAGAGTATAATATTGTTGTTCAGGATGGAAAACAGAGAAGTAAAGGTATTGAAATTGAAACCATTATGAATCCTGTTCAGGGATTAAACATTATGGCCGGATATAGCTATAACCACAGCCGATATGAAAAAGCAGATCCAGCTGTAGACGGGCGTCGTCCTGAGTCTGCAGGTCCTGCGAATGTATTCAATTCATGGATCAGTTATATCCTTCCAATCAAAGGACTTCAGGGACTTGGTGTAGGTTTCGGAGTAAACCGTGTTGGAAAACAGATTACCGGAAATAAAACTGTTACCGGACAATTTGCATTCCCAGCCTATACTTTAGTGAACGCTTCCATCTCTCTTGAAAAAGAAAGATACAGATTAGGATTTAAAATGAATAACCTGGGCAATGTACAATATTTTGCCGGGCAGGGAGTGGTAGTCGCTCAGATGCCTCGTAATTTTGTTGCTGAGGTAAGCTTTAAATTTTAAGAATGAAGTTAAAGTTTAGAAAAATTGCATATCAGTTACATCTATGGCTCGGACTAACGTCCGGGCTTATAGTTGTTATTATGGCCGCTACGGGATGTATCCTGGCTTTTGAAGAAGAATTAAAACACCTTGTTCACCCCCACAGATATTACGTTGAAAACATCGGAAGAAACAAACTTTCATTGGCTGAACTTACGGAAAAAGCAGAAAAAGCACTTCCAAAAGATTTGAAAGTCAAAAGAGTAATCATGCCTTCTGATCCCTCACGAACCTATGTGTTTCGTACCTTAAAAATGGATAACGAAGCATGGACGTATTGGGGAACTTATCTTTATTATTATCGAATTTATATTGATCCTTACACCGGAAAAGTACAGGAAGTAGAAGATGCCAAAAAAGACTTCTTCGAAATTGTACTGGATCTTCACCGAAGACTTCTATTGGGCGAAAAAATCGGAAAAGCGATTACCGGTTATTCTACATTAATATTTGCAGTAATTCTTTTATCGGGGCTTGTGATATGGTATCCCCGAAAAATGAGTAAAGCCATGCTGAAAGGAATGTTTTTCATTAAAACATCTGCCAATTGGAAAAGGATTAACTATGATGCTCACAATGTGCTGGGATTCTATGCCATCATTCCTTTACTTTTAATCTCTTATTCTGCATTGATATGGAGCTTTGAAGATGTAGACAAATGGGTAAAGAACACGCTGAACGGAAATACGCCCACAGAAAAGAAAGCCAAAAGCACAATTCCTTCCGAAGAATTCTCAAACCGGGAAAATATTCTCAATCTGATCGGAAATACCATGGAAAAAGGATTGAAAGATAAGAAATCAGCACTGGTTAATTTTCCTAGATCGGAAGAAGGAACCTATTATGCTGAGCTGACTTATGACGGAAGGCAATACAGGAATGAACATTTTAATTTTGATCAATATTCAGGAGATATTTTAAAATCTCAATCTTATAAAAACAAAAATATCGGATATGGAACCGCATTAAGAGAAAGAAATTATGATCTTCACACCGGAAGTATTCTGGGACTGACCACCAGAATTATTTATTTTCTGGCAGCAATTATTGCACTGTCACTCCCGATTACCGGTTTTATTATCTATTTGAATAAGAAAAAGAAGAAACCGAAACATAAGAAAAACAAAGTAGTTTTTCCTTCTCAACATTAATAAAAGCCTCTGGAAAGGGGCTTTTACTCTTTTTTAAACCACAAAAGTCACAAAAGCTTTTATTTTAAAAATACATTGGTTCACTTAATTAAGTTGAAAACGAAGATGTAGAAAAGTTCATATAAGATAAAAATCAAAGATTTTCTAAAAACTCATGTGTACTTATTAAACCTAAAGCAGGCTCTTAAAAATTGTAAGTGATCAAGACTTTTGTGCCTTTTGTGGTTAAAAACAATTATGTAGAATGCTATACAATTTCTATTTTTAAATATTCTCAATCAATTTTATCAGAGATAAAATCCTCGCGCCTTAAAAACAAACTATTATAATCTTACTTGCGCCCTTTAGTTTGTATTATAAAGTTTTTTGAATTACGTAAATTAACTTTATAGTATTAATTAATCCACAAGAAACAGGGTGAATCATTAAGCGCCAAAGGT
>NZ_QICI01000103.1 GCF_004119445.1 Chryseobacterium sp. CH21 | reverse complement strand
TTGTCAATTTCTTCTGCACCACAAAAATTCACTATTCACTTGCGAAGCAAAATTCACTTATTGACTAGGAAATTGTGAAAGGTGAATCGTCAATTCGCTGCGCTTGTCAATTTCTTCTGCACCACAAAAATTCACTATTCACTTGCGAAGCAAAATTCACTTATTGACTAGGAAATTGTGAAAGGTGAATCGTCAATTCGCTATACTTGTCAATTTTTTACTACAAAAATTCACTATTCACTTGTGAGGCAAAATTCACTTATTGACTAGGAAATTGTGAAAGGTGAATCGTCAATTCGCTGCGCTTGTCAATTTTCTACACTACAAAAATTCACTATTCACTTGTGAGGCAAAATTCACTTATTGACCTCTCCCTTATTTTTCCAGCATCACCTTATACGTAGGGTCTTCCTGAATATTAACTTCCACTACAGCTTCTGCATTTTTAAGTATTTTCCGGCAATCTTCGCTAAGATGACGCAAATGCAAGGTTTTATCATATTGTTTATAACGTTTGGACAATTTATCCAGAGCATCTATAGCACTCATATCTACAATACGGCTTTCTTTAAAATCAATAACCACCTGATCCGGATCATTCATAGGATCAAATTTATCTGTAAATGCTGTCACAGAACCGAAAAATAACGGCCCATATACTTCGTAATACTTCACCCCGTTTTCATCCACATGCTTTCTTGCTCTGATTCTTTTGGCATTATCCCAGGCAAAAACCAATGCTGAAATGATTACTCCAATTAAAACCGCTAAAGCAAGGTTATGCAAAATCACAGTAATCAGAGCTACGGTAACGCCTACAAAAATGTCTGATTTTGGCATTTTATTTACAATCCGGATGGACACCCATTGGAAAGTACTGATGGCAACCATCATCATGACCCCCACCAAAGCGGCCATCGGAATTTTCTCTATGACCGGTGCTCCACAAAGAATAATTATTAAAATTAACAATGATGCTATTATCCCGGACAATCTGGCTCTGGAACCAGCGTTGAGATTCACCAGCGTTTGTGCTACCATGGCACAGCCACCCATTCCACCAAAGAAGCCATTAGTAATGTTTGCTAATCCCTGAGCTACAGATTCTTTGTTTGCACTTCCTTTGGTATTGGTAATTTCATCCACCATTGATAATGTCAAAAGGGATTCAATAAGGCCTACTCCAGCCATAATTAAGGCATAAGGAAAAATGACCTGTAAAGTTTCCAGAGAAAAAGGGATCTGTGGAATATGAAAATTGGGAAGATTTCCGCTGATATGGGCAATATCTGCCACTGTTTTTGTTGGAATATTAAACCCGATAACAACAGCAAATACGACGATAATGGCTACAAGAGAAGCGGGAACAACTTTTGTGATTTTTGGAAAAAAATAGACGATAGCAATGGTAAGGGCAGTTAAGCCAGCCATGATGTACAAAGGAATCCCCTGCAGCCAACTTACGGCTCCGCTGCTTTCTGTAATTTTAAACTGTTCTACCTGTGCCATAAAAATAATGATGGCCAATCCGTTCAGGAAACCATACATGACCGGTTGTGGAATCAGTCTTACAAATTTTCCAAGCTTAAAAATTCCCACCATCATCTGAAGTATTCCGGCAAGTGCTACGGTGGCAAAAAGATATTCTATTCCATGAGACTGTATCAGAGCAATCAGTACAACGATGGTTGCCCCTGCTCCACCGGAAACCATACCCGGACGTCCTCCTAAAGCGGCAGTCACGAGTCCCATCATAAAAGCCGCATAAAGACCGGTAAGTGGAGACAGACCAGCTAGGATAGCAAATGAAAGTGATTCAGGAATCATCGTCATCGCTACTGTAAAACCAGCAAGCAGTTCATTCTTGTAATTTACTTTTTTCGAAAATCGAATAAGCTTATAGTATTTTTCATTGATTTGCAAAGGTATGGACTGTCTCAGTGGTATACAATTTTTTCTTTTTATCGTTTTCCACAAACAAACATAGCATTTTAAACAATTCATATATCAACCCATATAATATGTTAATTTTAATTAAAAAATAGATATAACACATGATTTTTACATTTTTATCTATTATTGCTTCTTATTTTTGTTTACATTTGAAACCGAATAAGTAATTATTTGGTACTATCAAAAATTCAACGCGTAAAAAGCTGTTTTTATCTATGTACAGCTTTCACTCTTAGAATTGTATAAAAACCTTAATAGGTTATATATTATTTTACACAAATGGCAGGAAGAGAAGTTTGAAAGAGAAGAAGAGGAAAACCATTAAAAATAAAGAATATACCCCAAGTACATTAAGGTGAATCCTACCGCCTGTTTTAAAAATATTTGGTAAGTTACAGATCCGTTTTTTTAAGATCCATGATCTTATTAAGCGTTTTTAATATTCTTACGTCATCATTTCTATTTTTTATCAATTTCAAATTCAAGTGAGTTATTTCCCTTTATTTAAAATAATATGTACACTATTTCCGTTTTTTTGATGCATAAGTTTAAACAAAAGAACAATATTCAGTAAAGATGTTATACAAAGAAATCCATATTGGAAAGTTTATTAAGGAAAGGGTAGATGAAAATGAAATAACAACAGAAAGGATATGCAAATTTTTAGGCAAGGATGAAGAAACTGTCAAAATGATGTATGCCAGTAAATCAATGGATTCAGATCTTCTTTTAAGATGGAGCAAATTATTGGAATACGATTTTTTCAGGCTCTACACTTCACATTTGATTTTATATGCGCCTCCTTCCGCTATTAACAAAAACCAGCAGAAGTCCGAAAAAACCCCTTATTTCAGGAAAAATATTTACACCCAGGAAATCAAAGACTTTATTATGAAAAGGATTCTTTCCGGTGAGATGACTCAAAGTGAAGTCATTAAAGAATATTCTATTCCGAAGAGCACGCTGCACAGATGGCTTCAGAAGAGTGATAATGTAAACGGATAAACAGACACAACATGCGCCCCAATTACAAGAAAATATACCTGGATATGCTTAGGATGGAATATCCCGAAAAGCTAAAAGATCCTAAAATTAAAGAACTCCTTGAAAAGCTTCATACCAGTGAAGATGTACTGAAGTTCAATGAAAAACTTTTTAAACAGTCCAGAGAAAATCAAAAACTCAAAACCTATGACAGGCAGACTATGCTGAAACTGCTTCAGTACCAAAAAAGCATGGTCATTCTACAAGCTATATGTCCAGGAAATATAAAATAAGCAGAACGACTCTTTCCAAATGGAAACTGATGTTTGAAGAAGAGCTTGAAGATACAATAAAAATGCAGTACATAAATTACTGGCATTTTTTAAGGTAATAATAAGGAAAAAACCGGGCTGTTGTATGCCGGAGTCGAACCGGATAACCTTGCCGGAGTGACCGGCTTCGCTATTCCTCCCATAGTTGTGTTACGATGAATCTTTTCCTAACGACACTTTATAATAATGAATATAAAGAAGCTGGAAGTGGGAAGAAGAAAGAAATTAAAGTCTGACAATCCATCTGACTTTATAGAAAATTATGATACAAAGATCTTTCAACGTCCCACTTCCGGCTTCTGATATGAGAAAACAAGGCGAAAAACGAATAATGCAGTCGTGCTCTAACCAGCTGAGCTACTCTTCCTATTATAGACTGTGTTTTTTTGTTGTGGAAGAGACGGGATTCGAACCCGTGACCCCGTCGTGATGAGCGAAGTAACATTTTTCTACGGCACTTGTTTGTGTTTAAAATAAAAAGAGGCTAAGTTCGAAAAGACTTGTACAAGATCACTTTCATGACCTTCTGGAGTCGAACCAAATTAAACCGAAGTAGGCCTTTTCTACGGCACTCTTTTACAAATCAAGGTAATATTTTTCAGAATCTTCCGTGCATTTGCTCTACCTGCTGAGCTACCTCTCCTTTTCGAGGGAGAAGGCAGGATTCGAACCTGCGACCCAATGTTTATTCAATCTCGAAGTATGATTCTAAGACGACACTTGATTTTAATTATTCATAGTTATTAGTTTTCTTTTTACGCAGTTGTTTTTTATTAAAAACCAAGCAATGAATCATAAGAGTAATTGATGTTCAATTGAAAGTTGACAATGAAACTCTTATCAACGGCATTGGTTAGCTACCGGGCAATCTGGTGAAAGACTCTGTCAGTTTGGAATCGAAGGAGGTCTTTCTAACGGCACCAGCAATATTAACACTGCAAAATTATATTGTGAGTACGCAATCTTTTTACGTAGTTTAAATTTATTAAGAAAATAATGATGACATCATTTCAAAAAGTTTAAAAATACCTAATAAAGGAAGCGATATAATAAATCCTATGATTAAACAAATTCCGATTTTACTTAAAAAGCCTGTTTTGTTTTCTGAATAGTTTTCTTTCTCTCTCATTTTGGCTTTGAAAACAGGAATCTGTTTTGTGATTTTAAGACTATGTTGTTCAAGTTCAGTAATTACTTTCCTTGTATATTCATTAAGCAGATTTTTATCTCCTCTGAAAACAATATCTTTTAAAATAGCATTTCCTGAATTGCTTAAAGACTTTCTGTAAATTTCAATCGCTGTCTCCATTTCGTTATTCTCTGGTATAGATAGAATCCAAAATTTACCTGCTTCGTCAAGAAACCCAGCCTCAAAATAAATCTGTCCTAACTTTTTTCTCAGAGAAAGATCATTAGGAAACTGATTGATCATATTTCTTAATCTGTCGCATGCCTTTTTCTTTCTGCCTTCTTTAAGATCCTTTTCAATTCTGTAAAATAGATTCCCCATTGTTTTTTAAACAGTTTTATTTTTTATTTAAATATTTGTTCGTTTTGCCTTGAAGCAAAAGAACCAAAAGTTCAAGACCTGGAAACTCCGGCTAAAAATAATCTACACTCTCTAAAAATTCTAAAACTTGCGCGAATTTACTATTACTTCTCCGTTTCACTTTCTGTGTCGCGCTTCAGACAATAGAATTTTCTTAACGTTCGCGTAGCTTATTTTCTTAACACCTCCATTTCCTATGTCATATTGTCATCGCTGGAAATTCCGACTTTTTATTATTCTTTTTCACATACATTCTGTTAGGTTTTACAAAGAGCCACTATTCCATTATAAAGAAGAATTTATAATTCATAACTTATAATTATCATTCCTAGCCCCGATTGCAATGGCATCCTTTTTCTTAATGGCTTGAAAAAAGCTTTGCCGAAAAAGATAAAGTGGAAAGCGGGATTAAGCTCCTGAATATATTATTTTTTTGTGTTAATAATTTTTATTTTAAAAGCAGTGCCTGTTACAGCACTACTTTTTGAATCATTTTCACTGCAGATTTTTTGTCTTCCAACGCATTCAGTACATCGAAAATTTTGTCTGACCAACCTGCAATAAGGTGTACATCATCTTTCCTGATATCAAGTGGCTGCGTACCATAACCTACAAGGTCAAAAATATACAGTTTTGCATGAGGAACGATGGCTTTATACTTCTTCCAAGTGTCTTCAAATGAATTTCTGTTTCCTTTGCTATCCCACATCTGGGTATCTGTGAAAAGCATTACTTTATCCACCTGTTCTCTTCTTTTGATCAGGTCTTCAATTACCAGATAGCCATTGGTAGAATATCCTACTTCACCTTCACGTTTGTAGAATGCATCTACGTTCCTCAAAATACCGTTTTTCGGCATGGGAACTCTTAGCCAGCGGTCACCGAAGATACCTGTCACCACGTTTTTACACTGTGACTGCAGGATCATAGACATCAGCAAACCGATATCATACAGTAAAATTTTACTTTTGGCAGAAACTGCTTTCTGCATAGAACCTGACACGTCCGCAGCGATCACTACTGAAGTATCAAAACCAAAACCTTTGATGTTTCTGGCACTCACCACAACGGCATTTTCCAATGCTTCCAATACTGAGGCCAGATAAGGAGAATCAATGTTTTTTAATTCTCTATAAGCGGCCAGAAATCGGAATGGAAGCTGCTTTGAGTTAGATACGGCTCTTTCATCGGAAAGATATCTGCACACTTTGTTCATCGCATCAGATGATACTTTAGCTTCCAGGATATTTCTCAGGTTTCTCATGATTGCCATATAACCCAGTTTGTTGCTGAAGATCAATCCTTCCCATTTGTTTTTGAAAGCCAGTTTTCTTGCTGCATCATCTGCAAATTTGGTCTGACCCAAAACAGAAAGCTCAACTTCCCATGTATATGGAGTTTCCAGCGTATTGTTGGCAATTTTATTGAAAACTACCTGCTGATTTTCATCTTTAGCTTTCGGGTGAACCAGAAATAACGCATCTTTCAAGGTTACTTCTGCTTTTCTGTTGTATTTTGCAAACTGGTATTCATCAAATTTATTGAATGATTTCACCAGACCTTTCTGAATCTGCTTTGACAGTTTGTTCAGTTTCTTGGTATCAGTTCTTTTATTCGCCAACTGATAATACGCCAGCAATTCTGTGATTTCATCTGCTCTTTGCACCACTCCATCTACAGTTTTGCTTACAAGGTCTGTACCTGAAGCCTGCTTTGCCAATTCAGTCGTCAAAACCAATGGAATGGATCTTAGGTACATATCTTTCCTTGCATATACAGCGAGTTTTGCTACAAACTCAGGCTCATTTTTTTTGATCAGAGACTGGATTCTTTCCAATCTATCAGTTCCTTTTTCATAGTTGGCATCTGACAGTCCTGTTGTAACAACAGCACTATACAATTCTTCTGCAGGTGTCATTTTAAATGCTTTTGCACCTTCATAGTTTAGAACTACATTTTTATTTTCTTTTTTTAAAAAATTAAATTTCATGGTTACTGTTTTTATTGTTAAACATGGGAAGGATTGATACTTCCTCTCTGATTTCTGATGCAAAGTAAAAACAGTATTACGCAACCTTTTTGCGTAGAATATTTTTCTCTGATTTTTTTGATTTTTTATTTTTGAAATGTAATTGCAAGAAGATTTATATTGGATATTATCATTGAATAATTCAAGCAAATTTAAGTTTTGCCTAAAGCCTAAAGAATTAGATTATAATTTATTAGGCGGGCTAAAGCCCACCTCTATTGAATTAACATTGAAAACAAATATTGAGATTTAGTAACAATCTAATTCATCATTATAAAATCCTTCTATCACTCATTTTCATTAAAGACATCGTCTATACAGAGTTTTTCGGAAATGGTTTTCTAGCTTTGTTGTTATTAAAATTAAGCTATGATTAAAGGATTATATGAGACTCATGTTCAGGTGAGCAATCTGGAAAATGCAATACAGTTTTATACGGAAGTATTAGGACTTACATTAGCTCATAGAGATGAGACCAGACCTATTGCTTTTTTGTGGGTTGGGGAAGGAAAAGAATTTATGCTGGGGCTATGGGAGCAGAAGGAAAATCTTCAGACCAGACATTTTGCTTTTTCGAGCAGTAAGGAAGATATTCTGAATTATTCTGTGGAGTTTTTGGAAAAAAAACATTTAAAACCGTACAATTTCCTAAAAAATGGAAGTATTGAACCTATGGTTTTTGCATGGATGCCCGCACTGGCCATTTATTTTAATGATCCAGATGGAAATCAGCTTGAGTTTATCTCTATTCTGGAAGGTGATGGCAGACCGGAATTGGGAGTGCTCAGCTATGAAGAATGGATGAAACAAACAGGAAATTGATATAGTTTTTAAATTGATACAACGCAGAGGCGCAAGAAAATCAGAATTGATCTGTACTTAAACAAAATTAAATTTTTGCGCCTTTGCGATTGTCAACAAAATAATAAATGAGCATCAGCAGTTTTTAAATATTTACCAGTTTCTTTACTGCCAATACATGTTTGCAGGGACCTCTTTCTCCCTGATATTTACTGAACCATTCACAGGTACAACGTTCTCTTTCTTCTTCAATGATTACCGTATGATGTACACCTGTTCCTGCTACTCTGGCTTCTGTTCTTTCTTTGTTGTTATTTAAAATTTCAACTTTTCCGGATTCTATAAGCTTTTCAGCATTTTTTAATCGGGGATTTAATCCGATGATTCGGCTTAATTTAAAAGGAATTCTGCGATAGAAAAATTCTTTATCATCAAGATCGTAACCGAGTAATCCCATTGCCGCAAGCCTTCCTGTAATATTTTCAGTCTTATCAAAACTGATATTCTCTTCCAAAGCAAGTCTGGCAGGATTAAAAGACTGATTGGCATAGGCATATTTATCCAAAGCATCAATCCATTCATCGGAAACATCCGAAATCAGGCTATCCAACAGAGCTCCTTCTCCTGAAAAACCTCTCCAGCATTCTCGTGATAAAGAAAAAGTGAATCTGATATTTCCCATATAAAGCTGCCATGTTGTAGACTGCATATCTGCATGTGGAAAAATCTGCATACTATCAATATAAGGAAGAAGAGGTTCTAAAAGACGAAGTCTGTGAAGCCCTCCTATACAAACTGAATCTGTAGATTTTACGGGAGAAAAAACAGGTTTATTGCCTCTTACAATCAAGTAATAATCTGATTTCACCACTCCTTTCGGCATTCCGCGAAACAATTGCTGTGTCTGGATTTTATTAAAAGTATAGCGTTTTTCTGATTCAGATAAATAGACCTGAACAGTTCCCAGCCCTTTGATCCATTTTACAGGTAAAGGAACTTTTCTTTCTATGATCTTTTCTTCTTCTTTGTATAGTCCCACTTCTTTTTCACCTATTGAAAGCATGATTTTTTCATTCGGACGAATGCTTCCCAATGCGGTTATCATAGGCTGGTTAAAATCTACATTCGTTGTTCCGTTTTCCAGGAATTCACCATCCAATCCATCCCGCAGTACATCTACTCTTGCATAAACTCCTGCACAGTGAGAAAAGCCTTCAAACCTTAATCTTTCATTTCCTGCTGTCACTATTGGATCTTTAAGAAGTGTCATCTGAAACGGAGACAGATTAAAACTCGACTTCACAATATTGGAAAGGGCAATCAGACATCTGGCTAAAATAAAGGGCTGCCGCACATTTCCCCAGAAAAAGCAGGGAACATTTGTATTTTTATGTATCTCACTGTATTGGGCGAGAAATAATTCTTCAAGAGCATCTCTCCTGACTAAAGAGGATGCTCCTGAATAGTTGTAAATAAGCGTATCTTCCATAATTTATTTTTTCAGAAGAAGATTGCAGATTTTTTTCAGACTTGAGTTTTCTTTCCAGTTGTTTAATTTTTCTATTATTTCTTTATGAGCTGTTGAATGATTCAGGGCCAGTACTTCATGGTAGATTTCCAGAATTTTTTTCAGATTGGTAACTGGTGCCTCCATTTGAAGCAGGATATTGGAAATCAATTCTTCTAAAGCAATATTATGATTTTTACTTACATTCAGCATATGATGCTGCATAAGATCTGTTAATCTTTTAACGGGAGCCCACTCCAGTTTTTCGTGCAGACCGATCACTCTTCCCAGCCATGCATTATCCATCATCTGTCCGGAAACATGTTCAATCCATATTTCAGCTGCTGTTCCACGGATGGTCTTATCACTATCCAGGAAAATAGTTCCTAAAAACAGATAACCGATTTCGTCCAGAGGTTTTTTGATCTGATAAAGTGCGTTTGCAGTATTCAGTACAAGGCTTCTTTCAAACACTTCTGCAATTCCGGAATAGAAAAGGCAATATTTGATCACTTTTGCCAACGCATTGGCAGGAGTATTAGGAAAACAAAGCAAGAGAGCTGGAATTTCGTTCAGTTCCTTTTGCTCGGCAACAAAATATTCCATGAATAAAGGATCTTTTCTTTTTTCAAGATAATATTCCGGAATGACAATATTCAGTTCTACAGGATAGTATGAATTTTTTTTATTATCAATGGTTTTCCATTGGTATGCTCCTGAAAAGAATTCCACTGGAATATTATCATACCCAAAGCTTCTGAATTCTTCAAAAATGGTCTCAGGTGAGCGGGTAATTCCGGCTGTCATCCACCATGAGGGATGTATAAATTCACCTTCTGGTTTTTCATTTTTGCCAAAGAAGAAAAGTAACAATTCTTTGTATTCACCTTTCAATCTTTTCTCAACTTCCACTATAGCTTTTGCTGTATCATCTAACGCACAACGCTGCAACGCCAACTGAATATCCAGATGATGGGGTTCTTCATTATTATTCTGATAACTTTCCAGCCTCTCCACCAAAGTAACAGGGGAAATCCAGCATGGTGCATGGGTGATTGGGAATAATAAAGGAATTTTATCTCCGGAGTTTATTTTTTCAAGAGCATATATTGCAATTTCCTTAAATGCTTGTCTCGCAGGACAATCTGCTCCAACCTCTTCTATGGGACCTAGTTTTTTCTGATACGTTGAATAAGATTCTCTGGAGGCTTCTTCTTCTTTGGTTTTCTGGTATATTTTTTCAAGATTCTTAAGCTGAATCGGGTATTTTTCCAGTAAAGCCAAACCGTAGTTGATAATAGCGTTGCAAAGTAAAACATTCAGATAGGGTACTTCCCATTTCGCTATGGTTTTACAGGCTTTCAAAAATACGGGTTCCATCAGTTTTACAGATTCTGCATCTACATCTCCTGCAAACTTGACAAATCCGGTTAAAGCAATATCGCAGTGATAGCTATACGGATCATCCATTGCCAAAGGAAGATAGAACATCAGATCTTCAAAACTTTGAAGTACCTGTATTGCATTTTCATCTGTTGTCAGAAAAACTTGTTGTGAAGCTATCGGTTCCAGTTCCGATTGTTTTTCTTCAATATATTTTACCAGAAGAGGACGTACATTGGTTAGTATATTATCTGAATAATGAGAAAGTGCCTCTATCATATTTTCCGAAGCCGGAATATACTTAAGGATGATCTTTGCCGCTTTTGACTGTATGCCATCATCTTTGCTTACAAATGCTGAACTTAAGGCCATTCCCAGCATTTCGGGATCCATTTTCTTTCTCTGAAATATTTTTTCGGTAAGCACTAAACTGGAAATCACTACTGTTTTTACCTCCGAGCTCAGCAAATTCGGAAGATAGTGGGAAAATTCGTCATTTTTAAATTCAGAAGTTCCTACTATTTTTTTCAAATGTGACAATATTATATTCACCGCTTTTGACTGTGAAGAAGCCAGCCCAGCAAGCAATTCATCCTGGAGATCAGATAATTCTTCTTCTGTTGGTTTTAATGATGTAAATGCATCCATAAACCAGCCGGTCACATTTTTATTAAAGTTTCTGTTGGAAGCCAGAAGACATTCTCTCAGAAATCTTTTTCTTTCAATTTTTTTCTCTGTGATCAGCTTTTGAACAATAGGAAACCATTCTTTACGGAAAGGTAAAGATTTGGAGGGATATTCACATAGATACCAAAAATGGGTATTGAGTGTTTCAGGATGCCAATCCAGATCAGCCGGATGATTGCTCAAGTGATGCCCCAGTAATTCTGGTTTAGGCTGTACGTACCCCTTTTCTGTCCATCCTAAAATATCTCTATAATTAAATGCTGTAAATTCAGCTTCTACAGATTCATTGATAAAGTCTGAAAACCAATCCGGACATCCCCACTCCAGTATCTGTTCAGTTTGTTCTATATTACGGAAAAGGCTCCAGTAATTTTTACCGAAATTCTTTTTGTCCATACAGACAAATGAAGCAATATCAATAATGGAATGCTGATTCACAGATCCTGCCGTATGGTAGGAATTTTTAGTCATTACAATTTTACTGATCTCCCGATCCATTTTCTTTATAGATGGCACCAGTGTTTTCCTTTCTTCAATGGTAAGCTCTTTTAGAAAGGGGATAATCTCATGTATTTTTTCCTCATTAAGGATCTCATAAAGTCTTTCTTTCATGTGCTTCTAATTTGATGTATAAATTTGTTTCAGGTTATTCATTTTTTCCATTCTTCAGACGGTCTGATATTAGCTTTGTCCGGTTTTTATAAGTTTCTTCTTTACAGTTTATAGCAAAGCTCAGGAAGCTTTTTTGCAGTAAAGACTGACTTCTCAACAGCTGAAAGAATGGGGATCAGCAGTTTTTCAAAAATGGCAGGATATCTGGTAATCAAATCAATAAGTTTTAAAATCCTGTCTCTCAATCTCATTACAGGTGACCATTCTAAATTGATATTTTTATCAATTATTATTGCCTGTACATTTGCCTTCAAATCATCCGAAACCGCCTTATGTAATAAGCCTTCAAAAGCCGTACCATAAAGGGTTTTATAATTATTAAACAGTCCCGCAGACAGGAACAATTTACACCACCACCAAGAAGGCAATTTCAACTTCATAATGGCCGCCGAAAATGTAACACACACATCATAAAAACACTGATATACAGAACTTAACAAAATTCCGCCATTTACATTTTCAAGAAAAGGACCTGAAAAATAAGATCTCCAAAATAAAATTTTAATCAAGCCCATATAATAAACACTATCACAAGAATTGAATAAATTGTTCAAAAAAGAAGCATTTTGAGGGAGGCAATTTTCAAATAATTCATCAACAAAATAATCTGATAACCAATCACTGACTGATTTACCTTTGTAATCAATTCTTATTTTACGGCAAACTAAAGAAGCCAATACAGAAGTTATATTGCAGCTCTATTTTTTTAAGACCAATCTCTTCTTTATTATCTTTTGGTGTAAGATTTTTAATATAAGGAACTGTTTTCTTTATTTTATAGTTTAAATATATTACCTCAAAACCTTCATCAACAAACATAAATTTATTCTTGTCGGCTAAAATAAAAAAAAATGACTGACAGACAGTAAATTATCCCATTAAAGTGAATTTTTTAACAAAATATTAAGTAATGAAACAAGCATTATCACCACTTCTGGTACCATAAAAACAATTCCCTGTTTAAAGATATATTGATAAAAAAGCGGATAGAAGCCCTGTACTTTAATATTTACACACAATGCGGTGTCTTAATTTTAGAAATTATAATGCTGTACTATAACATTAGATTACTGTACCGATACGTTAATTTTTTTTTAAAATACATAAAATAAGATTGTAATTCACTAAATTTTATATATTTGCAAAATAAAAATACTTTACAACTCAAATACTTTTCAATGATAAGCACTGAATTATTATTTTTAATCAACATTAATAAACTGCAATCTGTAATTGCCAGAAAATTTGATTCTCTAAGTGTTCATGGGCTGGGATTCAATGACTTTGTTATTCTTTACGTCCTCAGTTCTTCCTCGGAAAACAAGATGCGAAGAATAGACCTTGCAGAAAAAATAGGTCTTACAGCATCGGGAGTAACCCGATTATTAAACCCATTGGAGAAAATCGGACTGATATCCAGAGAAGCCAATGAAAGGGACGCCCGTGTCAGCTATGTGGTCATCACCCCTAGCGGAAAAAAGATATTTGAAGAAGCTAAGTTAAGTGCTGAGCATATTACGAAAGAAATTCTCTCTTCTAAAAAGGGTAAGTCTTTAAAAATGATCAACGAGCTTTTATTTGATTTAGGAGGAAATATACAATAATGAAAACATGAAAAATGCATTAAAGAAACAACTGAGAGAAAAAGCAAAAGAGCACAAAACAACGATGGGAGTTCTTGCTGTTACCAATACATTAAACGGAAAACAATATATCCAGGCTTCTTTAAATCTGGAAGCCCTGGTGAATAAGATGAGATTCCTTTTAGATAGCGGGTTATTTAACAATTCCCAGTTACAAAAAGAATGGACAGAATCTGGAAGTGACTTTTTTACTTTTGAGTTTGTCATGATTGTTCCGGATCAGAAGAATGAATATATCAATTATCGTAAGGAAATACAAAAGGCTGAGCAGACTGTACTATCAGAAAAGAGCATAGAATTATATTCATCATGACAAAAATTATCCGTATAAAAGACGTAGATCTATGTTATGAAATTTTCGGAGATGGTCATCAAAAAAACATCGTATTAATTCCTGGATTAGGAAGTCAGATGATTCGTTGGGATATTGCATTCTGTGAGCTTCTGGTTGAAAAAGGGTTCAGAGTGATCCGTTTTGATAACAGAGATTCCGGGAGTTCTGTTTTTAATACAAAAAGAGAAATCCCTTCTGATAAAGGTATTAAAGAAATTTTCGCTACACTCAGCAAAGAAGGAATTCCTTATTCGCTGATGGATATGGCGAATGATGTGATTGGTCTGCTTGATCATTTAGATATCAAAAAAGCTCATATAGCAGGGCGTTCCATGGGAGGAATTATTGCACAGCTTTTAGGTTCCTATTATCCTGAAAGAGTTTTATCATTGACGATCATCATGTCAACTTCTTTGAATCCTTCACTTCCCAAGCCGGATCCAGAAGTGATGGCTATGATGACACAAGTATCTGCAGATCCTGTTCTTCATAAAGCAGAATATCTAAGAGAAAAGATCCGTTTTGCAAAGAAAATATGGGGTTCGGGATATGTTTTTGATTTGAATCAGGAAAAGGTTTTGCTTGAAGAGGAACTCACACGTTCCAAAACAAAAAATGGAGTCATCCGACAGCTTTTAGCAATGGGCTCTTTTCAGTATGACCCTGGCCTTCTGAAAAAAATAACTGTTCCGGCTTTAATCATTCACGGAACGGATGACCTGATCTTTCATTCTGATTGTGGCAAAAACATTGCTGATTCTATTCCCGGTGCTGAATGGGTCTTGATAGAGGGTATGGGACATTCTATCCCTTTTGAACTTTACAGTTTTATTGGTGACAGGATATCTGATTTATCAAAATAAAAAAGACTGACTCAAATGATGAGTCAGTCTTCATTATATCTGTTTATATTACCTGATATTTAGTAATTCTTCAGGCACCAATGCAGAATCTTTGCAATGTTTTTAGCATCATCTACACCTCTGTGGTGGGTACCTTCTAAAGTCATACCCAATTCACCCAACGCTCTGTTCATCCCGACACTTTTCCTGATGGTAGGATGAATTTCACCAAATAATGTCTTCACATTAATATGATCATCACTCATAGGATAATCTGTATAGAATCTCCTTGCCTGATCCTGAAGCATATTCAGGTCATAATTTCCATAGCTTGCCCATGTCAGTTCTTCCGAATCATATTCTGCTCTCAGGATATCAAAAGCATCATCCAGCATGATACCTTCATGATCCAGCATATTTTGGGTAAGAGTAGTCAACTCCGTACAGAACGGACTCACTTTTGAATATTGAGGTTTGATTAAAATCCCTTCATTTTTGGAGATTTTACCGGTTTTTGCATTCATGATGCACACCCCGATTTCGATAATCTCGCTTTCCTGGCCTCTGGGTGGCCGGTTATCCCAGCACGTTGCTTCGAGGTCTACTATTAATATATTTTCTGTTGTTTTCACTTGTTTAAATTTTAATTATTAAAGGTTGGAAGATGGATGTGGGAAGAAGGAAGTTTTACAGCGTGTAATTTACTTCCAGCCTCCAGCCTCATTCTTCCAGCCTATTGACTATTTACAGAATTTCACTTAAAATTCTGGCTGTATTATAAGCATCATCTGCTCCACTGTGATGAGTGCCTTCAAAATCCATATTCAGGTAGCTCAGGGCTCTTTTAAGTCCTATTTGTTTGTGCAAATTGAAATGTCTTTTGAATTCATGCATCACATTCATATAGTTTTTTGAAAAAGGATTGGTTATCCCGAGCCAATCACATTGTTCTCTGATCTGCTCTCCATCGAAGTTTCCATATCCTGCCCATGTAAGCGGTGCGGAATGGTATTGATCTCTGATTATTTCACAGGCTTCTTCGAAATAGATTCCTTTTTCTTCTATCAGTTGCGGAGTAATTCCTGTCAGTTCTGTACAAAATCTGTTGATTTCTGACCGTTCCGGAATTACATAAATGCTTTGTTTCTGGGAAATTGCTTTTGTTAATAAGTTTAATTTGCAAATTCCTATTTCTATAATATCGACCTGCTGCCCGATGGGAATTCTGTCGTTTTCCCAACAGGTAGCTTCCAGATCGATAATTATGATTTCATTGGTTGTTTTCATGATTTTTTTAGAAATTAGAAGCTAGAGGTTAGAAGTTGGTTAGGTTTCTACTTATCCTACCTTTCAGCTTCCTTTCCATTGTTAATTGTTAATTTCTTGGAGCAAATGGAGGGGTCCACTTTTTCCTTTTCATTGTTTCTTTGACTTCCTCGTAGGAAACCGGATAAAAATTGTGGCAGTCTACCCCAACATCAAAACTGAGTGCCATTTCATCATCCGGCAACGTTCCGTGTGAATGGCCGTATAATTGCCAGACTCCGCGATGTGAGCCATTCCAGGTACGCATGGCGTAATGGAAAAGAATGATTTTTTGTTTACCATTACTTTGATCTGCTTCATCAATTCTCAGTTCGTGGTAATCTCTGATGGAAGCAAATCGTTTGGGATAAGTGAGAGCCGCTCCTTCATGATTGCCTTTGATCAGATGGATATTACCATGTAAGCGATCCAAAATCTCTTTGGTAAAATCCGGTTTACCTAAACTCATGTCTCCTAATGGTAGACTGTATCACCAGGCTCAACTTTTTCGTTCCATCTTTTAATGAGTTCTTCATTCATATGATCCAGTGATTCAAAGGGCCTCTCTGAAAACTTGATAATATTCTCGTGACCAAAATGATGGTCTGCTGTAAAAAATATATTGGGTTTCATTTTTTAATTGTTTTTTTAACTACAAAACTCCTACTGTCATTCTGAATGAAACGAAGTGGAATGAAGAATCTTTAGTGCTTTAGATAGATTCTTCCTTCGTCAGAATGACAACTGCATACATTATTACTCTATGAATTTTATAGTTTTTGTTTAATAAATATTTTAAATTAATTCTTGCGAAACGCTTTATAAAAAGCGGTTTCAATTTCTTCCTGATCGCTTTCCGTGTATCTTCTCGAAAAGTGAATAGGAATGGCTTCTTTTACCTCACACTCATTCATGATTTCTCCTGATGCTGAAGCAAAACTGTGATAATTGATCTTTGCAAATTCCTGATCAGAGTCTTTGTAGAATGTTTCAATGTACACCAAATCTGCTCCTCCAAAAACCGTTTTTATTTTATCATAATTGTCCTCGGCTACTGCATGATCCATGATAACACCTAATTTGTAACCTTCATTAAGTGTTAATAAGTGGAACAGATCTGCTGCTTTGTAAACATTTCCTTCGATTTCAATCTCTTTCTCTGTATCATTATTTTCAAATGCAGTCTTTAGCTCACCAATCCACTTTCCTTTTTTGAAATCTGAAGCGTTTTCACTGAAGCTTACCGTGTCTTTTTCTTTAAACAAATAAGCAATAGAATCTGTTTTGTGATCCAGAATAGCGAAATCAACGCTGACATGCTCATCTTCAAACAGGAAATTCTGAGTGTTGATCAATTCCAGATTCCATTGTGGCGGACGAAGGGTGTAAACATTAATTTCTTCTTTTGAAATAATCTCACGGATTTCATATTCGATGGCTTTTTCATCAATCAAATTCCATGTGTAAGATTTTAATCTTGCTTCAACCTGTAGATGGATATTTTTCGGCCCGCAAATCACTACTTTTTCTCCACTTCCAATCTGATGTCTGAAAATTCCATCAAAATTTGAGAAGTGATCAATGTGGGTATGACTGATGAATACTGCCGATACGGACTGTATTTCTTTCACGGTCAGCAAACTTGCCTCTCCGCAATCACACAAATAATGCTTTCCTGAATTTGGAACTTTAATTAATATACTGATGTCTTCTTTTAAAAGACTTTTTATTTCTGCCTGCAACATAGTTTTTTCCTTTTTTAAACCATAAACATTTTTCATTCTGAAAGAATCTAAATTTCATTTTTCCATTTTTGGTTGTTGAGATTCCTAACGGAATGACAAGCTAACTGCTTAATGAAAATCAAAGATTTTCCAAAATGGTTTTTACGGCTAAGTTTATACATAAAAAAGTTTCGGTAAAAATTTACCGAAACTATACTTTAAGAGTCATCAACTCTTCTTTTATAAAATCAATTACTAAAGAATTCAATTTTTTATTGATCCTTTTCTGCTCTTCTTTTTCAATGCCAGCGAAAGCTGCCGGGAAGTCTTTTTGGAAATCCTCCAGAATATCCTGTGAAAAAAGACCAATGACCTTACCTATTATTTTAGGTTCAAATTCGCCGATTTTGCTCACCACATTGTTCAATCTGTTGACGGTAGCATATTTTTGGATTTCCTCCCAGATCTCCTGAGCTTTTTCACTGAAATGTACCTGTTTTTGAACAGTTTTAGCTTCCTTTTTAACCATTTTGGACTTTTCTACCCATTTTTCATTCTTATTTTTCAGAATGATTCTGGCTCCGTTTCCGAAATATCTTGTTTTTAAGGTTTTTACGATGGTACCTTCACACATATTATCCTCCAGTTGAGGTAATCCAAGCCAAGCCGGAATTTGTGAATTGAAGACATTAGGGAATTTCAAAACTTCTTCAAGACTTCCCTGAAACAAAATCTTAGCATAGAAAAATCCGGTCTCTTCAAAAATATGATTGACCACTTCTGTATCTAAATAGGTAATTCCATTCAGTTTAATATCGAAAGCATAAAATTCGTTGTAAGGTGCATATTCAATACCTTTTTGTACTTTCACAGCATCTTTTACAGGTTCTACTTCTTTATGTTTATATCCACCACCGAACAATTCACCGTAGATCACTACAGTTTCAACATCCGGATGAATATTTTTTACTTTTTGAAACACTTCTATTACATTTTTTCTGTAACGTTCCAAAATCTGGTGGGCATTGAAAAATTTCTCATCTTTTTCGATGAAAGCAGTTCTCTTCGCGATTTTAATTTCCTTTCCGTCGGTAAAGAAAGAGAAATTAGCTCCGTGAACTTTTTCCTGTACAATGAAAACCTCATCCCCAAAACCCTGCATCCTGATCTGTTCGATCACGCGGGCCTGGTAAGCATTTTCTATAGTATTATATGTTTTGAAAATCATTTTGTTTTAGTTTTTAATCGTTTCTGACTCGTTTTTTTTCATCTGAGTAATGTGTCTTTGGGCATGAAGTGAAAGGAAATAAATATATTCATATACATTAATCTTCCCCAGTGCATTCACAGTCATTGTAGTTTTATACAAAAGACCTTCCCCATTTTTCATTACTTCAAGATAGTGTAAGCATTGAAGATATTGTTGGTTTATTAAGCTTCTGACTTCATCTAAGCTTAATTCTCCTTTCGGCTCCATATGTTCTGGTCTTATCCATTCAAAGGCACCGTACTCCCCTATTTTGTCAAAATTTTCTTTGTTGAAACTGTAGTTTTTAATTTCAGATTGCAAATCAAGATCTAAAGAATTCTTCATTGCTTTTTTGGAACCTTTATCAATAAGGATCAGCAGATAAAAATTGGTAAGATAAATATGCTCTAAAATCTGCTGAATCGTCCAGCCTCCGTTTGAAGGCTGATGATTCAACGTTTTACTATCTTTTTCAAACCATCCATCCACTTCGTCAAATGTGAGTTTCAGATGTGTCTTTATATCTTCGATAAATCTAAAAATGTCCATTACAATTTTTCAAAATTTTGCAGCAGGCTTAAGATATTTTCCTTTCCTACCGGATTCATAGAGTGACAATAGAATTTTGGAAGATCCAGATAATTGTCCATACAATATTCTATCAGCCATTTAGCACAGTCGTATCCTGTTTTTTCAACAAATTCCTGAGAATCCTGTTTCAAATAGTGTTCGTCTGCCAAATCATGGTCAAAAGAGATCATTTCCGGAAGTCCTTTTTCCAAAATCCTGTTAACAAATTGCTCGTAATTACGAACAATATGCCAATCGTTTCTGAGGAACATATCCTGTTTGGTATAATGATAAGCCTCAATCGGGTATCTTATATCATCCAGAAATAATAATCTTTTTGTTTTATCCATGATTTAATTTTTATGTTTTTTTAACTTCCATCTCCCTACTTTCCTCTTCCAATTTTATTACACCATCATATCAGCACAATTGGAACTTGCGAAAGCATAAGGTTTAGCTTTGAACACATATCCCATTCCCAGAATATATCCCATGGCATCTTTTAATGCTACGTTGGATTTAAAATCCGGGTCGGTATTAATGTCTGCGTGTACCTCCATTTCCACACCATAAGTATCCAACACAGAGCAGATAGCGTATGCAATTTCAACGGATTTGTTGACTTCATTCAGCATGCGCTCCTTGATACTGATACTCTGTATTTCTCTTTCTTTTCTGATAAAGGTAAACGCTCCTTTTCCCTCACGAATAAATACTACTGCCGTAGCATAGCTAATGGCATCTCCGTATACATGGGAATCTGATCCCACACATACTTTCAGACGGTGTCCGTTGGCCTGTTCGCGAATGATGGCTTCTTCTACCAGCTGTGTGATAGAATGTTGGAAAATTTTTCCATTCATATTCTGCCATGTTTGTTGTTGCGTTTCCATTTTTTCTACATGTTTTAAATTTTGTTTTTAAATTAATTTGTGAATTGTCAATTCGTTTTACGGTCAATTTTTAAAGATTCATTTGCAAAGCAAATTCACTATTGACCATTCATTTTTAGCACTCCGAACCGGACTCGAACCAGTACCATCAGTTTTGGAGACTGAGATGCTGCCATTACACTATCAGAGTAAATGTTGTTAATTCATTAGGACTCGAACCTAAACTCCAAGAATCAAAATCTTGTGTGCTGCCTATTACACTATGAATCAGTTTTAATGATGATTGATAAATGATGCTTGATAATTGATGAATTACTCAGCCATCATTTATCATTGATCTCTTATCATTCATATTTTTGCGGAACAGACAGGAATTGAACCTGTACCTTTAGTTTTTCAGACTAACGTGCAGACCTTCTACACCACTCTTCCGATTATAATTGATAATGATGATTGATGATTGATGAATTGCTCAGCCATCATTAATCATTGATCTCTTATCATTTATATTTTGGTACGGAAAGAGGGATTCGAACCCCCAAAAGCTTGATCCTAAATCAAGAGTGTCTACCATTCCACCATTCCCGCAGGCTTTTTATAAGTAATGAGTAATTGGTAATTAGTAATATTTTCTATTTTCATTATTACTCATTGCTTATTACTCATATGATATCTAGGTTTGAGAAAGCTCTGTCTATTGATAAACTATGCCTGTTAGTGTTTGTAAAGATCTTCTGCGCCTGACAAACCTTTCTCATGTCCTAATTGTATTGTATTTTAAAAAAGTAAAAGGCTGTCTGTTTTTATTGACTAAAGATCTTCTGCGCTCGACAGTCCTTTTTTCTCTTTTCTTCATTTTTTTGTGTGAATGGTAACTGGCCAATTTTTAAAAAAATCTGAACTTTCATGGTATTAATATCAATTCAATATTGACCAGCTATTCACATCCAGTACTCTATAAGGGAATCGAACCCTTGTTTTCTGCTCGAAAGGCAGGCGTCCTCACCGTTAGACGAATAGAGCATTGAGCCACTGACCAGGAATCGAACCTAAACAACAAGAGTACATTTCCTGCATGCTGCCATTACATTATCAGTGGTTGGTGGAAGTAGTAGGATTCGAACCTACTCAGCAGTGAAGCAACAGATTTACAGTCTGCCCCGACTCTCCAACTTCGGCGTACTTCCGGATTTTATGAGCAATTAGCAATGAGTAACTCCTCAATTTTTTCCTTTCAAAAAAAGAAAAGGTCTGTCTTTATATTGAATGTTTAACTAAAGATCTTCTGCGCTCGACAGCCTTTTTCTTTTATTAATAAAGGATATTCTTTGCTATAGATGATAAAAGATTCTTATATCTCCTATAGTTTTTACATTGAGATGGTTATGGGATTCAAACCCACTCAGTTGACACAACGGTTTTGCAGACCGCCCCGACTCTTCCACTTCGGCGAACCATCAGATTAAAAAAATAAAGTCTGTCTCAATTTGTTTGAAGAACTTCTGCGCTTGACAAACTTTATTTTTACCTAAAAATTTATAAATGATCACTATTCAATTCCTAATTTATCCGGAGAGAAGAAAAGTCTGTCTGTATTTCTTGCGTTTGGTGTAAAGATCTTCTGCTCTCGACACACTTTTACTTTTTCTCCTGAAACAATTAACAATTAGTTACCTGCGATTCTGGAAAGACTCGAACTTTCAACTTCCGGTTTAACAGACCGGTGCTCTGCCATTGAGCTACAAAATCATTGTAATTCCGGAAGGACTCGAACCTTCAACCTTCGGTGTATCAGACCGACACTCTAACCACTTGAGCTACGAAATCATTGGTATTCCATAAGGGGATCGAACCCTTGTCGTTCGGTAGAAAGCCGAATGCACTTACCACTATGCTAATGGAACAAATTGTCTGGAAAGCAAGATTCGAACTTGCGACCTCCCGCGTCCAAGACGGGTAAACAACCACCGTTATCTTTCCAGCTTTGGGGTTCACTTCTGTTTCTTTTCCGGGAGACAGCCGGATGGGAAAGTTTCCATGAACCTTTTTGTGATTCCGAGAGGATTCGAACCTCTAACCCTGGGTTTAGAAAACCCATGCTCTATCCGGTTGAGCTACGGAACCGCTTTTGTAATCCCAGAAAGATTTGAACTTTCAACCCCCGGTTTAAAAGACCGGCGCTCTAACCATTTGAGCTATGAGATTGTTTTGGTTTTGTGAATTAATAATCAATTCTTTTTGCTTGTCAATTTTAATTTTACAATTCACGTTTTTTGTAATCTCAGAAGGACTCGAACCTTCAACCTCCGGTGTCGTAAACCGACGCTCTATCCAATTGAGCCATGAGATTTTCTTCTTTGGGGTATCTCCGGGGATCGAACCCTGTTCTCCAGTTCCACAGACTGGCGCTTTACCAAATAAGCTAAAGAAACCATAAAAAAAGCGCCTCTTTTCGGGAGGCGCTTCATATATTTAAACGTAAGAGATCATTAGCTGACCCACGTATATAAGCACCTTTTATCCACAATTCCACTTTCAAGAATACACGCAACACCTGTCGGCTCCTGTCCGAATAGTCTTGAATATCGATTGAATATGTTGTGTAACTGTTTCATTTTATTTTTGTTTGTTTTTAAATTATTTTTAATTGAATCCTGAAAACCTGTTGCTTTCAATTTTCGGTTGCAAAGTAAATATGATTTTTTGGAATCTGCAAATAAATTTTTGAATTAAATTATTGATAATCAATTAATTAAATCTTATTTTTAGAATAGAGAATTTCTGTCCGCAATATTTTGCGGATATCTTAATTACCTAAATGACTGTCTCTCACCGGGTTGCTTATCACTCTATTTTATCGTATTAAAGTTTCATTGTTAATTAAAAAATTTTCATGTTTATGGTTATTTTTTTTCATTCTAAATAATTTCTGACCTAAAAAACAAAAAACGCCTCGGTTTTCCGAGGCGTTTCTGTTATATTTTGATTAATTTTTTACAAGTTTATAGTAAATAATTTCCAAAGTCAGCACATTTCGCCTCATTCCATATCACCTCATCACGCCCGAATAATCCTTTATTAGAAGGACTTTCGAATAGTTCTGCATTGATATGTGCTCTTTGTATTGTCATAATTTTCTGGTGCAAAGATAAATCTTTTTTGATATTATTTTATCATTTTCACAAGGAAGGGTAATAAAAAAGGTGTTTCTGATACTTATGTATAATGCTTTTTTACCAGCTGAAAATCCTCGATTTTCTTGCGTCTTAAAAATTATATATAAAATTTATAAAATCTTTGCGACTTTGCGTTTTCGAACAAAACAGAACTGCCATGTTACCTTCAACGCAAAGTTTTAATTTCAGGAGCTTCTTATTTTTAGGGAGCCAAGGGGGATCAATTAACATTGATTGATGAAGCGAACATTCTATTTTTGCTTAATGAGATTTATTCTTCTTTCCAATTTTTTGTTTTTAATTCCTGAACATTTTATTTCTTCCTGTTTTGAATCTTGAGATGTCTTTGAGAATTACGTCATCATTGGGATTAAAAAATTTCAGCTCATTTACAATTTCAGAACGGGTATTTACTTTTTCCGCAATGATTTCATAGGCTATATTTCTGGTGGCTGCCTGTAACTTCGGATCTTTTTTGAATTCATGTTTCATGGCTTCCAAATAAGTGATTTTTTTGTAGGCTGGCGTGTTTTCGTACAAATTCAGAATTTCAGATTCTAATTTTTTAACGTCAAAAATATTGGCAAAATAGTTATTCAAACAGTTGAAGGCATCTTTATCTTCGTCCCATCCTTTCAACAGTGCTTTCTGAGCATCTTCTGTTTTTTCCATTTTTTTGCGATACACCAATGAAGCTTTTACCATCTGATTGTTGCCTACATAATCATCAGCAACCATTTGGTAATAGTAATGGGCATTTCTAAGATCGTTGATTTCTTTATAGAGATCTCCTACTTTCTCCTTTTGCTCCATTTCTTTGTAAAGGTCAATGGCTTTTTTGTATTGTTTTGCTTTTTCGTAACAAACTGCTGCATCAGATTTATTATTCAGTTTTTTAAGATATACTACTGCTGCTTCATTGTAGAAGCCTCCGTTTTCCAGTGTTTTGGCTCCTCTATAGTTATCCTGCAAAAGATTCATGTATACTCTTGCTGCTTTTTTATAGTCCTTTTCGGCAATATATTTTTCGGCAAGTTCTTCGTATTTACTTCTGATTCTGTCAAAAAGTGAATTTTCCAGATAGAAATTGCTGCTTCCACTGCCTTTTCTTCCTGCTGAATTTCTGTTTTTTTGTTCTTTATCTTTCAAAGAAGTGATCACGAGAAGGATAATAAAGGCTACAATCAGGAAAATAATTAAGGTTCCGATCACACTCCAGAAACTTTCATGGAATAGCTGGGCTACAATTCCGACAACCTTAAACATGGCTAGCAGCACGAATGCTGCTATAAATTTGTCTATAAATTTCTGTCTATTCATCATCATCGGAGTTTAAAATGGTTTTATCTTCTCTAAAAAGACGATAAAGAAGTAGCATCACACAAATTACCAGAACCCATACAAACCAGTTGTACCCAAACATTTTGACCAGTGGATAAAATAAGTAAAACAACATGGCTACAAGGATGGCAATTAAAATAAACTTTATCCATACCGGAACATTGTCTCCGCCAAGGTTTAACGATTTATTTTTAAACAGGAATAAATACAGTCCTACTCCGGCAATCATCAAGATTACCATGTACATAATATCGGAAACCGGAGCCTTTTTCTCTAATGGGCTTCCTTCCGGAGCTATCGCTTTTATTTTTGCTTTATCAATAGATGCAGAAGAAGGGTCTACAATATCCAGCGTACCATACAATTTTCCTAGAGAATCAGCCATTAATGCTTTTCTTCTTTTCAGAAGATATTTTACCACATCCCCATTCACAGGTTTTCCTTTAGTGTATTGCTTCAGAGAATCTGAAATTTTACGTTGTAGCTTCTCTGTTTTTTCTTCCAAATGTTTTGTAATTTTTTTGGTGTAAATGGTTTTAAGAGAATCCCGGCTTTGTTTTTCTTTATTCACAAGCTTTTCAATATCACTTCCTATTTCACTTACATCTCTTCCGCCTCCTTTTTTATAATTCTCTTTGTCTTTTTCTGTTTTGGATTCTATGATTCCTGCGTGAATAAGTTCTTTGGATAATCCTTTTCTCTGCTGGTGATACATTGAATCTATCTTCAGATCAATTTCCGAAGTTCCGGACTGAAAAGCAATCATATCTGAAGGTGCCTTTACTGCATTACTTTCAATTTTCCCTGAGGAAGAGCCTGTTTTTTCCTGTTCCGAATTATTTTTATCTGAAGGCAATGCAATCCTTAGTACAATAGCTGCAATAATGAGCGCCCAGAATACTCTACGGAAATTTCTTGTTCCTGCACTCTCTGTTTTCCCTCCTTCACCTCCGCCAAATAATCCTTCCAGCCAGGTAAATTTACCGAATCCATCTCCTCTGGAAGTTCCCATAACATCGAGAGAAACACCTAGTTCTACAGCTCTTTCAGGATATTTTTCTATGTATTTTAAATATTTTTCTATTTCTTTTTTATTCCCGGCCATTACTTTTTTTAAGTCAAATGGCAGGTTGTTCATCCACTCTTCTTCGGTTTGTTTTGGCTGTAATGTTTCCATTACTTTTTCGTCATCCATTTCCACCGTGTAGCTTTCAATTTTCTGAGGGATTGAAACTCCGTTAAGAGGTTTTCTGATACTTTCATTTATTGTTCCGGGTTGCTGAATTAATGAAATCCAGTCGATTTCTTCAGACAGTTTTACCAATCCGAATTCGGGATGCATAATCAGAAAGCGGGAATCAAGCTGTGCCCAGTCTTCCGGATTTATTTTGGGGTAAAAGGTTGTGTTTTCAGGAATGAAAAGCCTGTCGTCCACGCTTTGAAAATAAGCGTTTCTGCCTATTTCCTGTGGAGCATGATCATTAAAAATAAGAAAACATCCGTACAGCACATTAGGACTATTTGTCGGAATAGCATAAGATGTCACCTTATCTAAATTGATTCCAAGGACTTCCATTTCCTGAAGCCATACCAATGGTGAAGAACCTTTAATTAAAAGTCCTTTTTTAGGATAGTTATTTTTCGGAAAAGGTTTTATTCTAAGCTCCATACTCCAAAATCTGTTCTATAAATGGTTTTAAAAACCTGTCGCACATATCATCCATTGTTCTTACTTTCAACAATGCATGTTCCGGAAGATAATATTCTGACCCGCCAAATTCCGTATAGGTAGCCAACGAGAGGAAACCGCCCAATGTGGAGGGAATAAAGAATTCTTCAATACTCTTGTTACTGCTTCGGAAGGTCAGCATTCCTCTTGAATCGGTAATGATTTCACTTCCGTCAGGGAATGTAAATTTATTTTTATTCTGCTCTGCAAAAATTCTGATATCATACTTGTTTTTGGAAAAATCCAGCGTATTTTCGGAAGCACTGTATAATTCATTCCCGGAAACAACGAGGTTTTCATATTTGTTGATTCCTATTTTATTGAAATTATTGATCACTTTTAATCCGCTTCCTTTCAGCTTTGCAACTTCGGCTTCGGCTTTTATATTATTTTTTTCAAATTCTTTTTCTTTCCCGGTAATAGGTTCTACAGAAATATTTCCATCAATGTTAATTTTATAATAGGTCTCGTTATCCGGGTGATGCAGGTAAAAATTCCGTCCAAAATAAATCAGTCTGTAAGCTTCCGGAATATGCATCCCTGTAAGATTATGGTCAGAATATTCTCCAGTATTAAGATTAAGTTTTAAGATCAGTTTCTGCTCAGGATGATACTGACACAGAATGAAGTGCTGCTGTCTGTTTTTTGCCAGAGCAAACTGTCCTTTGGGTTTTATGGAAATTTTATCAAACAAAACTTCACAGCCATGATGGGTTTTATAATAATCGTAAGAGTGTCTGTCATAATAGTTATCAGACAGATACGTTTTCAATAGTTGTTTTTTTGAACTCAGAATAAAAAATTCTCCTTCGTATAAAAACTTAGCGATTTTATTGACAGGTGTTGGAAATAAGATCGGATAGTTTTGTGGCAGATCTGTTTTCTTTCCATTGAAGTTATGAATGGCTTGTTTTTGCTGCGGTGGATTGGCCCACAGCTCCTGCAATGGAAGTTTTATTTTCTGGATATGCTTTCTTGCTCCTTTATGATGTTTGTAAAAATTGATTTCTCCGTCTGAAGACGTTGTTACCAAAAATTTCAGCTGATCTCTGTTCTGATGTACGACCCGCTGAATTTTTTCATCAGCCATATTATCCTGATGGGTAATGAAGAATACTTCAATATCCTTTTCCGAATGATGTTCATTAAAAAATTTTTCCAGCGCTTCAGAAACTTCCAAAACCGGACTTACCTGATTAAGGTTTTCAACAACTTCTTCCACTTTGTTGAGCTCGATAGGAATACCAGCCTGTCCCAAAGCAAAGACTTTACATTCTGAATGGGCTTTAGGATGTTTGATAACGGCAATGGCCGAGGCATAGGCTAATACTTTTGGTGTCCCCCAGTTTCTAAGGGAAGTATCAATCAGAATAATTCTTTCAAAAATATTTTCTTCAGGTGGGATTTCTCTTTGAATGTAAAGCGCCTCATTATTGGCTACCCGGTTCATGAAGACGTCATCTTCATTGGCAAATTCGGAAAGAAGCATTCTGTGGAAATCACCTTTGTTGGTCATATCAGAAATACCTCCGATGGGTTGTTCACCAGGAGAAAGGTGACGCATCGGGATTTTCAGTCCACTCCAGATTCTTTTGATCAGGCTTCCTACCTGAAAAGTCTTTGGTTCTTCAATAAGTTCTTTGATAAAATCTTTACTGGTCTCTGCTGTTGTTTCTTCTTCTACTACTTCATCTTCCAATTCAGGTTCATGAATCAAACCTTTCATGGCATCAATGATGGATTGTACAGTGGGAAACTTTTCGTTCAGATTCAAAGCGCTTAAATCTTTGTTTAAAGCAGATGAAGCGTCGTCATGTTTTTCTGCACTGACAGCAAGTTCCTGCGGTCTTTTATAGTAGAATCTTAAGAAGCCATCGGAAAGACTTGGAGATAATCTGTTATGTCCGTTTCCAAAAATGGTCTGAAGCAGCACAATTCTGTTCTGCCTTTGTTTATAGGTTTTAGGAAGTTCTTTTATTTTTTCAAGGAATTCAATTTCTTTTTCGGCATTGAATTCAAAATCTTCTCCACTGTAATACTCTACGGTACGTCTTAATGGGCCGGCAAAATCTGTATAGCCATCCTGCATCGCATATAAAACCATAAGCAGTGCCCCGAAAGGAGGCCATCCCACGGGCTGAAGCTGGTTCAGAATTTCCATTACATACGGTCTGTAAGCAATGGCTCCCACCTCCGGCACGGAGAGAAGATTGTTGTCATGATAACCGCAATCTCCAGGAACATCTTCATCTGTTTTCCATTCCCAAAAGTAATTTTCGTAGGACTGGAAATAAGCCTTTAATTCCATTCTTTTGATTTTTCGGTAAGACGGAACGAGCTGACGGACAATGGACGGAAATCGGCTTCTTTAATTAAAAGACTGTTTCCTTTTTCGTCCCATAACAGTAAGTCTTCCGGCTCTTTATTATATTTCTGCTGCAATAGCGTACTTACATTTTTAAATTCAAAATCCAGACCTGCGGGCAGTAAATGTCTGTCTTTGGTCCAATAGGTCTTTCCGGGAAAGCTTAGCAGTGGAACTCCAACAAACAGCGCTTTATCTCCCAGCAATGTCCATTTTATTTTTTCAAGTTTAAATTTGGGCAATGCTATGATAGTTTCCTTAATATCAGCAATATTACTGAGTAAAGCAATTACCGGCTGTTCTTCATTACTTTCTTTCAGTTGTATCTGAACCTGTTCATGAATTCCAAAATAATTTTGGTTGGAAGGAGGAAGACTAAGCTGCAACGCTTTGTCAATCGGAATCCAAAGCAATGCTGTTCGCATTTTTTTACTGGGAACCAAAGAATCTTTCCTGAATAAAAGTCCATCACGAAGTTCATATAAAATAAAATCCGGCAATTGTTGTATTTCAGAAGCAGCTGCCTGTTCATCGGTAAAACCTTTCAGCCAGATCGTGTCATCATCTACAGCAATATGAATGTTTTTCCAGTCTCTGATTGAGCCCAGAAAATCTTCATCAGCACGGGGAATTTCCGCCCAGAATTCTTTTAAACGCTTTGAAGAATCTTCTGCCATAAGCTTTCAATTTCTTGCTGGATATACTGCTTCTGTTCCGGATTTCTGATCCAGTCACAACGAGTCTGCAGATATCTCAGTTTATCTTTTATTACATTTTGTTCTTCGAAACTCAATGTTCCTCCATTCCATTTTTCCACAAGAATTTTTACGTCTTTCATGACTTCTTCGGGATTGGGGGTTTTATTCTGCATCGCTTGTGGATGGGAATCGGGGTGATCGTCTTTTTCAATCGTCCTGTTGATAATTCCCTCCAGAATTTCGATCTGTTCTTCTGTATCCCAGATATGTTTCAAAACCCAGAGGTCGGAAAGTACAGCTTCTTTTCTTCCGCAGATCAGAGCGCTTGCAGCAATCAGGTTCTGAAGTTTAACCGCTCTACGGTCTGAAATGGCAATTCCTGTATTTCGCAGACTCATAATGGTATTCAGATAGACTTCATAAATGGGTTTAAGATCTATTGTTCTACACAAATTTTGTAATTGTCTGATCTCATCCGCATGAATTTCCGGAACTTCGGTTTCTTCTTCGTTTTCCAGCTTTCTTCCGGCTAAAAGTACCTGTTGTAAGAGTTCCGGATTGACATAATCTACATTAATTCTTACCAAAAACGGTCAAATAAAGCATTCAAAGCTTCATCTTCCGGAAGAACGTTACTCGCTCCTACAAACATCAGTGATGGTAGGTGTTTTGTTTCCTTTCCTCTTTTAAAGATTTTTTCGTTGAGCGCTGTCAAAAGTGAGTTCAAAATAGCAGAATTGGCATTGAAGATCTCATCAAGGAAAACCATTGAAGCTTCGGGCATCATTCCTTCTGTATTGGTCAAAAGCTCACCTTCTTTCAGTTTTCTGATATCAAAAGGTCCGAAAATCTCATTCGGTTCTGTAAAACGGGTCAACAGATATTCAAAATTTTTGCCGTCTTTCACTGTTTTTGCCAGCGTTCTGACAATTGCTGATTTTGCCGTTCCCGGAGGTCCGTATAAAAAGGCATTTTCTCTTGCCAAAAGGCATATTCCCAACAGATCTACGACATCATTTTTACCTACAAAAGTATCTTTTACGTAGTTAAGGACTGTATTAAGCTGATTTATATTCTGGTTCATTGATTTAAAAAATTAAAATTTCCACCACTTTTTCTTCTGGGGTTTCTCTTCTGCATTATTTTCTGCCTGTTCATTTCTTTTACTGAATGAAAAAGCGAGTCTCTGATAAGGATCTTTGATATCGAAATATAGCTGCGTTCCATCATCCAGTGTGAGTGCATCCATAATCTTATCTCCATCCTTAACCAGACTTTGTGAAACATCCTGTTTATTAAGATGCTGCCTAACCAAATCTCTTTCATCAGAAATTCTTGTAATGATATAGGGAGAATCTTTGGTTCCAGCACCTGTCTTTTCAAGACATTCAAAAATAAGCTGTGCTATGGTCATTTCAATACTCCTTCCTTTTTCATCACCCAGCTCTTTGTAAGCAAAATATTTATAGATATGAGCTCTTGGGCTTAGGAGAATATTAACATTGACATATTGTATAACCTCTTCAAATTTTCCTTCATTGAGTAAATCCTGCATATTTTCAATATCTTCAGAATAGGGATCATATTCAGGATCATTGATTACCAAATCACGACATTTAAGGAATGTTTCTTTTCTTGGATCGGTTAAAAATTCAAATACTTTCTCATACATTTTCATTGTTTTCTTCGGTTATAGTTTTTAGTTCTCTCCAGAATGCGTCTTTATACATTCCGAATTCGGCAGTTAGCAGTTTATTAATAAACGGAATTTCCGCCAGTTTATAATCTCTTTTTTCTACAATTCTTTCCAGATAGAGTTTCCGGTACGTATTGTCTTTCAGTTCTTCCTTCCAGTTCACATTCTTCAGATCAAGATCATACCCAATTCCGGAATAATGAAACTGTGTCAGAATATTCTCAAGTATGGCAATCAGTGGATCTTCGGGATCAACACTATTTAGAGCAACGATTACCTGTGGTAAAAATCTCAGTGATAAATCCGCAGATAAGATAGAAGAAATATCCCGACTTCCTTTGAATCCGGGAATAAGATTTTCAATATTTTTTTCTGTATTTTCTCTAATGAGATAAAGCTGTGCACTGTGATACAGAACTTTGGCAGCCCATACCGCAGCTTCTTTGTTACAGGGTAATTGGTCTGACAAAAACTCAAGCCGTTCTTTTTCGAATTCTGTTTCAAAATAATCTCCTGCTTCCGCCTCTTCCTGAGGGGAAATTTTCTGTAAGCTTGAAAAAAGAGTAATACATTCTTCCTTACGAAGCAAAAAGATCGTGTCTAAAAACGGTGACTTGGTTTCCATGATCTAACAAAAATAAAATTATTTCGTTGAGAATAAAATTTTTGTGGAGAAGATTCGTGTTAAATATGGATTGTTTGTGGTAATTATATGGTTGGAAAACGCAAAGATTTCTATGTTAATACACAAGAGAAATTTGAATTTTTTATTGACACAAATTCTTCTTTTTGTAAAAATGGCTGTTTTCTATTGATGACAGCCATTATTCTGTGTACTAATTTATTTCTTACCGCATTCAGGACACTCATTTTATTTTT
>NZ_QICI01000047.1 GCF_004119445.1 Chryseobacterium sp. CH21 | reverse complement strand
TAATGGCTCTAACTGTTATACAATGGATTAATAAACTAAACAATAGAAATATTAACAACTTAAAAACTCGAATTGCTTAAATGCACCACGGGTATTAATATTATGAAATTACAGGAAGAAACTACAAAACAATCTGAGAAACAATCTCAAAACACCATAAATTCAAGTCAAAATATAACAAAAGAGAATGTGAATTTTGTTAAGCGAGTTAGTGAAATTAGTGCAAAAAGTTCTTCACTTTCAGGAATCATTAATATCGACCAGCTAAAAAATCCAATACAATTTGAATTTTAATGAACAAGAAAGAATTATTTCAAAAATTGAAGAATTATTAGTGGTTTAGATAAAGCTGAAGAGCAATTAGAAAATTCATTAGAACAATTAAAAATCTATAAAGAAGCATTGCATATGAGGGAGCATTAACGGAAAAATGGCGTGTTTTGCAAGAAAATTTAATCCAATAATTTACTATTTAAAAGAAAGCATGAATATTAAAATTAATTTACCTGAAAAACAGAGTGGATTTTGGGTATTAATGAACTTTTTAAATCTTTTTAAACATTCAGATGGAAATATTTGGATAAATATGGATTTTGCTCATGCTGATCTTATCAAAGAAGGAGAAAAGAAGAAGTATAATTATCTCGATAAAAAGTTATTGTCATTCCCTCTTCATTATATTATGTATATGAGTTTAGGAGATGAATTTGATATTGAAGGAAGGAAAATAAGAAAGGATAATTTTACTTTTGGTTATAAAGAGTGGGATATTCACACTGAGCCAGAAAAGTTATTAGTTAAGGAATATAATCATGATGAATTTAATAACATAGAAGGTAGATTTCCATTTGATCATTTATCAAACGGTATGCTTTATTATGATTTATATGATTTTATTAAAGATGGGGATGTTAGTGTTAGTAATGGCAATAAAAAAATTAGAATGATTTTGCCCACTAGTGTTATTGGACAATTTTTTTATTTTTTAGAGACAGATTTCAATAAGCTATTATATAGTATGGAATTAAAACATATTTTAAGCCAGTATAATAAAGATAATATTGTTTTAGAAGGTTTTGAAAAAATTGGTCGATTTTTTTATAAATGGGAGTATTGTAAAAGTTATGATACTATAGCCGCTATGTCAAATTTTTTGTTTTCTAAACAAGATCAATTATTAATTGCTTTACATAAAGCTTTTTACGAGAATCTTAAAAGTTTGAGAGATAGAACTGATAATATCCCATTCCACTATGCAATCCCCTTATTATCTAGACTAAAGATTAAAGTTATGGGAAATTATTTTTTAAGTGATGAAGGTAATGTTTTCGTTGTTAGGGATATTTTAAATTACGAAATAAAAGATCATCATGCAGAAAAACTATTTACTGTGGATAAAATTGAATATCAGCCAGATACGATATTCTATTCAAATGGAGAAAGAAGGCCGGAAGATGGAGAAAGTGATAAACCAGGAACACGGAGACCTAAAGGGAAAGATTCAAGCGAAATTTCTGGATCTTCCCCTGCAAATTCTAAATTTAAGCCTAGAAATATAACTCTAAGTTCAAAAATGAGATTTGGTGGGATCATTCCGATTGAAAAATCTATTGATGAGAAAAAAACAACAAGAGTACTAAAAGAGAAATTTATATTTGATGATGAAACTTCTGATGGAGATACCTTATATCCTGCAGGAGACGATAAGGATGGAAAAAAGCGAGGTATAAAAACAAAAATAGATCCAAATAAGGAACCTCGGGATGAAGAAAAAACAAGAACATATTTGAGTGAAGTAATAAAGTTTTTTATTGCAGAATATATTAATGATTTTAATGTTTTATTATTCCAAATTGAAGCTAATAATATTAAAGCTGATTTAGTAGAAATAAATCCAAAGGAAACGGATAAATATATGTATTTCATTGATGCATTTGAGCAAAGAATTCAAGTAGTATATTCAGTTAATTTACAACAGTATTCAAAAAAGATATTTCAAGATGTTATGGAGTCAATATCATTAAATCATTTTAATAGTTGGCAACCGTGGAGAAATAGTAATTATGTTTTTGAAGGGATGGAATTTGATGTATCAATAAATAGAGGAGTTGACAATTATGTCGACGATGAGTTCTATAAAAATGAAGCAAAAAAGTTCTTAAAAAGAATTAAATCAATTTTAGGAGGAAAATAATAATCTGAATTAGTCAATACTAGACTAGAGTTACTAACTTTGTTAGGACACAATTCTTTCATATTTACTTTACAGATAATTTTCATCAAAAATTTTCTCTTCTAATCAAAATTATTTTGCAAGTTTAAATCTGTTAAGATAATAAAAAGGAATCGTTTTATCTTTCGTTAGTTCAGATAAACGAATATTATGTTTTCTTACGATATTTTCAAAAAGCGTTAAATTTTCAAGTAATTTAAAGGACAAAAGCAAAATGTCGATCCGCTCTTTCAAAGTTGAAAGATAAAAAGGTTTATCTATTATGGTAGGTATATTTCCAAATTCTATACAGCAGGCTTTCCTTAGTCTTCCCCAGGTATCGTGTTCGCGACTAATTAATGCAGAAACTTTATACAACATTTCGAAAAACTGATGAGAATAAACTAAGTTTTCAGTAAAGCCATTTTGTAAATAAGTGTTTATTTTTTTTTGAAATTGTAAGATTGTCTTTGATGCCCTGATAGGATTTTTACAAAGATCAGAATGACAATATGCACAGTAATTGAGCGGAAAGTTTAAAATCTCATTTTTATTTCCTTGTTCAAGACGATGGTAGGTAATTGGATTTTCACATTCGGTGCAATCATCTCTTAATAAAACACCACATTCTAAGCATGCAATGGAATAGAATACTCTCCATTGTTTTTTATAGTAGTGATTGTTTTTTAAGCAGCATGGACAATACATTATTCCTTTTCCAGTCCTTTTCCGATGATACATTTTTAATGGGATTAAACCTATGGTAAAACCTTGCTTGTTAATCCTTTCGAAAAGAAATCCCTCATAGTTAATTAAAAAAAGATTATTAATTTGAACAGGACTTAGAGGTGTATTTATTTCTATTACTTTAATGAGAAAATCATTGGGATATATATCATTATCTCTATTCCAAAGTGAATATCCTTCAAGCGTTAATTTACTAAAACTATGACTCTTCAATAAATGAGCCTGAGCCAATCTTAAAAACCAACTGGAAAAAATTTCATCTTTTTTTGGGGGAATGTAGCCTCCCCAAATATTCTTATTTAATTCTGGGACGAAAACCATTTTGACAATATTACTCGGATACTTTGAAACCATTTTTTACTGTACCATTTGAATATAATATCAAAAAGTTAGAAGCTGACTTACCAGATGACCAAGTTGTACGTATTTCAGATCCTTGTTTTATTTTGAAAAAGCCAATTCCTCCGCTTTTATTAGTATAAAAGCCTGTGTCAGACATTAGATTTGTAAAAATTGAATAACCAACAAAAGCCTTTGTATCTTCCCCAGAGATAATCTTTAAATCAGAAAAGAAGTTCCATGTTTTATGTTTTTTGCTATACTCATATAAAATATACTTTCCATTTTCTTTTACAATTTTAAAATTGACCTCATTTGATTTACTCTTTTGAGTCGAATATTTTCCTAAAAGATCTTCAGCCGGATTAGTTGATTTTTGAATTGATGGAGAAGGTGTAAGGGGACTTTCCTTTTTAGCTTTATTGCAACCTAAAATTAGTAGAATGAAGCTTAAATAAGCTGTAAAAAAAGATGTTTCATAATATTGAATTTTGTAATCATTTTTTCAAAGGATAACAAAAAGCGTGGAACTGAAGCCAATCCGACAAGGAGGTACCGCTAAGAACCCAATATCCAGAAAGACTCAGCCCACGCCAATATATGACATGGGCGTAAGTCTATCGAATTTGGATACTTTTGAAAATTAGCGGTTTTCCTTGTCCAATACGATAGCTTACGCTTTACGTTTACTTTATATTTTAGCAAATATAAAGAGAAATTATATGTCTGTAAATGTATTATGAAAATCTTCTGAAAGATTTTTTACGATCTTGTGGTGATTTATAATCTATGCTATCTAAAATTTGATGTGTTATTTTTTCTTTGCCTTTTTCTATGGCTAATTTTGTAGATAGTGTTAATATTGTTGTAATTTCTCCAATCAATCCTTCTGATCGATATAAAATTTTTGTTGCGAGTGAATTCTCAATCAGCATTGAAGGCTCTTTTAAAGGTAAAAATGCTTCAAAATTTATTAGAAGCTGATAGAAGTCTTCATTATCAACCCATGTATCCAGAATTTTATTATCAAAGCGATTAGCAAGTTGTGCATCGGATTGTATAACATTAAATGCATCATGAATCCCGGCACAAACAATTGACACTTTTAATTCATTACTTAAATATTTGAGAACATTTAAGAACAGTCTTTGTTTGTGCCCACTACCAGATAAAACATGATGAATTTCATCAATAATTAAGAGCTTGATATTCATCTCCTTGAAGAAAAAAATAATTCTTCTTTGCTTACTGTCAGGCTTTTCACTACTTATTATTGGAACATTTAACTTCTCCAAAATTTTGTTATAAAAGCTTCTTTCATCCGGTTCCGGAGGTGCTTGAATTAAAAGAACCGGTACAACTAGTTTGTCATCATCTTTTCTGATATAAGCTGAATTGTTTTTTTCAAAATGTCTTATAAGTGCTGTCTTACCATTATTTGTTGAACCGACTATTAATAAATTGGGCATTCTGTCAATGGTTGGATAGCTCATAAGATCCTCCATTTTCTTTATGATTTTCTCAGCACGTGGATATTGTATCCACTTCGGTGTAAGTAAATAACGAATACGTTCTTCATTGTTTAATAGTGCAGCTTCTTTAGTTTTAGGAGTTAAATGCTTCATCATCTAAATTTGCATAAGGTTTTAAGTGGCTATAATCATTTTTTGGATGAGAAGTTTCTTTTTCTTGTTTATCATCCGTATTATTCAAGTTTGGAATTCTTATACCTTTATTTATTTCATCCAAAAAATCGTTGGTAGTATTAAACTTTTTGCTTAAAATTCGTCTGGAGTTTTTACTCATTTTCTTAGTGGAGCGAACTGCATTAATTTCAATATCTTCCAAATTTTGGTAAGCATCAAATATACTTTGCTCATCAATGCTATTTATGTTTTGCTTTTTCAAACTGTCTACCGCAGCTCTGTATTCCCAAATTGATATAGATGGATAAATTGAGTTTCTATAGGGGATTTCATAATATTCGGATGTCTCAGGATCATAAAAATAAACTACACTGATATCTTTAGGATTTCTTCTAAATAGATATTTTTTAGAAATACTGGACTTGTTTCTTACATTAATATAATTTTTTAAAACATCTGAATAATAATAAATATGATCTATAATAATACCATATTTTTGAATACTTCTTTCAAAATATGGCATAAAATCCAATCTGATTTTTCTTTCATTCAGGAGTCGGGGAGGAAGTCCAATACCTGGATTGTTTTCATCTCCATAAATTCCCGCTAGATATTTTTTTCTGGAGACATTCCAATACCTGAATGGATTTGTTTATGGTAAACATTAACAATGTAGGTGACTATCCATTTCTCAAATTCTTCAAGTGTAAGGGACGCATGTTTTTCAGATTTATAGGTGCTTTTTTCGTGAGAGTTTGAAAAAGTTGTTCCAGGAAGATCATGTATCTTTTTGGATAATGTACCTAAAAGTCTTTCAATATGACCGCCATACTCCGGTGTTGCGGGTGGTCTGAATTCTAAATTTATATTGTAGTTTTCGCAGGCCCTTCTTAACATATTTCCTCTAAACTCTTTAGCATTGTCTACATGAATAGTTTCCATAACTCCCCAGCATCCCCATTCTCCTTTAATTCCTAACTTGTCCAAATAAATTTCTTTTGGCAAAATTGCATTTGATATGCATATTCCTGTGCCGGAGGCTCCGGGAGGATCAAATGAGAGATGAATACCAACAACCATTCGACTAAAAACATCTATGGCCAAAGTCAGATATGGACGATTAAAAGGATTGCGAAAGACTTCGTCGACTAAAATAATATCAACAGGTGTATGATCTATCTGTACTACAGACAATGCTGTGTTTGCATGAGGAAATTCACCTCGTATTGGAGCGAATTTATCTTTTGCCATTTTAGCTCCATATCTCGCTTTGATAGTATCTTTCTTAGATATTGTTTTTATTCTTCGCCTAATAGTTGACTCGTGGGGGGACTCGATGCCCTGTTCCCGACTTTTTCTTTGAATATCAATGATTACGGCGTAGATAGACTTTCGTAGCGGATTTAGATAAACGTCTTCTATTGATTTATTAATTACTTCTTCTTGCTCTTTTGTCAATCGAGATTTTCCTCTGCCTCCATTTTTTCTTTCTCCTAATAAAGAAAATTTTTGGCCAGTAGTTTCGTACCAGTTTATCCATCTATAGATGGTAGACCGATGGACACCAGCCTCTTTTGCTTGTTTTAATACAATATTTATATCACCCTTATTTTTAAGAACAGGTTCAATGATTTCATGGCGAAACTTTACTGTTTCCCACTCTTCTTTGGTTAGATCGACAAAATCTCTTTTTTGAACTTTTATAACATCTGGAAGAGAAATTTCTTCTAACCCTACAGTATGGATTATATCCGTATTGTCTTCTTGTACGCTAACTTTTTTGGTATCAATAACTCGAAAAATATGACAATCCATACCTTTATAAATTACTTTCACACCTTCTTGTACATTTAATATATTTTCCATTTGTTATTCTTGATCATATCTATTAGCAAACAAATCGTCAATCCATATTTCACTATTCATATTTATAGGAGAATCTAAATCACAGCAAATTATATTTCTAGATACAAGATACCATAAAATATAGATTAACTCCTCCTGCTTTTGTTTATCTTGTGCAGATAAATTTATAAGATTTTTTGGAGTTGTCAGCTTTAAATTACACATAATCTTTATTAAAAGCTCAACATCAGGATTTCCCAACTCCAAATCATTATTTTTTTATAGCGATATAAAAAGTATGCATTTTCCAAGAATTGAGTCCGAATTTCATACTCGGTGATGATTCTAAACTCATAATTATTGATCTTGCAAAAGTCAATTGCGGCTCTAAACTTCTCTTTATACTCACCAAAATTTTTTCGTAAATCTTCTCTGTATTTTACCTCTATTAATAAGGGTTTCATACCTTCTGATTTCAATCCTTGATGAAAAAACATTAAAAAATCAGGCACGTAGTTTCTTTTTTTTCCTGTTTTATCTGTGAATGATATCTTCACAGGTTGTTCATGATAGCTATGGCAAAACTTATCCATTTCCATCATCATTATCATATCTCTTTCTAATGAAGATTCAAATATTACTTCTGAGTTATTTTTCACACTATAAAAGCGTCCCGATAATGATCGGTATTTGAGGCCAATTTTTCTCACCTTATTCTGAACTATTCGCATTTACTACAGTTAAAAGTTAAACTATTCCTACTAACTATGCAAAAAAACATTGCAAAGTAAACAAGAATGCTATTGAAAACTCAATAAATATTCTTGTTTACTTTGCTAATTTACAGTGGGAGGGGGAAGCTACCCCCAGCCGGGAGAAATTTCACTTGCCCACAATGGAGTTTTGTTTCTTGATGAAATGCCCGAATTTAAAAGAACGGTACTGGAAGTAATGAGGCAGCCTTTGGAAGACAGGGAGGTTACCATTTCAAGAGCCCGGTTTACCGTAAATTATCCTGCAAGCTTTATGTTGGTTGCTTCCATGAACCCAAGTCCAAGCGGGTTCTTTCCTGATGATCCCAATAATACTTCGTCCGTTTATGAAATGCAGCGGTATATGAATAAACTGTCAGGACCGCTTTTGGATAGAATTGACATTCATATCGAAGTTCAGAAGGTAGAATTCGAACAACTCTCTGAAAAAAGAAAAGGTGAAAAAAGCAAAGACATCAGAAATCGGGTGCTCATAGCCCGAGACATTCAGAATAAAAGATATCAAAATCTGAATATCAGCAGCAATGCACAGATAGGGCCCAAAGAAATTGAAGCCTTTTGTGAATTAGACGAAACCTCTTTCGGACTTATAAAACTGGCCATGGAAAAACTTAATCTTTCGGCAAGAGCTTATGACAGAATATTGAAAGTAGCCAGAACAATTGCCGACCTTGAAGAATCAGAAAATATTTTGTCCCACCATATTTCCGAAGCTATACAATACAGAAGTCTGGATCGTGAATTCTGGAACGCTTAATTTTTGTTCTATTTGCTTGATTTAAAACTAAATACTCAGTTTTTTTTCATAAGTTTAATTCTCTTTCAAGAGAATAACATAGTAATTATGTAACATATATTTTAAAATATTATGTTAAGTTTGATTGTTGGATTATTAAACATAATACATTATGGAAATAAAATTATAAATAAAGAATAAAGATTTACCCTTGTTTTCTTAAGAATATCAGTATTTTCTTTCTCCTTTTCGCCTGAAATAAACAGCGCTTGAATGTTGTTTACCGTTCTGCTCTGTGAGCGGATCTCATAAGACTCTGTATTGTTCAGTTTATAAGACTATTATGAATACACATATTTTGTAAGTAAGCTGTGGTTATCCCTTGTGCTCAGGTGTTTCCTGCTTTATAAAGGATCAAAGCCATTGAATATTAGATTTTTAAACCAAATCAAATTATTATTATGTCAAACGAAATTCCCTCATTAGAAACCTTATCAATAGGATCAGCTGTATTGCTGTCACCAGAAGACAGAGAAAAAATTTTAAACGGATTTAATAAAACCGGTTGGGACTACCATCATGAAGAAACATTGGAATCTCTTTTCCGAAAACAGGCAATTCTTAATCCTGATAAGACTGCTGCAGTTTATCAGGATCAGGAAATTACCTACAGGGATTTAGATCAGAAAAGTAATCAGGTCGCTAATCTATTAATGAGCCGCGGTATTAAAGAAGGTAAATATGTTCCTATTTGGCTGGACCGATCTTTAGAATGGATTGTGGCAGTTCTCGGTGTTGTCAAAACAGGAGCGGCCTATGTTCCTATAGATCCTGCCTACCCAGCCAAAAGAGTAGAATATATCCTTTCAGATACTTCTGCTGATGTTATCATTACCAATCAAATTCTTAAAGACTTTTTATCAGAAACCGAAAAGAGTAAAGTATTTGATCTGAGTACTATGGAAAATCTTAATCATTTATCTTCAGAATATCCGGGAATTACTGTTCATCAGAAAAGTTTAGCGTATACCATTTATACGTCAGGCTCAACAGGAAAGCCAAAAGGAGTCATGGTAAGCCATCAGGCAATACAGCATCTGGTAACCTGGCACAATCATCATTTTCATGTGGATCATAGTTCAAAACTGACTCTTGTCGCAGGATTAGCATTTGATATCTCCGTATGGGAAACCTGGTCGGCTCTCACTTCCGGAGCGACTATTTTTATGGCCAATAATGAAGACAGAACGGATGCAATTGCTTTGGTTAATTTTTATAGAAGAAATCAGATTACCCATGGTTTCGTACCCACTGTTCTGGCTCCGTCTGTCGTTAATGATTCCCGTAATTATCAGGATCTGAAACTGAAATATCTTTTTACAGGAGGAGAAAAATTAAAGCCAGTGCTTACTTCCGAATTAAACTATGAACTGGTAGATTATTATGGCCCCACAGAATGTACAGTATATGCTACTTTTAAAAAAGTGAAAGATACCGGCGGGGCATATATTTCCTCGATAGGGAAGCCTATTGCCAATGCGAAAGCTTACATTTTAGGAGAAAATATGGAGCTATTGCCGGTGGGAGCAGTAGGAGAGTTATGCATTGGAGGGAATATACTAGCAGAAGGATACCTTAATAATAAAGATCTTACTGATGCTAAATTCATTACCAATCCATTCAATGAAACAGAAAAGCTCTACCGGACCGGAGATCTTGCCAAATGGAAGCCGGATGGTGATATTGAATTTTTGGGAAGAATAGATAATCAGATAAAAATTCGTGGATTCCGTGTTGAATTGGGTGAAATTGAGCGCACATTGATTCAGCAGAAGAATATCAAAGAAGCTCTTGTTATTGGAAAAGAAACAGAAGGAAGCACCCGGTATCTGATTGCTTTTATTGTATTAGAACCTGGAGTAACAATGGATATTTCGTCAGTCAGAAATTCATTGAAAGATGAACTTCCGGGTTACATGATTCCTGCACAAATTATTTTTATAGATAAAATTCCTTTAACAGCAAATGGTAAAACGGATACTCAGGCTTTAAAAGACCTCGCTGATAAAGAGGCTAAAGAATTGATTTCACTGGAGCCTCCCACTAATGAGACAGAACGAATTACCGTAGATATCTGGTCCTCAGTATTGGAAAGACCTGTCATTAATATCACAGATAATTTTTTTGATATCGGAGGAAATTCTCTGTTGGTTGCAACAGTAGCGGTGGCTTTGCAAAGAAAGTTAGATGTAAAAGTATATTTGCGGGATATTTATCAGTATCCTGTACTACAGCAGTTATCGGAAGTTCTTATTGCCAGATCCAGAGAGACCAGAGAAGCAATTCCTGCGGAAGATGTAGAACCTTATGTTGAGCTGCAGAAAGATGTTTATCTTGCTCCCGGAACTGTTTTTGCGGGAGGATTTGATCCTAAACAAGTGGAAAATCCAGCCACTATATTTTTAACAGGTGTTACAGGATTTGTAGGAATTCATTTGCTGAAGGAGCTTCTGGACACGACAAATGCGGATATTTACTGCCTGGTAAGAGCGGAGGACGAGTTTTACGCAATGGAAAAAATAGACCGATGCTTTAAACAATATCACATCCCTCAAAACATACAACAGAAGTCAAGAATTATTCCTGTAATCGGAGATCTTGCTTTGCCGTCTTTAGGATTATCAGAAGAAAAATTCATGCAACTGGCAAAACAAACCGACCTGATTTACCATTCAGGAAGCTCAGTTAACTTCATTGAACCCTATTCCTATATGAAAGCCCCGAATGTAGAAGGATTAAGGGAAATCATAAAACTGGCAGGAGCTGAAAAAACCAAATGTCTTGCTTTACTATCAACCATTTCCGTATACAGCTGGGGACATTTGTTTACAGGAAAGACAGTGATGCTTGAATCTGATGATATAGAACAGAATCTGATGTCTGTAAGCAAAGACATTGGCTATGTAAGAAGCAAATGGGTCATGGAAGCCGTTGCTGATTTAGCAGCAAAAGAAGGATTACCGTTGATTACTTACCGTCTTGGATATGCCATGTGCCATAGCGAAACAGGAGCAAGTGCTTCTTACCAATGGTGGTCCGGATTGGTGAAAAATTGTATAGAATTCAAATCATATCCTGCACTTACTGAGCTTAGAGAAGGTCTTATCACGGTAGATTATATGACCAAAGCTATGGCTCATATCACAAAAAATAAAGAGGCAATAGGTAAAAAATTCAATCTGATTGCCCGTCCGGAAACCAATCTTACTTTAGAAGATTTCTTTGGACTCATGAAAAAATATTATCCTTTTACCCTCAAAGATCTTCCTTATAAAGAATGGAGAAAACAATGGGAAGATGACAGTAAAAACCGTTTGTATCCATTGACAAGTCTCTTCAGGGATAATATGCATGAAGGCTTATCCACTGTAGAACTTTACCAAAATACTTACATATGGGATTGTTCCAATGTGATTCAGTATCTGGAAGGTTCTGGCATTAAGGAGCCTGTACTTGATAAAAAAATATTGGATTCCTATTTAAAATACCTGGAATTCCGGTTGAATAGTATTTGATAATTGCAAAAAGCCCAAACAGGATCTGCTTGGGCTTTTATTTTTTTTTATTGAATAAATACGTCAAGTTTTGTCGTAGTGGAGAATGACATTTGTACCAGGGTAATGAGAAAGTATTGCTCAGTTTTTAATTCACCTAAAGGCAAAGAAAAATAAATGAATAACACAATTGTATTATCTAAAGATTTTGCTCCTCATGAAAGTGCTGTGGTAGATCTGAGATCCTGTGGATTGGTAAATCCATTGAGAGCTCTTTCCTTTCAGAATAAAACAGGTCAGTCTGCAAAATTTCTTTGGCAGGGAGATGTCATCTATCACCAAGATAAAAGTGGATATTTTAAGGAAATCAATAATGATCTGGGAATAAAAGTGAACCATTATGAAGGTTTTATAACGGTTACCAATGGTGGAGGAGAACAATATTTAGAAGGCAAGCTGAAACTATAATAAAAGTGGATATACTTTTATTTTTCGGGATATTAGAAAGAAAAAGGTCTGGCCGTATGGCCAGACCCTTTTCTTTATCTGAAGATTAATTGACTGTTACTTTAATGATATTCTGAACAGCAGGAACAGGATAAAAACTTCCTACTTTGGAAATAACCTTGTTTTCGCTTTGTGGAGTTCCGCCAAACAATGCCTGATGATTTCCGGCACCCGGATATTGGTCAATACCCGTACCTGAATCAAATAACGAGGTTTTTGAACTGATATCTCCTTTGGTGTTAGCATCAATACTTTGTTCATTGGCAAAGAACCAGTCGTTAGAGAATCCAAACATCGTTACATAAGCAATTTTATCTCCTGGTTCAGCGTTAAAATTCGTTGTTACTTTGCTGCCTGGCGCTACTGGTGCGTTTCCTGCCACATACACGCTTTTTACGCCTGATAGAGATTTAAGGCTGTTTTGAAGCTTGGTTACATTTCCAAACTGTGCAATATCTTTCAATCCCATTCCCGTATCTGTTTTACCCAATTCATAAATTGGATTTTTATCGCCACGGTAAACCACAACCAATGCAGGAGAAAGTCCGGTCATAATTCCGGTATTGGCATTCAGTTTAGTCATCATTTTACTGATATTTCCCATCTGAGCAATATCCGTTATTTCTGGATTTGATAAAGCGTTAGGGGTAAAAAACGGAGCACTGTTCAGCAGCTGAGAACCATTATAATTGGAAACCGCCCATACTCCAGGAGAAAAAGGAGTTTCGTTGGCTGTTCCGCCGGATGTATTGGTAATGGTAAGGGTGAATTCAGAACTTACATCATTGTAAGCAAGATTGAGCTTCATAAGCTGTGAAGCATTTACATTGGGAACCTGCATGATCGGCTTGCTTTCAACCTGTCCGGAAGTATCATCTTTAGTTCCGTTGTCCCATAATCTTACACTTGAAGAAACATCTCCGGTAATGGCATTACCATTGGCATCGAACAATTTGATACCGGGTTGCTGAGAAGCAAAAAACCAATCTTTCGAAGCTCCATACATAGTGGCAAACATTAAGGCTTGTGTTTTCCCAGCACTGAATGTAATAGAAACAGATTGTCCGGGCAAAATAATAGGAGGAGTTCCTGTTCCCTGAAAACTCCCGCTTTCTACAAAATCTTTTGGAGTCACCACATTTTCAAATGTGATGCTTCTTTGGAAGCCCATATCCATCATCATGTCGTCATTAGAATCGCTGCATGAAGAAAGAGTAAATGCAGCTAGAGTAGCCGCCGCTAAAACTGATGTTCTGAAAATAAACTTGTTCATAAAAGTAAATTTTTTATAGTTATAAATGATATCTGTAACTATAGTCGGCTACTTTTTGAGATCCTGACAAAAATAATTTAAAATATTTTTTTTCATAAATGATACGTCAAGTTTTGTCGTTGTGCAGGACGATATTTGTATCAAGACAAAAAGGAAATATGGCCATATCAATTGTTGTCTAAAGCTAACCAACAATCAATAAATATTAACAACATGAAATTTACAAACGATTTTTTTTCACCTACTTCCACAGATCCTGCAGATGATTTAGTACAATTGGTAGACAGCTATTCTTTAGAAAATGTAAACTATCAGAAAGTGACAAACTGGTATCATGAAGCTAATCCTGTAGCAATGACAGATGCTTTATGTGATGGTATTATTTATCGAAAAAGAAAAGGAGAATATTATGCATTAACAAGCTTTCTGGCAGGAAAACCTCTTAACATTGAGCTTTTTGGAGCAAAAGGAGATTCTACCACAGACGATACACAGGCATTCTTAAAAGCGGCGGATTTTGTCAACAGACTTTATGACTTTGTATCTGTTGATCCTAATGACCCAAGAGAACAATATTCTCTTGAGCTGCAATCTGTTACTTTGGTTGGAAACAGTCCAATTGGATATAAAATTACAGATACGGTTTTATTTAAAAAGCCGGTCAACTTTATTGTAGATAAAATATTCTATAGAGGAACAAGTAATAAAACGGCATTAATCTTTCAGAATAGTTTTAAAAATACAATTACCACCAATATTTCAGGAACGCCGGGAACCAATGTCTCTTCAGATAATTATATAGGAATTTTACTTCAGGGCTCGCAGCACTGTAAAATGTATTTGGGAGCTTCTTTCTTTACAAAAGGAATTGTTTGTGATGCCAATGATTCACCGGGGCTATTCTCCGGTTTTGCATGGAATGAAATTCAGTTAAAGTCAATGCAGTCTAATCTTGATGCATTTGTAATAAGAAATACAAATAAGGGATGGGCAAATGCCAATCGTGTTATCGGTGGTGAATTTGGTTCTTTTACCGGATTGCTCGATGCAAATACTGTTACCCGCAGAAGAACATTTGTGAAATTTGAGAAAGACAGTATTTCCGATGGTTGTAATTCATGGCTTTTCCTGAATCAGTCATTCGAATGGGGGCTTGATATAGAACCTTGGGAAACACTTTGTTTTGACTTTTCAGCAGCTCCATGTTTTGGGATTTCTATTTCGGAACCAAGAATTGAAATTAAAAAAGGAGAAAGAATTGGAATTTTCCACAGAGGATCCGAGTTTAATTTTAACTCCAATCAAATCCATTATCTTACTTATTTTACAGATCAGAATGGGATTAAATATATCGGTGAAAAACCCATTGTTCTATTGGATGAAGACTTAAGTGAAGACTTAAAAACCAATGGCTCCGACAGTCATTTTTATGTAAAGAATCTGGAACCATTTAATGAGCTTTCAGGCTTATTCCCAAATGCTGATTATGATAACCAATTCTGTCAGGTCTTTAAAATCATTGATCATAATACCAATTTATGGGTACAATGGCATCGCTATCCGCAATTTGTTCTTTTTGATGAAAATAGAAATATTATAACAGACAGCACTTTGTTGCAGTCTCAGATAGATTTACTTGATTTCAGACCACAAGACTATTGGATTGCCCCAGGAATCACTTCAGATGTGAAAATTATTAAGATTGGGGCTGAAGATGATGGCGATTATGTGAATAATATGTCATTCATTCCGGAAGCAAAGTATGTTGGAATTATTCAGAGACCTTATGAAAATAGCAGATTAAAGGTGATGATTAACAGAGCAGACAGAGGAAAAATTGAAAAGGTGAAATTCCTAGAAATTCCTGAAGAAACGTATTCAACGGTGAATGATCCTTCGGATTCCAATATGGTTGGATTCAATTTCAATACGGGTGAAAAATTTTACAATTTTAATACCCAGAAAACTTCGGTAATTAAAGAATCAGGAATAGGAAGTGCATTCTCAGGATATACGGTGGATGCCGTTGCAGGATCAAGAATGTTTACAATAAATACAGGAGATATGAATAAACTATCTCTTGGAACAATGTTCTACATTAATACTACTGGCGGAACAGTGCGTTTTAAAATTGCAGCAAAAGCAGGGAATGTAATTACAGCTAATATTCCATCTCCTATTACTGTGAATGGTGCGGATATTATTTTTCCAATCTGTACTTATGATATTTATTAAATAATAAATTGAGTAATATAAAATATAAGGGCTCAGGATTTCCTGAGCTCTTTTTATATCCCCTTTTTTCCATCCAGAATCATCAGGATCATTTTTATCTTTCTGTTTTCTCTTGTTTCCGGTTTCTTGGCTTCCTCAATCCAGCGGATGTATTCTTTTCTGTGAGTGTAACTCATTTTGTCAAATAGACCTTTTGCTGCTGGATTTTCATTAAAGATGAATTCTATATCATCTGCAATTTCGACCACTCTTTCTTCTTTGTCTTCAATAAGCGAAACAGAGACCTCATCGCCAAAGGTTTTACCAAGCTGTTTTCTGATTTCCTGAGTTAGTCCTAAAATGTGACAATCAGATTTCATTTTAGCCAGACTTCCACGATATTCCACTTTATCATCAAATAGAGCTTTTATTTTTACCTGCCCTTTCTTGTTAAATAGTTCATCTGTAGAAAAAGGAAATTCTACAAACGCAGCGTTCATTTCTCCGTTTTGCTGAATAATGGCATTGAATTCAATAGATTGAGGTTTCATAATAAAAAAAATAATGATCAAAAATAAAAAAACCGTGAAAGTAAATTCACGGTTTTCAAAAATATATCAGATAAGATTATTTTTTCTTGATTTTCTTAGGCATTGTTGTAGTACCTGAGTTCTTAGTTTTTGTATCAGCAGGAGTATTTTCACCTCTTACAAGCTTCAATTCATCAACTAATCTTCTTGCACCCGCATACTTATCGATTGTCCAAAGAACAAAACGAACGTCTACGTTGATTGTTTTCTGCCATTCCTGTTCGAATACAATATCACCGCTTAATGCTTCGCTGTTACCATCGAAAGCAATACCGATAAGGTTTCCGTCTCCATCAATTACCGGAGAACCAGAGTTACCCCCTGTAATATCATTGTTAGAAAGGAAGTTTACAGGCATATATCCTGCAGCATCAGCATACTGTCCGAAATCTTTAAGGTTATAAAGATCAATCACTCTTTGAGGAAGATCGAATTCTTCATCACCTTTCTTGTATTTTCCAACAAGACCGGTCATATCAGTATAATAGTTATCAGTAATCCCGAAGTAGTTTCTGTCATTTCTGATAGGTAATTTATCTACAGTACCGTAAGTTAATCTCATGGTAGAGTTAGCATCCGGGTAGAATTTCTTTTCAGGCATAGCTTTCATTAGACCCGCTAAGAACAAACGGTTATTTTTTGCAAAATTGTCGTCTATTTTAACAAATCTTTCCATGCTTATCTTTTGGTCTGCCATGATTCCGTTAGCAGCTTTCCAAAGTGGATCAGCATCCAGTTTCAATGCATCCGGATTCAATAAGAAGTTCGTTGCAGAAGTTTTATTAGCGAAGATGGAAGAATATGCCACATTTGAAACTGTTTTAGCATCTAAACCTAAAATGGTAGCAGAAGCAACTTCCGGGTTTTTAACTCTGGCTTGGTAAAGACTTGTCATAGCTGCAAGCATTTCTCCTTCCAAAGATGGGTTGAAGTTTTCATAAGCTGCTTTGATACCCGCTTCAGTTTTAGCTTTCATTGCTAATCTACCTTGCATATCTTGTGCAGCATACGTTTTAAGTGCAGAACCTACCTGTAGCGCAAGGGTAATATATTTTGCATTTCTTGAGAATTGTGAAGCATAGTTTCTTTCAACATTTCTATCAGAAACTTGCTTATAGTATATGCCAATATCTTCTAAAACGCCATTATATTGATCGTTTCCAGGCATTGCAGCCCACTTATTGTAAGTTTCTTCAATTTTTTGTTTGTCAGAAATAGTTCCGTTTTTCTCTACCGCATCAATAGTTCCCTGTCTGTTTTTCCAGTAGTTAGCTACTGAAGCATATTGAGAAGCATAGTTAAGCTGAGTAGCTTTATCCTTGTCCATGTACTTTTTCATTACATCCATAGCCAATTTAGAAGCTTCAACCCATGCCGGATAATCTTTAGTTACCATTTGCTGAATTCCGTAAGAAGTCAGGTAACGGTTTGTTCTTCCAGGATAACCCAGGATCATTGAGAAATCACCAGGTTTAATTCCTTTAAGAGAAACCGGAAGGAAGTGTTTAGGCTTCAAAGGAGTGTTGCTTGGAGAATACTCAGCAGGATTTCCTGCAGCATCAGCATATACTCTGAAAACAGTGAAGTCTGCTGTGTGTCTTGGCCATTCCCAGTTGTCTGTATCTCCTCCGAATTTTCCTAACGATGAAGGTGGAGCTCCAACTAATCTGATATCTTTATAATCCTGATATACGAAATAGTAGAATTCGTTTCCGTTAAAGAAATCTCTTACTACTACAGTATATTTTCCGTTTTCAGAGTTTTCTGTCTGGATTGCTTTAGTTTCAGCATCAATAACAGCTTTTCTCTCTGCTCCGGTCATATTGTTGTTTAGTTTCGAAGTGATTCTTTGTGTAGCATCATCCATTCTCACTAAAAATCTTACATAAAGATCCTTTGCATTGAATTCGTCTTTCTGTTTCATTGCCCAGAAACCGTTCTTCAAATAATCTTTTTCTGGTGTAGAAGCAGCAGCTACAGCACCATATCCACAGTGGTGGTTAGTAAATATAAGTCCTTTATCAGAAACAATCTCACCTGTACAGAAACCACCGAAACTTACGATAGCATCCTTTAAGCTTGAATTGTTCACAGAATAAATTTCCTCAGGCGTAAGATGTAAGCCCTCTTTTTGCATATCAACACCGTTAAGTCTTTTGATGAGCATTAGCAGCCACATCCCCTCATCCGCCCTCATTTGAGCAAAGCCCAATAAGAAAGTGAATAGTAGAAATAGTCTTTTCATTTTATAAAATAATTTTTGTGTCGCTAATTTACTAATTTTTACGAGATTCTGTCCCGGATTGGTATGAAAATGGGATGATAATCCGCATGAAAAAGATACTATTATCACTTTTTGCAGTTTTACTTTTAGGAATAGTTTTGAATTGTTCGTCACTACCAGATAAAATTCCCTCTCTCCAAAGACAATGGATGATGATCTCATTGGATGGCTTTTCAAAAGACCAACTGATTGCAAATAAGGCTGAAATGAACCTGACAGCTAAGATGATTGATGGGAAAATTCAGGGAAGTGCCTATATGGGATGCAACCGGATGTCTTTTATAACTGAGTTTAAAAAAGGAGGGAAAGTGAAAATTTCAAAAGGAATAAGCACGATGAAAGCTTGCCAGAATATGGAACTTGAAACCTCTTTTCAGAAGAAAATTGAAACCATGACAAAATATTCAGTAGAAGGACATTTTCTTACTTTAACCGATGATAATGGTAGTTCAATGAAATTTGTAGCGGCCGATTGGGATTAATTGTTCCTGATTACCATATAAAAAAGTCCGCCGAAAGCGGACTTTCTTTTGTTTGAAAAATCTAGTTTGGTTATCAGCTTTTTTAGGTTACTAGTTTGGAAGATTATTAGTTTTTAAAAAAGTATGAGTTGTAATTATATTTTTTTAGAGATGGACCAATATTGGACTGTTTAATAAATTTCGTATTTGTGTTCCTAGAATTACTATTATTTGCCTGTATTGTATGGGGGCATTCGAAATAACCAAAGCTCGGGATATTAGCATAAGTTGTTTCCAAATTTTAAATAAAATTTTGGTCTTTAATATTGGCTTTTACATCAAATTTCTGATCAGAAATCAAAGTACTGCGTGAAGATTGTATTTCCATTCTTTCATTTATGAAGATGAGATATCTTGCCAAAACTTAAGAATCAACATGGGAAATCGGGAAAAATTAAGGAATAGATAAAGTTTTTTTTCATAGATAATCACTTTTAGAGTATTTGTATTCTTTTTTATAACACGGGTGATTTGGGAGAACTAAATTACCATCTATCTCAATCAAATGGCAGGAAAATAGACAAACAACAGAAATAATCGACCAATAGCATTTTGTGAATTATTATGGAGGGTTTACTATTTTTTAAGGATTGAAAAAAGAAAGATTATCCTTATAAGTTCGACCGATAGGAAGCTTGATGTGATGTGCAAGTTCTACTTCATGACAGTTTTTTCCGCGGATCAGGTGACGTGGCACAGCATAGCTTCTGTGTATTCTAACGAAGGAATCAAAACAGCTTTTTTGCAGAATATTTCCCAGAGAATTTAAAATACAGTATTTCTTTTCAAAGGTGATAATTCTTGTGTAATCTTTCAGAGCTTCCAGATACAGGATATCTTTCATTTTGACTTGGAAAACATTTCCGCCTTCTTTTATTTTGATACAGTTTTCTCCTATCAAGGCATCATAACATTCACATTTTTCTTTTACTTCAAAAAAATCGAAAAGTCTTTCCATAGAATGATGAAAACGTTCAGCAGTAAGCGGTTTTGTGATGAAGTCTAAAGTATTGATTTCAAACGCTCCGGCAGCCAGCTCAGGATGTGAACTTACAAAAATACATGCAGGTATTTTATGAGCAAATTTCCGAAATTCAAGACCGCTCATCCCTTTCAAATTGGTTTCGGTAATCAGAAGATCCACAGGAAGATCAAGATAAGAGATTGCCTTTTCTGCAGAGTCGAAACAAGCAGCAATCTCAATATTCTGATATTGTTTGATATAATGCTGAAGAACCAGCCTGTCCAGTTCATCCTCATCAATAATCATGCACCTGATATGTTTAACCATGATATTTCGGAGATTGATATTTTTGGGTTAAATAATTAAAAATCAGAAATTTATTATATAAATTTAGGCGTTTTTTTTCAGACTTTTTGTTTTCAAACTTAAATTTATATTAAAATATGTTATTAAATAAAAATTGATTTTGTTTTTTTTCTGAAAAATATTAACTTGTAAAAATCATAAACATAGACAGAACTTAATGTTAGACAAGAAAGAACATAACTATGAGAAAGCAGTCTTAGTGGGTGTTATTACTCAAAATCAAGACGAAGAAAAACTGACGGAGTATTTAGATGAACTTGAGTTTTTAGCTTTCACCGCCGGAGCTACCGTACAAAAGCGTTTTACTCAAAAACTGACTCAGCCGGATTCCAAAACCTTTATCGGAAGTGGAAAAGCAATTGAGATAAAAGAATATGTAAAAGAAAATGAGATCGGAACTGTAATTTTCGATGATGAACTCTCTCCTTCACAGCTTAAAAACCTGGAAAGAGATATGGAAGTTAAGATTTTGGATCGTACCAATCTTATTCTTGATATTTTTGCCCAGAGAGCACAAACTTCGTATGCAAGAACTCAGGTAGAATTAGCACAATATCAGTATCTTTTACCAAGACTGACAAGAATGTGGACCCACCTTGAGCGTCAGAAAGGAGGAATTGGTATGAGAGGTCCCGGTGAAACGGAAATTGAAACTGACCGTCGTATTATCCGTGACAGGATCACGTTATTGAAAGATAAACTGAAGACAATTGACAAGCAGATGGCTACTCAACGTAATAACCGTGGAAAAGTAGTTCGTGCTGCTTTGGTAGGTTATACCAACGTAGGAAAATCTACTTTGATGAATTCTATTTCGAAATCTGAAGTTTTTGCTGAAAATAAATTATTTGCAACCCTTGATACTACCGTAAGGAAAGTAGTAATCGGAAATTTACCTTTCCTTCTTACAGATACCGTTGGATTTATCAGAAAATTACCGACTCAGCTGGTGGAATCATTCAAATCTACTTTGGATGAAGTACGTGAAGCTGATCTTTTGATCCATGTAGTAGATATTTCTCATGAAAGCTTTGAAGATCATATAGAGTCTGTTAATCAGATTCTTATGGAGATTGATGCCCATCAGAAACCAATGATTATGGTTTTCAATAAAATTGATGATTTCAGCTATGAGAAAAAAGATGAGGATGATCTTACGCCTTCTACCCGTAAAAATATCTCTCTGGAAGAATGGAAAAAAACCTGGATGGCAAAATCAAAATATCCAACGGTTTTCATTTCTGCATTAACGAAGGAAAATTTCCCGGAAATGAAGAAAATGATCTATGACGAGGTTATGAAAATTCATATATCCAGATTTCCATACAACGACTTCCTTTTCGAATATTTCGATAACGATGAAGAAGAAAGCAATAATTAATGAAGTACCCCTTTTTCCTTTTATTCATACTTTTTTCGGTTTTTGGGTTTAGCCAGAAATCAAAAATTGACTTAAAAGCTATTGAGAAAAGTCTTAAAAGCTCAGATTCTCCATATAATTACGAGAAACTTATTTTCAAGTATAAAGGATATCCAAAGTCTTTGGACAGTATAGAATCTCAATATCTCTACTACGGAAGAAACTATAGAAGTGATAAAATAAGCACATCAGAAGACAGCTTTAAGAATCTTGTAGATGCCTTTAAGCAGAACAATTTTGCTGACTGCATCAAACAGGGAAAGGAGTTGTATGATAAAGATCCTACCAACCTCGATATTCTACTGATCCTGCTCAGAGCCTATGATTCTGTAAAGGATGGAAATAATTTTATGCATCACCTGAACCAGTTTAGAGCACTTACGGATGGGATAAAAAGCTCAGGAGACGGAGCGTCTGAAAAACAGCCTATATCGTCAATTCTGTAGGAGACGAATACATTCTGCTGAATATCCTGAATATAGGACAAGATTATACAAGAAGCTCAAAAGCAATGAAAGATAGTATGTATGATATCTGGGAAAAGGATGGGAAGAAGATTTATATCAGAATACTTTATTTGGAACTAACCAATTAATCTTAAAATAAAAAACACTTAGTGGAATTATATTATTCATTTTCAGCATTAATCGTATTAGCATCAATATTTGCCTATCTTAATTACAGGTTTTTAAAACTTCCGAGCACCATCGGAATTATGGTTATCGCCATTGTGGTTTCTATTTTTTTAGTAATGTTCGGAGAAACAGTACTTCCAAGAACTTTCGGACATCTTCACAAACTGATGAATGGTATCGATTTTACGGAGGTTTTGATGGGAGCTATGCTTAATTTCCTTCTCTTTGCAGGAGGAATTCATATTAATATTAATGATCTGAAAGAACAGTTTAGACCTGTAGTAATATTTTCCACGGTAGGGGTTGTGATTTCTACTTTTGTAGTAGGGTTTGGAATGTTTTATCTTCTTCCTTATGTGGGAGTTAAGCTTCCATTTATCTACTGTCTTGTTTTCGGAGCGTTGATTTCTCCTACTGATCCGGTAGCGGTTTTGAGTGTACTGAAACAGGCGAATGTATCAAAATCACTGGAAACAAAAGTCGCCGGCGAATCCCTTTTCAATGACGGTATGGCGGTTGTGGTATTTACAGTAATTTTACAGCTGGCTGTTGGAAAAGAAGTGGATTTGAGTGTTGAAACCATCGGATTGCTGTTGCTTAAAGAAGCAGGAGGTGGTCTTTTACTCGGAGTTCTTCTAGGTTGGGTTACTTCAAGATTGATGCGTGAAGTGGATGATTATATTATTTCCGTATTGGTAACGCTTTCTGTGGTGATGGGAGGTTATCTTATTGCCCGTCAGATGCATATTTCAGGGCCGTTGACAATGGTAGCGGCAGGATTATTTATGGGGAACTTTAATAGAAGTTTCAAAATGAAATCGGTGACTCAGGATTATCTGATTAAATTCTGGGAATTGATTGATGAAATTCTGAATGCCGTTTTATTCCTGTTCATCGGATTTGAACTTTTAATGATTAAAGATCTCAGACATTTCATGATTCCAGGGCTAGCTGCCATTGTGGTTGTTCTGTTTGCAAGATTTATTTCCATCTGGGGACCTACAAAATTTACCTCACTCAGAAGAAGTTTCAGCCCGCAGACGGTAAAAGTTCTGGTTTGGGGAGGAATCCGTGGAGGGGTTTCCATTGCATTGGCCATGTCTATTCCCAAAAGTGAATACAGCGAAATTATTTTAAGTATTACCTACTGTGTTGTTGTATTTTCCATTATTGTTCAGGGGCTTACCATTGCCAAAGTAGCCAACCCTAAGAAGATAGCGAAAGAAGAGGAAGAGCAGGAAAATATTGCTGTAGAAGAAAACGCTTAAATTGCCATATGAGTATTGTTAAAGAAATACAGGAATCACTGGCTGTTCTATCCATTCCTGAAAAGGCAGAATTCTTTCCCAGATTTTTCAAGACAGGAAAAGGGGAGTATGGCGAAGGCGATTTGTTTCTGGGCGTAACAGTTCCGGATCAGCGCTCTGTTGCCAAAGAATATTACTCGAAAATCAGTTTAAAAGATCTCAGTATATTGCTTTCTTCAAAATACCACGAACACAGACTGACAGCTCTTTTTATGTTGATTTCAAAGTTTGAAAAACAAAAGATAAAGCGGTAAGAGAAGAAGTAGTCACTTTTTACCTTAATCACCTTCCTTATGTGAACAACTGGGATTTGGTAGACTCCACCTGTTATAAGATTTTGGGTAGATATACTTTTGAAAATCAGAAAGAAAGCCTTCTTAGAGAACTTTCGGAATCTGAAGAAATGTGGCATAAGAGAATAGCGGTTGTTGGGACCATGCATTACATAAAAAAGGGATCATTTGATCTTACCAAAGAGTTTGTAACCAGAAATCTGAAACATCCCCATGATCTGATGCATAAAGCAAATGGCTGGTTATTAAGGGAAATGGGAAATAAAAATGAAGGCGAACTCATCAGTTATCTGAACAAGTATTACAAAGAAATGCCAAGAACCTGTCTTCGATATGCTATTGAAAAGCTGGATGAAGATCTTCGTCAGAATTATCTGAAAGGACGTGTTTAAAAAATAGTATACGGAAATCGTACCGTATTTTCCCCTAAAAAAGTACCGGGAAACAGCTATTTATGCCCAAAAAGTCAAAGATGATAAGGATTTAAGGCCAAAATTGAGTAATTTTGTGGCTTTAAAACAAATCATGAAAAATTGTCTCAGATTATTTCTTTTATGTATTCCTTTGCTGTTCCTTACAAGCTGTTTCGATATCCTTGATAAAGTGAATGTAAAGGCTGACGGAACAGGAGAATATACCATTATTCTTAATGCTAGCAAGAGCAAAACAAGACTGGCTTCCATCTCTAAAATGGAAACAATTAACGGGAAAAAAGTTCCCAAAAAGGCCGAAATTGAAAATAAAATCAATGAAGCTGCAAAAATTTTCAAAGGAACTCCCGGAATCAGCAATGTGAAAACATCCATGGATTTTGATAATTATATCATTAAACTGAGCTGTAATTTCAAAAAAATTGAAAATATTAATGCTGGTCTGGAGAAACTGAAAGCTCAGAATATATTGGGTAAAATGGTTCCCACACAAGTGTACAGCCAGAATCTTGAAAAAAAGGCATTGACAAGGAATAAAGTCAATACCTTCAAAGCAGATTACGATAAGATGAGCAAGGCAGACAAGGAAGTTTTTAATGGTGCAAAATATACTTCCATAATGCAATTCGAGAGCAGCGTGAAATCACAAACGAATAATACCTACGTACTTTCTCCCAATAAAAAAGCGCTTAAACTGGAGGCTGATATCCTGGATCTTATCCTTCAGAAAAAACAAATTCAGAACACAATTCTTTTTCAATAAATTTCTAAACTATAGTCATGAAATCTATCTTATTAAAAACACAAAAAATTATTTTTGTACTCTTTGGTTTTACACTGGTTTTTGCCCAAAATAGTATGAAAATACCGTCTGACGCCGTATTTTATATGGAAGTAAACGGGAAACAGCTTAACAATAAAATTAACTGGAATAAACTGAATCCTTTGCTTCATGAGCTAAGCAAAAAAAGCAAGGAAGCGCCTTCATGGACAGATTATTCCAAAACAGGAATCAAATACGATGCTGTTCAGTATCATTACGCAAGCTTTAATGACTCTATTAAGACGTACAACACGCATTTCATTATTGATAATAAAGAGAAATTCCAGGAGTTCATTAATTCTGTAAAGAAAAAAGGACAGGAAGTTTCCAGCAGAAAAAACTATTCTTATGTAGATATTAATGATGATGTTTTTGTGGCGTGGAACGGAAGCCGTGCAGTTCTTAGCATGATAAGCTATACTAAACCTTATAAAGATCTTTGGACCACGGAAGCTGTTGCAGACAGTACTGCTGTAGCTGTAGACAGCGTTGCAGTAGACGCCGGAGACAGTGCTTATACCGATGAGCCGGAAAAACCTTTTGATTATAAAGAAGAAATCAAAAACCTTAAAGATGATATTAAGTATCTGAAAGAAAGCATTAAAGACAATAACAACGAGATTGCAAGAATTCAGAAGGATATCAAGTATCTGCAGAAACACCATAAATATCCTGAAGAAAAGGAAAGTGCCGAGAATTCTGAAAATGGAGAAGAAATGCCTAATGATGGTTACGCCTACGACGAGGAAGAAGATAAAGCTTACAAAAAAGAGCAGGATTCTATCCGCAGAGAAAACTTCAAAGTAGTAAAAAAGAATGCAGAAGACCGCTTTGATCTGTATTTCAGTTCAAATTTAGAAATTGAAGTTCCTAAAGAAATGCTGAAATTCAGAGATGCGAACTCGGATGTCTTTGTTTATACAGATTATGGTAGAATTGTAAATGATGGGATCTATGGTAAGATGACGAAGTTCTATAGCTATGGGCAGTTTTTCAAAAATATGTATGATTCTAATTATTCTTACAACCTGTATTTTGATAAAGACAAAGTAAGGCTGGTGAATAATTATCAGCATAAAAATCAAGACATTCAAAAGAATATTTCTGCTATTTATAAAGGGAAGAAAAACAAAAAACTGCTTGAACTCATCAATGAAAAAAGTGTTGGTTATTATGCCATGAATGTGAATGGGGCAAAATGTTTCGACATGATGTACAGCCTTCTTCAGAATTCCGGAGAAAATGAGTACAAAAAAGAGATGGAACTTATCATGGAAACCATGAAAATTGTTCTTGACGAAGAAGCCATTACCAAAATTGCACCCGGAAACGGAATTTTTGTTTTGAATGAATTAAAATCCAAAACAGTAGAATACACCGATTACGAATACGATGCAGATTTCAATGAGAAAGAAGTAAAGAAAACTAAAGAAATAGCTGTTCCCAACTTCACTTTCGCTTTTGCAACAGAAAATGAAGGCTATTGGAACCGTATTTTTGATATGCTTGCTACCAATAAAAAGCTGTCTAAAAGATTCTCCAAAAAAGGAAATATTTACACTTTTAAAGAAGAAAAAAACGGAGGATATATTGATCAGCTGTTCTTTACCGTAAAAGATGGAGTGGTGTATCTGATGAGTTCTGCCGATAATAATTTATCAGTAAATCAGTCTGATATTTCAAGAAAATGGGCCAAAGATTCAGCGAAATATCCTTTATCCGGAAGATTGGATATTCAGAAGCTTTTAACAGGTTTGGATAAAGAGTTTAAAACAGCAAAAGAAAGAAAAACACTGGATGCCATCAGAAAAAATGTAGGAGAAATGTATTATAAAACAGAAGTGAAAGGAGAAAGTATCCAGACTGAAATGAATTATAATATTAAAGACTCTTCAGAAAACAGCTTAATGTATTTCTTTGATATATTCGATCAGGTTTTTAAAACAAAAGAAAAAGAAGAGAAACCACAAATTTTATAAATGAACAAAAAGAAGATTATTGTCCCGTTAGTTTTACTGTTTGTTGTAGCGGCGTATTTCGTGGTTTTTATAAAAATAAAAGCCTCAGATATATCCCTGAAAATGCAGATGCAGTCGTTTTAATTGATGTAAAGAAATTAACAGGACAATATCTCTTCAACCTGGCAATACACCCTTCACATTGGTCTGGAGGGAAATCAAAAGGTAAAAGTTCCGGCTCTTTGAAGAATTCAGGGGTCAGAATTCCGGATTTTTTGCAGATTTTTCACCTTAGAGATACTAAATTCTCCGAATGGTACAGTGTTCTAGAACTGAAGGATTCACAAAAATTCATCAGTTTTTTAAAGAAACAAAACTTTGTTGATCAAGGAAATAACCGCTTTCAGAAAGAACAGTTTTTTGTTATGATTAATGGGAATCATTGTATTGTGGGAACCTCAGACCTGGCTTTTGAAAAAATTCAAAATCAAATTCTTCAGACTTCTTCAAATTCTATGAGGGACGCAGATGAATTTATTCAAAATACAGCAGGAAGTATTTCATTTATTTCCGGGAAAAAGATTCAAAACTTTTCAATTGATTTAAATAAGGATGAAATTGAAATCAAAAACAACTCAAACACCGAAGTTTTTAAGGCTATAGCTTCTCAACTCCAGAAGACAAACCACTTCATGGAACTTGAATTGGATAAAGATAATATCAGAAACTTTAGCCGGTTTTTCAATAAAACTATAGTTGATTCTTCACGGGTCTCTTACCTGAAAACAACGGCAAATCTTGAGCAGGTCAACGATACCATTATCAGTTATGAATATGACGATAATTTCAATGAAGTTGAAAAAAAGACCTTCCAAAAAATTGCCCAACCCAATTATACGATTGATATTACAAGTAACGATCCCAATACAACCTGGAAGTATTTTCAGTCTAAAAAGTGGATTAACAGTGAAAATCAATTTACAGCAATTCCTTTTCAACCCAATGTAATCACTCGAAATAATAACGGGATTGTCATAAAATCAACCCGAAAACCAGTAATATTATCTCCTCAGCTAAAAGAAAATTATATTCTGATCAGAAACAACGCTCTGCTGTATTCTTCTTTAAAAATGCTGAGCAGCAATGAGAAGAAAATTATTTCCGATATAGAGTATGTGCTCTACGGGAATAAATCAAAGGATTATTGGGTGAAAATAAAAGCAAAAAACGGAGAATTACCCTTAATTTTACGATGGTAAACATAGAACCCGAATAAAATTATCTATTAATGGCTCCATCAGACATTGCATTGCTCAAAACCTTTACTCATTATTTTTTGCATCTCGTTTTTCCACTCTTCATTGCGCTTGTTTTTTATCGTAAAAATTGGAAGAAAACGTATTTCATTCTTCTGGCTACGATGTTGGTAGACCTGGATCATCTTTTTGCCAACCCGATTTTTGATCCGTCACGAGGAAGTATAGGTTTTCATTTTTTACATTCCTATTATGCCATTGCGGTGTATTTTTTGCTGCTGTTTTTTAAAGGAAATATCAGAATTATTGGAATTGGGCTCTTGTTTCATATGTTCACAGATTATCAAGACTTTAACTTTTGGCCTCATTAAAATATTATTAATATTTTCTTTTGATATTTAAAATTCCATAGATTTTTTGTATTTTGTAGTCACGATATGAGACTAAAAGAACTTTTACATTATACCTATATTTTTCCTATTCTGACAGTAGGATACTACTTTTCCGGTTTAATGGGAACTGATGTTATTTATGATATCCTTGCGGGTGTTTTATTAATCGCAAGTGTTTTATCAGCAGTGCATCATGCAGAAGTAGTGGCTCATAAAGTAGGGGAACCTTTCGGAACCATTATCCTGGCGCTTTGTATCACCATTATTGAAGTTGCATTGATTATCTCGCTGATGGTTGCCGGCGGAGATCAGGCGATCACGCTGGCCAGAGATACGGTTTTTGCCGCTGTAATGCTTATTCTTAACGGAATTCTCGGAATATGTATTCTTGCAGGCGGTGTTAAATATCATGAGCAGTTCTTCGCGAGAACTTCAGCAACTACTTATCTGGTAAGTATTGTTTCCATCCTTGTACTTACGCTTGTCCTTCCTAATTTTACTTCAAGTGTCAACGGACCATTCTATAATGAAGCACAGCTTATTTTTATATCCATCGCATGTCTCGCTATTTACGGAGTTTTCCTGATGGTGCAGACCGTGCGTCACAGAAGCTATTTCATCGTTCCTGATGAGCATCCGGAAGAACATTATATTCCTTCATTACCGAAAACTCTTATCAGCTTTCTTTTTCTGGTAATCTGCCTTGTCATTGTCGTATTGATGGCAAAAGGATTATCTGATACCATAGAAGGGATGGTACAAAGTGTTGGCGCTCCTAAGTCCCTTGTTGGGGTTATTATTGCCGCAGTAGTCCTTCTTCCTGAAGGGGTGGCTGCCATCCGTGCAGCGAGAGCCAATCAGATACAATCCAGCTTGAATCTGGCGTTAGGGTCGGCACTAGCAAGTATCGGGCTGACGATTCCGGCAGTTTCGGCGGTATGTATCATGTACGACATCCCATTAGTGTTGGGTCTGGATAAAAAGGACATTATCCTGCTTTCTTTATCCGTATTTATCGTCATGCTCTCTTTGAGCCGTGGAAAAACGAATATCCTCTATGGAACAGTACTATTGGTGAACCTGGCAGCGTATATCTTTACGGTAATTGTTCCATAAAAGAGCAAATTACTAATTGATAAATCTCGGATTTCGTATCACGCATCCCAGCTCCCCGTATCACATTATAACCTTCTGGCAAGATCCATTTTAAATGCCATCAGCTTTGCGATGTTTTCGGATTTGTAGATCGCCATATCCGCGTTTTCTCCTACGAAGTTTTCTTCAATAGTGGTACGCCAAAGTTCAAGCCATTTGTCAAAATGTTTCTGCTCCATAGCCTGTATCTCATTGATCGGGAAGTGTACACCCATTGGGTTTCCTTTGTACGTCATTTGTCCGAAAAGGATAGACTCCCAAAAAGAATACATTTTAGGAAGATGTTTTTCCCAATCTACTTTAGCGACATCATTAAAGAAAAAACCTATGGTTTCATCTTTAACAACTTTTGCATAAAATGAATTGACAAGGTGTTCAATATCTTCTCGTGATTCAAGCTTTTTCATAGTTCAAAGTTAGTGTAAATCATATAAAAAATTCCAGTCTGGAAATTGATAAATTTCATATAAACAGCATTTTAGAACAAAATATGATTTAAACAAATGAAAAATTGGGAATAATTAAAATTTGATTAATTCGCAAAAAAAGACCTTAAAAGAACTTGATTTTTGTTAATTTAATTATTAAACACTAAAAAATTATTAAAATGATTAAAAAATCAATTCTTTTTGGTTTCTCTTATTGATGTTTTCGGTGTCATGTTCAAGAGATGAAGTGAGTGTAATGAATGATGATTCAACAAAGGTAAATTCTGCTGATGTAAAGAAGGCACAGCTGACAGAGGCAGAGATGCTTCAGAAAGGCTGGAAAATTGTAGATGAGTTTAAATTGTCAGATAATAATAATCTGAATGTAAAAAGTTCTACCAATGAAGAGCGTGAAATCCCATTCAAGCCTACCCATTTGAAAGATATCGGCTATGATATCAGTTATTCCGGAGAAAGAACCAGGCTGAAAAACGTTTTTGCTTATGGTGGCCAGGTTCCGGATGGAATTATCTTTAATCCTGATCTTTCTGTAGATGGAGATGCCCGGAATACAGCTCCTAATCCTAATGTTTCTATTGTTTTAGGAACTCCTCAGGTGACGGTAAAAACCGACGGGATAGATTTACCAGACAATGTATATACTACGGAAGCTATTAATAATGGAGATAGAGAAAGCGAAATTACAGTATCCTATTCTTACAAAAAGGGATACTCAACCTCCTGGAAACGTACTGTTTCAGGATCATTTGAAGTGGCAGCATCAGTATCTGTTGATATTCCGTTAGTGGCAAAAGCTTCGGCAAGCACTAAAGTTGTTGTTGGAGGAGATACAACGGAGGGGACAGAAAATTCCGAGGAAATTACAGAAACCAGCACCTACAAAACTATTGTTCCGGCACACTCTAAAAAGACCATTTCTATCCTGACAAAATTAAAAGGATCTTCTGTGGAATACTTTGTGCCTATGAAACTGAATGGAAGATTGCAGGCCAACTTTCCTTCTCCGGTCAATGGCCATTATTATAGGGCTTTCCCTATTGAAGACTTCCCTAATTTTCTTTCAGATATACATGGAGAGTCAGGCACTGTGAAATCTGTCAGCAATGTAAGTGTTACTGTCCTGGAATCGCCTGCAGAAACGATATAAAGCTACTGTAATCAATATTGTATAAACAGCAGAAATTCAAAGCTTTCTGCTGTTTTTTATAGGTGTTATTTTAAATAAAAACAGAAGAAAAGTCTATGGGAAAATAATCTGTTATGGGAATGATGAATGTCAAGAAATGATTACTAAAAAAACATAACTTTGCTTTTTTAAATTTTTATAACACAGAAAGGAAGAGCTGATCATCGGTCGGACTATTTGCAGAAGGGAATCATTATATAACACAATCAAAATGATTAAAAAATGACAGGAGGATTCAGAAAAAAGATCCGTCAGAAAAATGCGGAAAACAGTGGTTTTGGAACCAATGCCTCTGGAAGATTTATCAATAAAGACGGCCTCCCGAATGTTCAGAGGAGAGGAGTAAATGTTTTCAACAGATTAAGCTGGTATCACACTATGCTGAACCTCTCTTCATTCCGTTTCATTTCTTATCTTGTTATTGCTTATATTTTGATCAATTTGCTTTTCGCGATGATCTATTACATGATCGGAGTAGAGCACCTTACAGGAATTGATAAAAGTGATCCGCTCAATGAATTCATCGATGTTTTTTTCTTCAGTTCCCAGACGTTTACTACGGTTGGGTATGGAAGAATTGCTCCGGTAGGTTTTCTGGCTAGTCTTGTAGCTACTTTTGAAGCTTTTCTGGGATTGCTTACCTTTGCCATTGCAACCGGACTTTTTTACGGAAGATTTTCAAGACCACGAGCCTATCTCAGATTTTCTGATATCGCTGTTATTGCCCCTTTTCAGGACTCTTCAGCATTAATGTTCAGGCTTGCTCCCTATAAAAATAATGCCTTAACGGATGCAGATGTGATTCTTTCAGCAGCTATTGAAGTCATAGAAAACGGTGTTGCTAAAAGTAATTTTTATAGGCTGGATACACAGATGAGTAAGATCAATACGCTGGCACTCAACTGGACGGTAGTACATAAAATTGATGAAAACTCTCCGTTTTATGGCTTTTCCGAGGAAGATTTTAAAAATACGGATATTGAGCTTATTGTACAGGTGCGTGCATTTGATGAAGTATTTTCAAATACGGTAGTACAGAGATCTTCGTATACTACCGGAGAAATTGTTTATGGGGCTAAATTTGTTCCGATGTACTATCCGAGTAAAGAAAATAGTACGACCGTTCTGGATCTTGATAAAATCAATGAATACAAGAATGAAGAGATTCCGGATTTTGTGAGAAATAATGAATAATGAATTTAGATTTTTATAAAAAACAGGCTATACAAAAGCAGAAAGAGCACAAGAAGTTTCTGGACGGATTAAAGAAAAAACCGCCCAAGAATCTTGATTATATAGTACAGGAAACCCATGAGGAAGTTTTTGATGAGATAGACTGCTTACAATGTGCCAATTGCTGCAAAACAACAGGCCCTTTATATACTGAAAAAGATATCGAGCGTATTTCCAAACATCTTCGGATGAAGTCTGCTGATTTTGAAGCTAAGTTTTTAAGAGTAGATGAAGATAATGATAAGGTATTGCAGAATCTTCCATGTTTTTTTCTGAATGATGATAATACCTGTTCTATCTACGAAGTAAGACCTAAAGCCTGCCGTGAATACCCTCATACAGATCGTAAGAAGATCTACCAGATTAATAATTTGATGCTGAAAAATACAATAATCTGCCCAGCCGCTTTCGAATTTGTAGAAAAAATGATGAAGAATGTTGCGAAGTAGATTTCATGGATGGAAGCAGGAAGATGGGATAGGGAAGTATTGATAATATGCTGTCTCAGTTAATATTTTCACTGAAATAAACTTCCAGCCTCCAGCTTTAATCTTCCGGCCAAATCAATCAAACCTATTTTTGCAAAATCCTCTTAAATAATTATAAAGTACGTTAAATAAGCTGTTTACACATAATTTTATAATGATGCCTCGTTTAAGTTAAACAATCATTTAAATATTACATTATGAAAAAGTTATTTTTAACGGCGGCGTTTACCTTAGTCGGAGTAATCGCAGTATCGGCACAATCAACAACACAAAAGCCAGCTGATACCTCAACTCATAAAACAACGACAACTCAAACTCAACCGAATACACAGACTACAAGTCCTTCGGATTCAAAAACCCAGGAAAAAACACCTGCCACAACAATGGAGAATTCACCGGCAACTGATCCAACAGTAAGTACAACACCTACTGATGCTACTAAGCCTGCTGATACTCCTAAAGAAGAGAAGAAAGACAAAAAGAAGAAAAAGTAAGCCCTTTAGCAAACACTAGTCGGAATCCTGGAATCTTGTATTTCAGGATTTTTTTTGCTCAATCTCTTCCTTTTTAAACTGAACAATTTTATGAATTAAATCCAAAGGAAGAGCTTCTGTGATGGGAAATTGTACAGCTCCTTTTGAAAATTTATACTTTCTTTCCTTAAAATCTGTCTCAAAATTTCTAATCCCTTCAGCACCCGGATAGAAACCAATATGTTTTTTATATCCTGCAAAATAGATGAAAGGTCTTGCTTTATATCTGAAAGCCGGCATCTGATATCCAATGTATTCTTCCAGATCTGAAACCTGAGCATGAATTGCTTTTCTCAGTTCAAGCAGCTTTTCCTGTACTTCTTCCGGGAACAGAAAAATGTATTCATCAATATTTTTAAAGGTGTTTTTCATGATTTAAAAATAAAAAAGCGCTGCATATAGCAACGCTTTCTCCTTTCACTTTTTACTTTTTTCCCATTATCCCGGGAACAGGCTATATCAAAAAAGGCCGGGATTTTTCCTAGTCATGGTCGGAAGAAATTTCCGACCATTTTTATGTTTTAAGTTTTGAAGACTTTTGCAGGATCACCCCCCGCAAATATTATTAAAATTGCGGTAATCATATCCCGAAGTTCCATAGCGATGCGTCTTTTAGCTGTTTTATATCCTAAATTGTTTACTTTTT
>NZ_QICI01000008.1 GCF_004119445.1 Chryseobacterium sp. CH21 | reverse complement strand
TGTAATTTTCCTTGATAAACCAATCCTGTTTGTGAACGATGCTGTAATCCGGTAGCGTTTTAATTGCTTTGAACCATGCCGAATGAATGGCATCATATTGCCTTTCAAAAGACCTGGACAGAAAACTTTGGTCTTCTTTCAATAAATCCGGACTGTAATTTTCCTTGATAAACCAATCCTGTTTGTGAACGATGCTGTAATCCGGTAGCGTTTTAATTGCTTTGAACCATGCCGAATGAATGGCATCATATT
>NZ_QICI01000016.1 GCF_004119445.1 Chryseobacterium sp. CH21 | reverse complement strand
ACCTTTGGCGCTTAATGATTCACCCTGTTTCTTGTGGATTAATTAATACTATAAAGTTAATTTACGTAATTCAAAAAACTTTATAATACAAACTAAAGGGCGCAAAATGATAATGATGTATATTATTTTCAAGACGCAAGAAAATCAAAGATTTTCAGCAAGTAAAATCGGGATAATAACGAGTTCAAAAATAGAAGGATTATTCCAGGTCAATTTTAAACTTGGTAGATTTTTTTACTTCATGTAGTACAATGGAACTATGATATTGTCCGATGTTGGGAAGATTTGAAATCACACTCACCGCAAACTCATTATAAGAATTGATGTCTTTTGCGATAATTTTCAACATATAATCGTATTCCCCGGAAAGGCTGGTGATCTCCTGAACTTCATCGTATTTGGAAATGTTATCCTCAAAAGTTTCCAATACTTTTTTGGATTGTTCCTTAAGACGTACATTACAATAAACGATAATATTCAGTCCCAGTTTTTCACGGTTTAAAAGACCAACATATTTTTCAATGATCCCGTGTTTCTCCAATTGTTTGATTCGCTCATACGTAGGAGTAAAGGTAAGACCTATCTTCTCGGAAATTTCTTTTACCGATAATGTAGAGTCTTCCTGAATAATACTGAGAATCATTTTGTCTTTTAAATCCATAAATAAAGTTGTGTGTTAACAAAAATATTAATTTTAAATGAGAATAAGGAAGGACTTAAGTTTTTAATTTATTTTAAACATAATTTTTGTAGGTTCATAAAATTGTTGTATCTTTGCACCTAATGAATAAAAAAGCATTTATATCATTAGATTTACCGGGCGAAAGCGCCCTTTACGATATTTATTGTTATTAAGCGAAGATAGTTGTCTTCGCTTTTTTATGCCCAAAAATTAGAATTATGTTTACGATTACAGAACTAAGCACCGAGAGAATCAACAGTATACTGACAGAAGCACTGGCTTTTGCAAACGGTAAAACTGCTAAAATTGAAGGAGAAGTTTTTTGCTCAAACCTTTTCTTCGAAGACAGTACAAGAACGAAAACAAGCTTCGATCTTGCAGAAAGAAAACTGGGACTTCAGGTAGTTCCTTTTGATGCATCACATAGTTCGGTAAACAAAGGAGAAAGTCTTTATGACACCGTAAAGACCATTGAAAGTATAGGAGTGAACCTTGTGGTGATCCGGGATAAAAAAGACAGATACTTCGAAGAACTGAAAAATATTAACATTCCGGTGATCAACGGAGGAGACGGTACAGGAAATCACCCTTCACAATGTATGCTGGATCTGATGACCATCTATCAGGAATTCGGAACATTTGAAGGACTGAAGGTAGGAATTGTAGGAGATGTAAAACACAGCCGTGTTGCCAATTCCAATGCAGAAGCATTAAGGAGGTTAGGCGCTAAAGTATACTTCTCAGGACCGGAACAGTGGTTTGACGAAGGTGCTCTGATCAACGGAACCTATATGTCAGTAGATGAACTGATCGCTGAAGTAGATGTTTTAATGCTGTTAAGAATTCAGCATGAAAGACATGACGATGCAATGAGTTTCACTGCCTCAGAATATCACAGAAGATATGGACTGACTAAAGTAAGAGAACAAGCCATGAAAAAAGAAGCAATCATCATGCATCCAGCTCCCATCAACAGAGGAGTGGAAATAGACTCAGATCTTGTAGAATGCGAAAGATCAAGAGTTTTCAAACAAATGCAAAACGGAGTATTCGCAAGAATGGCCATTTTGAAAGAAGCATTGGAAAGTAAAGGATATAACTTTAAATAAGAACCAAGGTAAAAGTAAGAAGTTAGAAGGTAAAGAACGTTCTGCATATAAAAAAAGGAAAAGCTATAAAACAAATAAGGATATAGATAATCCAAGCCCTGTAGGGGCGACCTGTTAATAGCAATGGGTGAAGCCCATGGAAATAAAAAGGATTTAAATAATCCAAGCCCTGTAGGGGCGACCTGTTAATGACATATAAATAATAAGAGATAAAAGTTTAAAATGAAGAAAAAATTAATACTGGAGTCCGGTGAAGTGTTTCATGGAGAAGGTTTCGGAGCAGAATTGGAAACTGCAGGAGAAGTAGTTTTCAATACCGGAATGACAGGGTATCAGGAATTGATCTCTGACCCATCGTACTGCGGTCAGATAGTTTGTATGACCTATCCGCTTATCGGAAATTATGGTATTAACCGTGATGATTATGAAAGTATCGAGCCGGCAATCAAAGGGCTTATCGTAAAAGAACTTTGCGATCTTCCTTCCAATTTCCGTACTCAGATTACATTAGATGAATTATTTAAAAAGAAAAACCTTTCAGGAATTTCAGGAATTGACACCAGAAGACTGACAAGAGTTCTTCGTAACCATGGAGTTGTAAAAGGAAAAATTGTAAACGCTGATGCTGATGAAACCGCTGTTGCTTCTGAGTTGAAATCAACAACCTTCCCAACCAATCAGGTAGAGGAGGTTTCTACAAAAACACCTTACGCTAACCCGAATAGAGGTTTCAAAGTAGTGTTGGTAGATTTCGGTGCAAAACTAGGAATTATCAGAGAATTGTCTCAAAGAAACTGTGACATTATCGTGGTTTCTCAGGATACTACAGCAGAAGAAATCCTACTAATGAATCCGGATGGAATTATGTTGTCAAACGGTCCTGGTGACCCGGAAGATGTTCCGCACGCATTAGATATGATTAGAGGATTATTAGGAAAAGTTCCAATCTTCGGAATCTGTTTAGGACACCAATTGATCGGTCTTGCTTGTGGAGCAAAAACTTTCAAACTGAAATTCGGACACAGAGGAGGAAACCACCCGGTATTGGATCTGGAGAAAAATACAGTAGCTATTACTTCTCAAAACCACGGATACGCTGTAGATCAGGAAAGTTTAAAAGGAACAGACCTTATCGAAACACACATCGCATTGAACGACAGAACAAACGAAGGATTAAAACATAAAATCCATCCTTGTTTCTCAGTTCAGTATCACCCTGAGGCGAGCCCTGGTCCTGAAGATGCAAACTACCTGTTTGACGAGTTCATTCAAATGATGGAGGACTTTAAAAAGTAAGACACTCCAATTGTCATTCTGAAAGAAGCGAAAGCGGAGTGAAGAATCTCAACAACAAAATGAGATTCCTGGGAATGACAAAGTGTGTTAATTCAATTTAAATAAAGCATAATGCTGGAAGTTTAAGCTCAAACTTTTAGTATCTAAAAAAAGAAAAATGGCAAAACGTACAGATATAAAAACAATTTTAGTAATCGGTTCAGGACCTATCATCATCGGTCAGGCAGCTGAATTTGATTACGCAGGAACGCAGGCTTGTCTGTCTTTGAAAGAAGAAGGTTACAAGGTAATTTTGATCAACTCAAACCCTGCAACGATCATGACAGATGTGGAAATCGCTGATAAAGTATATATCGAGCCGATTTCATTACAGTTTGTAAGCCACATCATCAGAAAAGAACGTCCGGATGCATTATTACCTACATTAGGAGGCCAGACAGGTCTTAACATGGCGGTTGAATTGGAAAAATCAGGAATTCTTGAAGAGTGCAAAGTAGAAGTATTAGGAACTAAGCTTTCTGCCATCAACAGAGCAGAAGACAGAGACCTTTTCCGTGAGTTGATGAGAGAGTTGAACGAGCCGGTACCGGAATCTGATATCGTAAATACGGTAGAAGGAGCACTTGCTTTCGCAAATGAAATCGGTTATCCTGTAATTGTTCGTCCTGCTTTTACAATGGGAGGTACCGGAGGTGGTATCGCTTCTACAGAAGCTGAATTGAAAGAGATTGCTGAATTAGGACTGAAACACAGCCCGGTTACGCAGTGTCTTATTGAAAAATCAATTGCAGGTTTCAAAGAAATTGAATACGAAGTAATGCGTGATGCAAACGACAACGCCATTGTGGTTTGTAACATGGAAAATATTGATCCGGTAGGAGTTCACACAGGAGACTCTATTGTAGTAGCTCCTTCTCAAACGCTTTCAGACAGAGAGTATCAGTTATTGAGAAATGCTTCCTTAAAAATCATCAGAGCGTTAGGAATTGAAGGTGGATGTAACGTACAGTTAGCTTTAGATCCGCATTCATTCGAATATTATATCATCGAGGTAAACCCTAGAGTTTCCCGTTCATCAGCGTTAGCAAGTAAGGCAACAGGATATCCGATTGCAAAAATTGCTGCAAAAATCGCTGTAGGATTAACGCTGGATGAAATCATGAATCCTGTAACAGGAAAAACATACGCATGTTTCGAGCCTGCTCTTGACTATGTGGTAACGAAATTCCCAAGATTCCCATTCGATAAATTCGAAACAGCAGACAGAAGACTTTCTACTCAGATGAAAGCAACTGGTGAAGTAATGGCAATCGGAAGAAACCTTGAAGAATCTTTACAGAAAGCAATCCGTTCATTAGAAACAGGAATCAAGCATTTAGGATTAAAAACAAAGCAGGCTCAGGCACTTACCGCTGAGGAAATCGAAAGAAGAATCAGAGTGTGTGATGATGAGAGATTATTCATCATCGGAGATGCTTTAAGAAGAGGATACGACTGGGAACAGATTGTAGAATGGAGCAAAATCGACAAATTCTTCATCTGGAAACTGAAAAAGTTAGTTGACTTCGAAAAAGTAATCGCTGAAAACAAATTTGATAAAGAAACTCTGATTGAAGCTAAACGATTAGGTTTTGCAGACATCAACATCGCTGTTCTTTGGGATGTGAAAGAGCGTGAGGTTTTCAACTTCAGAAAAGAAAACGGAATCATGCCGGTTTACAAAATGGTAGACACTTGTGCCGCTGAATTTGAAAGTGAAACTCCTTACTTCTACGGAACTTACGAAGAAGAAAACGAAAGTGTAGTTTCAGACAAAGAAAAAATCATCGTACTAGGTTCTGGACCTATCAGAATTGGACAAGGAGTAGAATTTGATTACGCAACAGTTCACTCTGTATGGGCGATCAAAGAAATGGGTTACGAAGCGATCATCATCAACAATAACCCTGAAACGGTTTCTACAGACTTCTCTATCTCAGATAAACTTTACTTCGAGCCACTTACAGAAGAAGATGTAATGAACATCATCGAGCTTGAAAAACCTAAAGGAGTAGTTGTACAGTTCGGAGGACAGACTGCGATCAACCTTGCAGATAAATTAGCCTCTCATGGAGTACAGATCTTAGGAACTTCATTAGAAGATCTTGACAGAGCTGAAAACAGAGATAAATTTGAAAAAGCACTTCAGGAATTAGGAATTCCTCAGCCAAAAGGAAGAACTTCAACTTCGAAAGAAGAAGCTATAAAAATCGCTAACGAGATCGGATATCCGGTATTGGTACGTCCAAGCTACGTTCTTGGAGGTAGAGCGATGGAAATTGTATACGCAGAAGCAGAATTGGCTCACTACATGGAAAATGCGGTAGAAGCAAGCCCGGAGCACCCTGTATTGGTAGACAAATACATGGTAGGAAAGGAGATTGAAGTAGATGCCATCTGTGACGGTGAAACCGTAGTGATTCCAGGGATTATGGAGCACATCGAAAGAGCAGGAGTTCACTCCGGAGACTCAATCGCAGTGTATCCGCCACAAAATATCTCTCAGAGCGAAATTGATACGTTGGTAGACTATACACAAAGACTGGCAAAAGGATTAAAAGTTATCGGATTAATGAATATTCAGTACGTTCTTTTCGAAGGAAATGTATATGTAATCGAAGTAAACCCTCGTTCTTCAAGAACGGTTCCTTTCTTATCCAAAATCACAGAAGTTCCAATGGCTAACCTTGCAACAAAGGCAATCCTTGGACAAAAACTGAAAGATTTAGGTTACGAAAACGGATTGGTTCCAAACAAAGAAGGAGTATTTGTAAAAGTACCGGTATTCTCTTTCTCTAAACTAACGAAAGTTGACATCTCTTTAGGCCCTGAAATGAAGTCTACAGGAGAAGTGATGGGGAAAGATACCACTCTTGAAAAAGCACTTTACAAAGGATTGGTAGCAGCGGGAAGAAAAGTTCCTATGCACGGATCTATCCTGTTTACAGTAGCAGATAAGCATAAAGATGAAGCGGCAGCTCTTGCAGCAAGATTTCATGAAGTAGGATTCAGAATCTGGGCTACAGAAGGTACTGCGAAGTTCTTTGAAGAAAAAGGAATTCCTTGCAAAATCGGATACAAAATCGGAGAAGAAAATGTAAACCTTATCGACCTGATCCAGAAAGGAAAAGTTCAGTATGTTGTAAATACCACTACAAAAGGTAAACAGGCAGAAAGAGACGGATTCCAGATCAGAAGAATGAGTGTGGAAAACGGTGTTCCTTGTTTAACTTCAATGGATACAGTAGAAGCTATCTTAAAAGTAATTGAAAGCATGAGCTTCAAAATGGAGACCATGTAATTTCAAACTAGAATAAATATTCCAAACCTCATAGATTTCAAAAATCTATGAGGTTTTTTTATTAGCCAAACTAATGAAATAAATACCACAAAAGGGTAATTGACACATGATTCCACGCAAAGTACTTTTGATATGTCATAACAGATGAAACCTTGACAATATAATTCTCATTGTATAAAAAATGAGATAACTAACTAACCTCAAAAAACTAACAAATGGAACCTAATCAATGTACAAAACTTCTGGAGGGTGGAATTTATACCACTTTGAATATCGTAAAAACAGGAAATTTTCTTTACGATTTGAAGAAATATTATGAATCCGAAAAATTCAAAGAAGACCTTAAAGTTAAAAAAATTTCATTCGGTTTTGAAGCAATTGACCCTACATCTATGGTGAAGAATGTCTTAAATTTTGGAGCTTCCGATGATGAAATTAATAATTTTCAGGAGAAAATTAAATCACTGGAAACGATTATGGTCTCGCAATCATTTTTTGATTCTTTTAGTTTACATATGCCCAACAAAGACATCATCGAAGGATATGTGAAATGTTTAGAAGTTCAAAATAATAAAAAAGGATTATCAACAGTAATACAGGAAGGAGATGAAGGAATAACCATTTATATTTTCTATAATAAAATATCAAGTACGGATCCAAGTCCTATTGTTGAAGATTATATAATAACCAATGGGACAGAAATAAGCAAAAGCTTTAATAAAGGAGGTATTCTGGATGATGATAATTCAATTACTTTTAAAAGAAACGATCCGTCAAAAGATATTTTCTTTTTCCTAGACACAGATAAGGGACCTGTAAACTGTTTATTAAATGGACTTCCCAGTGGGTTTAATAAAGATTTTCCCGTAGGGACAGTACTTTGCTCATATTTAAGTTGGGAAGAATTTCAGGAGGTAACTAAAAATAATTTGACAAATCCTGATAAAAACTGGAATAGCAAATACTCAAAATGGGCACCTTGCGACGGAAGAAAAGTAGATACAACCTGTGGACTGGCCCGTGCCACACAAAATCTTACCAATGTCCCGGATTTAAGGGGTGTTTTTCTACGCGGAAATAATATCTTTGATTTAAATGAAGCTGGAAATGGTATTCCGGGAGTTTCTCCGTCTCAAAAAGATCCTTCAGACAATAGATTGCGTGGCAGCATCCAACAGGATGATTTTAAAGAACATAATCATCAAATTGTAAAACAAACGTTTGGTGGTATACTCATGACACCTCTGGCAGTTTCTGGAAATACATCCGGGGCAGACGGAGATCTTGATGGTTCACAAATTGTTAGTGGTTATGATAAAGCCGCAGTTCCTTTAATTATTGCCAGTACAGGAGGAACCGAAACCCGCCCAAAAAATATGGCTATTAATTATTATATAAGAATAAATTAATAACAACAGTAATCAGAATTGTTACTGTAGTATACTCCAGCTTGTGTTTTTAGTGACAAAACAATAATAATGACATCTTTTGGAAAAATGAATCTAAAGTCCCGTATGTTTTTCTTACGGGATTTTTTGATCTACGAATGATTTAAACCTCATAGATTTCAGAAATCTATGAGGTTTTTGCTTTAAAACAAGAGCCTTTCATTATTTTTATTCGATAAATTTGTCCTTATGGAATTAACAACCAATGAAGAATGGATAAAAAAGCAATACAAATTTTACTCAACACCATAAAAACTTCCCAGAACGAAAGTGTAAGAGATTGGTTTTATTGGGAAACCTATATGCAGTATATCTCTGAAGATGATTTTGAGTATGCAAAGAAGGAGTCTGTAATGTATAATCAGGAAGAGGTAAGCCATGATGAAATTTGTAGGAGAATTAAAAGTGCTGTGGCTGGTATTGAAAAGCAGAAAGTTGTAGATGCTTTTATTTATAGCTTAAGCACCAGGCAATTAGAGTATCGCTCATTTTTGTCCAGCTATTGTATTGCAAAAAGTCTGGAAGAACATAGCTTTACACAAAGTCCGGAACCTAATGAAGGCATATGTGCGGTATGTGGACTTCATACTTATGAATTTGAAGAGCCTATCGAATTCAATACAATCAACTATTTCAAATACAAAGATGGATGCTGTTTTGATAGTTTAATCCAAGTTTTATTTGATGTAGAACAGTTTCCAAAACTTCCGGTCGTTAAACCCAACGAAAATGACTACAGGATTCTCAATGAACTGAAAGAAATCATTGAAACATCAGAACCCAACGACAGAATTTCTCAACTTAAAAAGAGAATCTCAAAAACAGTAAAATCAAATGATGGAGAACGGGTAGGGCTCATGGAGATTCTTGGGGTCATCGGAATTTTACATGACGATATCCATTTGACATATGCTGATCAATATATTACTTATCCCGAAAGAGAGCACAGACCTATCAGGAATGATGAGGTTGGTTATCCCGCAAGATGGTGGCAGGGAAAATTTGGAATTGATAATGAGAAGTGGAAGTATTGGTTTGAAGGTAATTAGACGATTTTTATCATATGATCCTACATGTAAAAGCAAATTTTCAATACAAAAAACGGGGTTAAAATGAATTCGGAAGCGTTTTTACCATATCAAATTAAAAATACATTATGTTTACCGAATTATTTATAAATTAGAGCGTTAAAATTCAAGCTGTTATTATTATTTAAAAACTAATAAAAATTCCACCAAATCAAAATATAACCATGGCAGAATATTACGCAAAATCAAGCAACTCTTTATCTTTTGAAGTCACAAGAGAAGAAAAATTAATTGGAAAACTTACTTATACAAGCTGGTTTAAATTTAATGCTGTTATTGAAATTGCTGATGGTCAGACTTATCAGGTGGAGCCAAAAGGTTTTTGGGGAACTACGATTGAACTGAAAGATCACGAAAGAGTACTTCTGAAATTCAGGATGAACTGGAATGGGGAAATTGTAGTGCAGACCTATTTTGATGGGATTAAAAATGGCTATCTTTTTAAGCACAGAGGCATTTTTAAAGAATCATTTGTGCTTACAGATCAGGACGGCGTTGAGTTGATGATTATAAAGCCACACCTGAAATGGACTTCCATGAATTACGAATATCAGATCACCTCCTCTGATGCCTTTGAAAGTTTTCCGGAAAAGAAATTGTTTTAATTAATGCACTGCATTGCGCCAATTATTATATGTCGATGATGGCCGCTGCCGTAATATAAATTATTAACAGAAATAATGGCAAATCATTATAAAGAGACTATCTCAAAAGTCAAATTATTCGACTTTTGTCATTCTGACACAGAATGAAGTTCTGCGAACATTGTTCAAAGAATCTCATTAAATCTATTTTTACTACTCCAAAGCCTTTGAAACTGCCAAACTATCTTCCAGTAGTCTGTAGCGTGTAATTTTATTATTTTGAATACGCATCTGTATACAGAATAAAGACTCCACAATGTTACCTGTTTCAAGCATTTTTGTTACAAATTCTCCTGTGATAACCACATTTTCATCATCATTAAAAATATGATCAATTTTTGCAGAAACAGGTTCCGTATTTTTCCATAACAGTTCAAAAAAATCGAAAACTTCCTGCCTATTGTTTCTTACTCCCAGCCAGGGCGCTTTTTGCTCATCACCAGGTATATACCAATCTACGGTATCAGAAAAAAGGTTCGTTAATGCGGTCAGATTTCTCTCCGACATAAATTGTAGAAATTGTTGAATAGTTTCTTGAATATTGCTGTTCATTTCTTGAAATTTATAATCTATAATTCGCTTTGCTTGCTCTGATGAAGATAAGAAAATTTTAAATTCTAATGGTTATTTATTTTCATCAAATCCTTTATTAATGGGCTATTTCTTTAAAGAAGTTTTTATGATTTGTATCATGTTTTTATTTAGAATTAATAAAAATAAGATAATTTTGCAGAACTAACTTAATTATAAACATGAAAAAAACGATTATTTCTGCAGCTCTATTAGCCGTATCGATGCTGAGTGCCCAGGAAACGGATACCATTAAAGTGGCTGAAATCCAGTCCGTATCCCTTCAGGGAACTCATAATTACAGAACCAAAAAATCTGAATCTATCGCAAGACTTCCTCTGGAAAACCTTGAAAATCCAACTGTTTACAACCTTGTTCCTAAAGAAATCATCAGTGAAATGGGCGCCACAGATTTCAACACAGCCATGGCTTCTGCTCCCGGAGTAGTCGTAAGCAATAGTGTGAATGACAGTGGAAACGATATTTTCATGAGAGGTTTTAGTTCCAATGCGAGTTTCAGAAACGGATTGACGCAAAACCCAAGAGTACAGTCTGAGATTGCTAATATCGAGAGAGTAGAAGTAATAAAAGGGCCATCCGGAACCTTATTTGGAGGAACACTAGCCAACTATGGCGGTGTGGTGAATATTGTTACGAAAAAGCCACAGGAAAATTTCGGTGGAATTATCAATTATACCACCGGAAGCTGGGGAATGAACAGGATCACAGCCGATGTAAATACCCCTTTGAACAAAGAAAAAACAGCGTTGGCAAGATTCAATGTCGCAGCTTATTCTCAGGATTCTTTTCAGGATGCAGGCTACAACAAAGGATTATTTTTCTCCGGAAGTGTTTTGTACAAAGTAAGCGACAAAACCACAGTAACGCTTGACACGGAATTTCATGCTCCTGATAAAACATTGAATGCTTATGTAAGGAATTCAGAAAAACTGACTTTACACTCGATGAAAGACCTGGAAGTAGCTTACAAAAGAGCATTTACAAGCAATGATATTGGCTCCAAAAGAACCAATTTTGTGACAATGGCTGAGGTGACCCATAAATTTAACGATCAATGGACCTCAAGAACATCTTACCAAAGAGGAGAAGCCAATGAAAATGAATCGATCTTTTTAGTGCTTAGATATTTGAATAATAATCAGGTAGAAAGAATGATCCGTCCTTTCGATAGTTTTAAAGTGACAACCGACAATATCCAGCAGAATTTTACTGGAGATTTTAAAATAGGTGGCTTAAGAAACCGTATGGTGGTGGGAATAGATTACTTCCAGCAAAGAACAAAATATCAGTTTCCTTATTATGAAGCCAATGGATACAGCAATGTTTTCATGCCTTACGACAAAGTAAGTCTTGACAGCTCTTCTCCATGGGATCCTATCTCAAGAAACAAATTCATGAACAAAGAGAGAAAATCTACAGAATCTGATATCACAACATTCAGAACGATCAGTGGTTATATCTCCAATGTTCTAAATATTACAGATAACTTACTGGTGATGGCTAGTTTAAGAGTAGACAGCTATAAAAATGACGACACTGTGGTAAACGGTGTAGAAATTTCTACGAAAAACGGATATCCTGAAAATAAAGTCTCAGGTTACAGCCAGACCCAGTTTTCACCAAAATTCGGATTGGTGTATGAGATTGTGAAAGAGCAGATTTCATTCTTTGCCAATTATGTGAATGGATTTAAAAACTATGCTCCATCATTGAATGAGGTCGGTGTTTTGACAAAATGGGATCCTGAACAGGGAAATCAGATTGAAACAGGTTTTAAAGTAGATCTTTTCCATAAAAAATTACTGACAACCGTAAGTTATTATAATATTAATGTTAAAAACAGACTGGTTGCAGATCCGGGTGGAATAGGAAGTATTCAGGATGGGAATATCAAAAGTCAGGGACTGGAAATAGGCATCATCGCCAATCCTTTCAAAGGATGGAATATCGTTGCCGGATATGGTTATAACGATAATAAATATGATGACCGAAGCAAAGACAGCGGAAAAAGAATTGCCTGGACTCCAAAACATGTCGCCAATCTATGGACAAGTTACAAAATCATGGATGGAGCTTATGAAGGACTTGGTTTTGGGGCCGGATTTAATTTTGTAGACCAAACCTACATCAATATTGTTAATCATTTTCTTGCTCCGTCTTATACTACTGTAGGTGCTACCATCTTCTATGACAAGAAAAAATACAGAATCGGTCTGAAAATGAATAATGCGTTGAATGAAAACTATTGGAACTTCTACGGACAGCCACAGAGGCCAAGAGAAATCCTTGCCAATTTCGCATTCAAATTTTAATACCTAAAAACAAAAATAATCTTAACGAAAATTTAAGGATGAAAACCGCAAAGGTGCAAAGCTTTGATTTATAATATCTATTTCTGAAGCCTCGAATATGCTAAAGTAAACGGCAGCAGGAATAACTCTTTTCACTTTACAAACATGCCATTATAAATACGATTGCGCCTTTGCATTTTCTGACCTTACTTTTTTGAGTAGATGAAAACAGATATGGAGAACAAAAAAACTAATCCTAAAAAAAAGCAGGGAAAATCCCTTACCAAAAGGATCACCGGCTGGCTGCATCTCTGGCTCGGGCTGGTTTCCGGGATCATTGTACTTACCGTTACTCTTTCGGGGACTGTATTTGTCTTTTGTGACGAAATCATTGATCTGTGCGGTGGAAATGCCAAATACGTTACGGCTCCTGCTCATTCGAAAAAAATGACACCTGAAGAGTTGCTTGTACAGTTTCACCAGCAGGTTCCGGACAGAAAAGCATTTTATTTTGATACCTACAAAGAGGCAGACAGAAGTTTCAGAGTAGCTTCAGCAACCAAACCTCCTAAAGACAACAATGCGGACAAAGCAGAAAAGCCAAAGAAAAAAGGCCGTGGTCCACGAGGGGTATTTGCCTATCATTATCTCAACCCTTATACCGGAAAAGTAATAGGTTCTACAAAAAGTTATGAGTTTTTCTATGTTGTAGCCCATATTCATGCACAGTTACTGGCGGGGAAATTCGGGAAAACAGTAGTCGGTGTTGCTTCCATCATATTTTTTGTTCAGCTTATCGGCGGATTGATTCTCTGGTGGCCAAAAAATGGAACAAAACAACAAGAACAACTGCATTTAAAATTAAATCCGGAACAAAATGGCGCAGGAAAAACTACGATTTTCATAATGTCTTTGGATTCTATTCATTACTTCCGGCCGTATTTATTACCATTACAGGACTGATTATGGCCTATGAGGTTTTAACCAATCTTACCCAGCAGGCTTTCGGAGGAGCTGTAGATGCCCATACTATTGCGGAAAAATATGAACCTAAGTTTGATCCGGAAAAGAAAGCTTTGACTTATACTGATTTTGTTGACAGAAAATTCAAAGAGTTCCCTGATGCAAAACAGTTCAGAATGAGTATTCCCAGGAATGATTCAGCAACAGTGTATCATGTAGGTGTAGCTCAGTTTATTGGGTTGAAAAGCCTTGTCAACGGGAAAAGTATGGAAACCAACAAATACACAGGAAAAGAAATTGATTATCCTAAAGAAGTTCAGATGCATGAAGTGATAGAACACATGAATTTCGATCTTCATGTAGGTTACTGGGGAGGAATGTTTGGTAAAATATTTACATTCATCATCGGAATTATCTGTACAAGTCTCCCGATTACCGGATTCCTGATCTGGTGGGGTAGAAGAAACAAGTCACCCAAAAAGAAAAATGAAATTAAAAATATTCATCAACACAGAAAAGACTCACACCATGAACAACTGGTTTAAAATGATTTACCTTCCCTTATTTTTATTGTTTACTTTGGGAAAAGCTCAGGAAAAACTGACGATAGGAGAGAAGCAGAACGTATTTTCAAAAGTTTTAAACGAAAACAGAGAAATCTGGATTCATTTGCCTAAAACGTATAACGACAATACCATCAATCCTGCAAAATACCCGGTCATTTATCTTTTAGATGGAGAAATCAATTTTGAATATTACACAGGATTAACGGATTTCATTGCCAGAACACCCTATGCCGATATTCCGGAATGTATCGTTGTCGGAATTAAAAATACAGAAAGAACAAGAGATCTTACCCCGACAAAGTCTGAAAAGAAAAGTCCCGTAAATCCTGCTCTTACTCTTTTCGCAGACAGTGGTGGAGGTGAAAATTTCCTGAAATTTATGCAGGAAGAGCTCAAGCCTTTCATCAGTAAAAACTATAGAACTCAAGAGTATTCTGTATTGGTAGGACATTCTTTCGGAGGATTATTTGCCATCAATACTTTCATCTTGCATCCGGATTATTTCAATGCATATGTTGCTAATGATCCTAGTTTGTGGTGGGATAATAAAGTGACTATTGCAAGAACGAAAGATTATTGGAAAAGAATAAGAAATTTCCTGCAAAAAATCATTGTATGTTTCTCAGGCAGATAATGAAGAACAGCAGAAAAACTGGAACTCTGATATGACACAGGCTATTGAAGAATTTAAAGGAATTATTGAAAAGAACGGATCATTAAATTATAAACATAGCTTTTTTGAAGGAGAAACCCACGGAACCGTTTCTTATCCCGGAAATTATGGAGCTCTAAAGTTTATATTCAAAGGCTTCAGAACAGATATAAAACAATTGGCAAAAAATCCCAAACTGCTTGAAGAAGATTATCAAAAGTTTTCCGAAAAAATGGGAGCAGAATTTATCCCTTCAGAAGCTTATCTGAATGTAGTGATCAAATTCATGAAGAACAATGGCTTCAAAGACTCAGAAACTTATTTTATGAATCTGAAAGACAAATATTATCCTAAGAAATAATATCCTGAAAATAAAAAGCAAATCCGTTAAGAAACAGATTTGCTTTTTTTATGCTTGTAGTTGAAAATAAAATCACCCTAAAAGGGGATGGTAATGTTAAGGTTCTGTGTCTAAATTTGTTAAGTAAGGAGCTGAAATATATTAGAAACCCAATTGCATGATTGGCTGGAATATAAATTTAAATTGCTAAAACAATAAAAATAACACCATGAAAAAACAAATCCAGATCATTTGGACATTATTCTTTGTACCCGGTTGGATGTTTTCGCAAATGAACATTAATCAAACAGATATGCCAAAGAATATTCAATTGGGAGTAGCGGCAAAAGCCATCATAGAGCTTCAGTATGGAACCCCTAATATAAGGTTCGGAATAAGTACAGGAATAGGTTATCTTGCTTTTAATTCTTTATTGCCGACTGTAAATATTGAGTATATTATTAATTATGGAGGTTTTAGTACTTACCAGGATCCGGAAAGAAAAAGGTTTTCCAATCAATTTGCGGCTTCGCTGTCTTTAACTTCCGGTTTGAATAATGAATTCAGAAACAATTCATTAGAGTATATCAGGAATAGAAATAGTCCTCTTTACTACTTTACGGATTTGACACAGCCGTCATTACAAAATCCATTCAATTCTTCATTTACTTTTGGAACCAATTGGGTTTATCATCTTTCTGCCAATATCTCTAAATCTGATCGTTTACAAAGGGTTGGATTTTTGGGGCTTAAAATCGATAATTTTCAATTTGGATATCTTAATGATGGCGGAACACCCATTAAGAGAATTTTCTTAGGAGACAAAGAAGACCGATATTATACAGGTGGTGGATTTGTCAATATTAATTTACCAATGGACCGTAAAATCAATAATATTAATGCAAGCTTTTACAGGTTTACAGGATATTCGGAACTTGCTTTTGATACCGCAGATGAATTTCTTTTCGGATATGTAGATTATGCGGACCCGAAACAAAAATATTTTAATCACGGCTTCTGGAATTTTGGGATAGGAAATACAAAGAATTGGAACGGATTTATAAGGCTTAATAATGTTTATGACCTGTCTGAAGTTCAGAATATCATCCATTATTTTACCAAAAGCTCTTATCATCAGAATCAGAAACCTTTTTATATTTCTGCGGGAGGTTCTTATATTATGTCTAATCTTAATCTTTCCAATCATGAAAAATAAAGCATTCCTATTTTTGTTGTTTCTTTCTCTTTTCAGTTGTAAAAGTTTTTCAATCAGACTGAAAAAGAGGTAGACAGATTAAGAACTGATGAGGAAATCAGGTTATCTGAAATCAGACTCTCGGATTTTACAGCTTTTATCCGCTATGTAAACAGAGAGTATCCTTCTGAATGTTTCTACGGAACGAATAATCCTAACAGACTTTCAGAAGTGAATACCAATGCCGAACTAAATCCGAGCCCCGAAAAGGTTGAAAAATTAGAACTGCAATATGTTTTGATTGATAAGGTTAAAAATACTAAGGGACAAAGGAGGGTTCTCTTTATCAGTACTATTCAGCCTTTTAAAAGCGGGAAAAAATTAAGCTATGATTATCCTGTTTTTGATAAAGATGAATATATCAATATTAACTTTTTCAATTTTTTTAAATTAGGTTATTTGGATGGAGGTAAATCAGTCATTACATTTTATAAGGACTGCTGTCTTAAAGATTATTGGCATTTTAAGTGGAAAGATGATGGCTCCATCCATATAAAAGGTCTTGAATTTGATTATAAAACAAGATTCGGAGGAGCGAATGAATTTTATTCTTTGAATAAAAAAACATGGATGCCGATAGAATATCATCCGCTGAATAATTTTAAATTTATAATCAATAGTGATCTGGATAGTACTCCGGAAGGCGAGTGTAGTACTGATATTGCAGAAGAAAATACAATTTACTTTGACGAAATAAATAAGAGAATATATTTTCATTTCAATACTTATTTTGATTATGGAAATAAGTATAAGTGGTTATATTTTAAGGGAGATCGAGTTCTTAATCAATGGATAGATTAAAGAAAGTAAAAAGGTTTTCCTGTAGAGAAAACCTTTTACCATGTTGTCTTTTCACTGTATTAATGCCTGTTATCACAATTAATAGGGAAATCTTTCTCCTTTTGATCTAAAAAACTAATAGAAGGGCAACCAAAAGACTGCGCCATGAATCCAAAAATAACAGGTGGTTTTCCTTTAAAAAGATGACCTGTCCATTGGGAAATATTGGCTTCATCGGCATCTATTCCATAAAGAGGCATGAATTCTCCGCCATCACTTCCAGCAAGACTGAATGTCTTCTCCGCAATTTTTTCCTTACGATCATTGATGACTGCAAGCTTACGCTCCACAGTATTTCCCTCTTCAAGATAATCCTGCAGATAATAGGTCAAATTTTCATACTGTGACTGGTAGGTTTTTCCCAAAGCTAATTTTGAATGGCTGAAATATTTTTTTGAAATATCAGCTCCGGCTTTTTGCCATTTCACAGCTTTCATTTTATTTTCTACAAAAGGATTTTTGCTTCCAAAATAGGCAATTGCATTATTATAACGGTCGTATTCTGTTGTTTTTTGATGAGTAGCCACCTGGAAGCCCATCATATAAGAATCAGGATCTAAATCTTGATCATCGGAATAAGGACTTAAATAAGCTACTGCTTTTAATTGGCTGATTGGCATTCTTTGAAGCTTATTAGCCCCATACTCATAAATATACAAGGAGTCATGTTCAGTAAGATGCATTCCGTCAAGCAGTTTTTTTCTGCTGGGAGCATCCAGTTCAAAATGCTGACGTTCTTCAAAAGACATTTGCTTATAATTTTTAACAATATCAGCAGGAATAGGCTGCTCTCCTTTATAAATATCCGAAACAGAAATAAAAATATCCATATCAGAATCCTTTTCTGCAGATGAGATAACAGACAGACTGAAAATATTAAAGTTGCTGTAATTTATTTTCTCTTCAGTTTTTACTGTTTTTATAGTATCATTCGTGATTTTTGTTTCTGTGGTAACCGTTTTCTTCTCTTCTTTTTGACAGCTCACAATAACCAGTTGAAAACATATAAGTGCTGTGACAATTTTGATCTTCATCATCTTTTTTAAGATTAAAGTATTTATACTATGCTAATTCATTTTGTAATAAGGTTCTGAAAAATATTTGCTGGGTTTGATATAGGCTGTTTTTCTATCAGCATCAAAGATCCAGATAAACCTGCGAAGCATGTCGGCTCCAAGATAACTTACATTTTGTGTTTTCAGTTCACCGGAGAAAAATCCTACGGAAACATCTTTAAACACACTATTCCCCAATTTAAAAAAAGGAAGAACGGCCTGTTTGGTCGTTAAAGTCTTGCCTTCAGAATTTTTCAGAGTTTTCTCTCCGGTTACCTTTAATTTTTTCTCCAGGTTCTTTTCTTCTGCAAAATCGTTGCTGTACAGAAGTGCTCCGGAAAATCCTGATTGTAAAACAAAATAAGCTTCTTGTTGTTGGTGTCCATCAATGACATTATCTGCAGCAAGATAAAATCCGTCATGATCTAACATCATATTGATAGGCTGATAATCTTTCAGATCAGGCATCTTGTCAAACATCACAAATTGGTTGTTATCGTAATCAATTTTAAATATTTTCCCTTCAAAAATTCCGGTTCCAATTTTTCCATCCGCTTCATGTCCTGTTAACTGATTATCAAAAAAACGGACATTCTTCTGGGAGATTTTCCCGATTTGTACAGTATTATGATCACTGATTTCTTCTTTATTGAAAATAATATGCACTGCTTTCCGCTTACCATCAGGAGAAATAGCATAATCTTTCATAGCGATCTGGAACATCAGGTCCAACGAATCCTTTTGGTTGACAAGGGTTTTGACAATAATATTATTGTGCTTGGTGATCCGGAAAGGGATGGTCTGCTGTGCTTTCATACCGTAAAATCCGGCCGAAAGCAGTATAAAAAGTACTGTTTTTTTGAGCATTATCAGTGATTAGTGTTTTAAAACTTTAAAATTACCTATTATCTTTGGAAAAGCAAATAATTAAATGGAATGGTTGAAAAATTGCTTCAGAGTGGAATCCATTGGGAAAAGACAGCATTCAGACGAAACGAATTCCTGAAGATTTCAGGCACTATAGACACCAATATTTATTTTATTGAAAGCGGAAGCGTCCGGATTTTTATGATGGATGAAAATGAGGAGAGGATTATTCGTTTCGGCTATACCGGAAATATTATTGTTAGTCTGGACTCTTTTTTATCGGGAAAACCTTCAGATCTTTATATTCAGGCAATTAAAAAAACAACGGTAAAAGTAGCTTCAAAAAAGGATTTTTATGCATTTATACAATCAAATGAAGAACATATGAAATTCTGGATGAGTGTTCTGGAAGATCTCGTGTTACAGCAGCTTGAAAGAGAAAAAGATTTGCTGATCAATGCTCCGGGAGAACGTTTTGAAAGGGTTTTAAAACGAAGTCCGAAGCTGTTTCAGGAAGTTCCCAATAAATATATTGCTAATTATCTGAGGATGTCACCGGAAACTTTGTCCAGACTTAAAAAATCTTGAGTTCAGTCAAGATTTAAGAACATTCGGATCAGCATATTTGCATAAAAAACGTAATGAAATTTTCAACCTCAGAATTACTGGATGAATTAAGAAATAGAACTGAAGAACATTTACAGTTTGCTGAAATGTTGTCTTTAAAGACGGAACATGATCTGAATTTCAGAACTTCAGCAGACAGTTGGAGTACATTGGAATGTCTGGAGCATCTCAACCGCTACGGAGATTTTTATATTCCTGAAATCAGCCGCAATATTTCTTCTGCCGGAAAATCTTCTCAACTCTATTTTAAGCCTGGAATTCTTGGGAATTATTTTGCTAAAAGTATGCTTCCCAAAGAGAAACTGAATACAATGAAAACACTTAAAGCCATGAACCCTATCCACAGTAATCTGGATAAAAGGGTAGTGGATACATTCATTAACCATCAAGGAAAATTACTTGAGTTATTGGAGAAAGCGCAATATATTGATTTAGAAAAGACAAAAACAAGTATCAGTATTTCAAAGCTGATCAAATTGAAGTTGGGAGATACCTTTCGTTTTGTTATTTATCATAATGCAAGGCATGTTGAACAGATAAAAAGAATTTTAACGCAATAAAAAGAAATTATGATTTCCAAAAAGCTTAATTTTAAATGAATGGAAATTATACACCAAAAAAACATATCAACCCCGTTGGGAGAAATGATTGCCTGTGCCATAGATCAGGGAATCTGTCTGCTGGAATTTACAGACCGGAAAAATATTGAAAAGCAATTGAAGGCGTTGTCAAAGATTTTGAAAGCCGAAATTGTAGAAAAAGAACATCCTCATTTCGTACAATTGGAAGAAGAACTGAAAGAATATTTTGAAGGAAAAAGGAGCCATTTTGAAGTTCCATTGTTCACTACAGGAACTGAGTTTCAGGAAAAAGTGTGGCAACTTCTCCGTGAAATTCCGATGGGAGAAATAAGGACTTATAAACAACAGTCAGAAATACTGGGAAACCCTAAGGCGATACGTGCCGTAGGAACAGCCAACGGCATCAATAAAATTGCCATTTTAATTCCCTGCCATCGGGTGATAGGCTCAAACGGTGAGTTGGTAGGCTATGCCGGAGGAGTCTGGAGAAAACAAAAACTATTGGAGCTTGAAAAAGCGATTCTATTTTAAAACAAAAGTTCGGATTCGGAGAATTATTAAAAATAGGTGTTCATTTTTCGGTTGTAAAGCACCCCACAATCTTTCTACTTTTGAATAAAAAAATTATGATCAGTTTTAAACAATTACATCATGATGATGAACCGTTACTTTTAGGTAATGTATGGAATGTAGAAAGTGCAAAGGCATACGAAAAGCTGGGGTATAAAGCATTAGCAACCTCAAGTTCGGCAGTCGCACTGAGTTTAGGATATGAGGACGGAGAACAGATGACCTTCGAAGAATATTTTTATATGATTAAAAGGATCAGATCCTCCGTTTCAATCCCTCTTTCAGTCGATCTGGAATCAGGATATGGTCATGAAAGTAATACTGTTGTGTCCAATATTATGAAACTTATAGAAATTGGGGTTTCAGGAATTAATATTGAAGATACAAACGTTATTGATGGAACACGAAAACTTATAAACAGAGATGTTTTCTATGAAAAATTAAAAGATATATTCATCAAATTAGGTAAAAACAGAGACCAAATATTTATCAATGTAAGAACAGATCCCTTTTTACTGAATATTGAAAATGCGCTGGAAGAAACTTTAGGAAGAATAAAACTGTTTGAAGAACTTAAAGCAGATGGTATTTTTGTTCCGGGGATGACTTCTGAAAATGACATCAAAACCATTACAGAAGCAACTTATCTTCCGGTGAATATTATGGCGCTGACGGATTTTCCGGATTTTGATACGCTTAAAGCATTAGGGGTAAAAAGAATTACTTCAGGTGCTTTTATGTATAGATATATCTACAGAGAGCTTGAAAAAGTAAGTCAGAAAATTGCAAACGAAAGAAGTTTTTCAACCCTTTTTATTGAATCATGAAACTCACAGGAAAAATAATGTACGAGGCATCTTATACCAAAGATGTTTCATTTGAAGGAATATTCTGGATGGGTGTAAAAACCACGGGAATATTCTGCAGGCCGACCTGTACAGCACGGAAACCTAAATTTGAAAATGTAGAATTTTTTTCCACTACCAAAGATGCGATGCTTAAAGGGTATCGCCCGTGTAAAGTGTGTAAACCTTTGGAAAATCTTAATGCGACACCCCCGTATATCAAAGATTTATTGAAAGAAATTGCGGATGATCCCACATTAAAGCTTAAAGACTACGATCTTGTAAAGAAAGGTCTGGAACCGGCTACAGTCCGCAGATGGTTTCTGAAACACCATGGAATAACGTTTCATGCTTTCCAGAGAATGTCAAAGCTCAATACAGCATTTAAAAAACTTCAGCAAGGAGAATCGGTTACAGAGGTAGCATTTGACACAGGATATGAAAGTCTGAGCGGTTTTAATGAGAGTTTTAAAAATATTTTTGGCGTATCACCTAAGAATAATTCCATGGAAAAGATTATTGATCTGAAGAGAATAGAAACCATGCTGGGAACCATGATAGCCTGTGCTGATGAACATGGAATCTGTCTTCTTGAATTTTCCGACAGAAAAGCGCTTCCCACAGAACTGAAAAGTGTCTCAGAACATCGTAAAGCCAATATTATTCAGGGAGAAAATCCTCACTTTGATACTCTGGAGAAAGAACTGAAAGAGTATTTTGAAGGAAAAAGAACTCAATTTACAGTTCCTCTATCTCCTGTAGGAACTGCTTTCCAGAAAGAAGTCTGGAATATTCTTCAGGAAATTCCTTACGGAGCAACCAGAAGTTATCAGGAGCAGGCAGATATTCTGGGAAATCCTAAATCTGTAAGAGCCGTAGCTAATGCCAATGGATTGAATAAAATATCCATTATAATACCGTGTCACCGTGTTATCGGAAGCAACGGACAGTTAACAGGGTATGGCGGAGGAATCTGGAGAAAACAAAAATTACTGGAACTGGAAAAGGCTATTTTGTTTTAGAAATAGTAAAAACATTTTTATTCCTATCTTTCGCCACTTAAAATAAGTTTTTCCATCTTATTATGAAATCGAAAATCCCATCCATTTTAATTTTTTCCAGACTGATTATCGGATTTATTATCATTTCTTTAAGCCTTGTTAAAATAGAAAATTATCAGACCATTATTGTCATTCTTTTATCTATCGGATTATTGACGGATATTTTTGACGGAATTATCGCCCGGTATCTGAATGTTTCCACACAAAAACTCAGGCGTTTGGACTCTACCGTTGATCAGATCTTTTTCATATCAGTTGGAGTTGCTGTTTATATAATGTGTCCGGAGTTTTTTGAAGCAAATGTTCTCAAAATAATCATTCTCGTAGGAGCCGAAGCTCTTATCTATCTGGTAAGCTTTTTAAAATTCCGAAAAGAAGTGGCGACACACTCTATTGGTGCGAAAATATGGACTTTATTGCTTTTTGGTACATTGATCCAAGTGATTCTACAATGTCAGTCTGTCATTCTGTTTAACCTTTGTTTTTGGGTTGGCCTGCTGACCAGAGCAGAGATTATAGCTATTCTTTTCATTTTGAAAACCTGGACGAATGATGTTCCTTCTGTTTTTCATTCCATCCAATTGAGAAAAGGGAAATCTATTAAGAAAAGTAAATTGTTCAATAGTTAATCATTTACTTTTTATAAGGATTTGATTAAAAATAGCTTTGTAGAAAAATATCGGTAAAACAAAATTTAACGAAGTTTGGGAAAGCTATTTCGTTTTGATTTTTGTAATTTTAAGCAAAAATTTACACGTGAAAAATTTAATAATAGCAGTTTGCATTTCAGTTTCAGCATTCAGTTTTGCTCAGGATTATTCTGTACCGGCGGCAAGTCCGCGCCAGAAGGTTGAGCAGCAGTTTTCTATGTCCAAAATCTCTATCGACTATGGAAGGCCGGGAGTGAAAGGACGTAAGATTTTTGGAGAACTGGTTCCTTACGGACAGGTTTGGAGAGCGGGAGCTAACTCATCTACAAAAATTACATTTGGACAGGCCGTTAATTTCGGTGGGAAAACAGTGCCTGCAGGAACATACGGATTATTCATCGTTCCTACAGAAAAAGAATGGAAAGTAATCCTTAATAAAGATTTCCAACAGTGGGGTGCTTATACTTATGATCCTAAGCAGGACGTAGTAGACGTTACTGTACCAGTTAACAAGTTGACCGACAAACAGGAGTGGTTTGAAATCACTTTAAATCCTACTGATGAAAATACAGGAAACCTTGTTATCAAATGGGATATGGCTCAGGCAGAAGTTCCATTGAAGCCATCCAAATTAGACACCGTAATCAAGATTTCTGACAAACTGAAAGAAATCAAGAAAATAGAATCAGATTCTACTAAAAAGAGCTAAACAATGAATTTTTCTGTTCAGCCTGTTTTAGAGAATGAAGAATTTCAATTAATCCCCTTACAGCAAGGGGATTTTGAATCTTTATATAAAGTAGCTTCCGATCCTAAAGTATGGGAACAACACCCTAATAAAGATCGCTATAAGAGAGAAGTTTTTGAAAACTTTTTTAAAGGAGCTATGGAGAGTAAAGGTGCTTTCAAAATTATGGAGAAAGCAACCGGAGATATTTTGGGAAGCAGCCGCTATTATGATTTTAATAAAGAAGATAATCATATTTTTATCGGATATACTTTCTATGGAACAAAATCATGGGGAAAAGGCATTAACCCTAAAGTGAAAAAGCTGATGCTGGATTATATCTTCCAGTTTGTAGATAAAGTTCATTTCCACATTGGAAAAGAAAATTTTCGTTCGCAGACAGCTTTGGAAAGGTTGGGAGGACAAAAAATTGCTGAAGAAGAGGTCGCTTATTTTGCAGAACCTTCAAGAACCAATTTCGTGTATGAAATTAAAAAAGAAAACTGGGCATGAAAAAATATAAAATTCAGCAGTCACCATTTGTAGTGCCTACTACAGACGGAAAACTGATTGAAGAACATTGGGGAAATTCTACAGGGAATTCTACTATTTCGATTGCTCATATGGTAGCCCCTCCGGATTGGAGTGAGCCTCATCAGACTCCTGAATTTGATGAATTTACCTACATTATTTCAGGGAAAAAGCAATTTGAAATAGACGGCGAAATTGTTACGCTGGAAAAAGGACAAAGTATTCTTATTGAAAAAGGAGCGAGAATCCGTTACAGCAATCCGTTTTCTGAGCCTTGTGAATACCTGGCTATCTGTCTGCCTGCATTTTCTATGGAACTGGTGCACAGAGAAGAGGAATAAATTAATAAAATCAAAACATAAAAGGCAAATTAGCGAATTTCAGCGAATTTGCCTTTTTCTATTATTTCATTCTTTTAATAATCCGCAAAAATTCATCTTTTTTCCTTTGTGATACCTGTAAAGAAGTTTCATCACTCATGATGATATAACCGCCACGACCCCGGATGTATTTTTCAACATGGTGAAGATTGATGAGGTGCTGATGATGAATACGGACAAAGCCCTGATCTTTTAATATTTCTTCAAAATAAGCCAATGTATGGGATATCATCATTTTCTTTCCTCCTTTGAAAAAGACGGACGTATAATTATCATCAGCCTGAAGACGTACAATATCCATGGTATGTACATAGACAAGACCTTCCATGGTTGGCAATGCAATTTTGCTTTGTTCCGCAGGGGTTTTAATATGATGAAGCAAGGCAGATAATTGTTGTATTTTGTTTTTATCCTCTAAAAGTTTGGCAACCCTGTTCACTGTAATAATCAATTCGTGAATCACAATCGGTTTGAGAAGATAATCTGCTGCATGATGTTTAAATGCTTCTACAGCATACTGATCATAAGCAGTAACGAATACGGTATAAAAATTAATATCAGATATTTTTTCAAATAATTTAAAACCATTTTCCACAGGCATATTGACATCAAGAAATACCAGTTCCGGAGATTTTTCTTTAATGACTTCCACAGCTTCATTTACAGAATCTGCTTCCCCGATTATTTCAACGTCCAGGCAATATTTAGATAAGAAACGAAGAAGAGTTTCACGGGATTCCTGTTCATCGTCTACAACAATGGATTTTATTTTACTCATAGGAAAGGTGTGTTTTTAATGGTTATTCTGACAATGGTTCCCTGTATTGTCGGGTCTGTCGTTTTTTTATCAGTAATTTCTGTAGAAATAGATGTTCCGTAAAGTTCATTAATGGCAGAAATTCTTCCGGCGGTAATTTTCAATCCCATAGATTTATAATCATCTGGTCTGCTGTCAAACTCACGGGCTTTTTCGAACCCCACACCATTGTCTTCTACAATACATATGATGGAATCCTCTTTCGTGCTGCAGGAAATTCGCAGAGTTCCTCCTGTTTTCAAATATCTTAATCCATGACTGATTGAATTTTCAGTATAAGTTTGAAGAAGCATAGTAGGAATTTTTATTTGTTCTAATCCCGGTTCTACAGAAATTTCATAGGTGAAATGGTTTTTAAAACGCATCTGCTCCAGTTCAATATACGTTTTCAGCATAGCCATTTCTTTTTCTATGGTATTCCAGTGTTCTTTGGAGTGGGTAAGTGTTTTGCGTATCAGATCTGAAAAAGCAGCCATATAATAATTGGCGTTTAATTCGTCTTCTTTACCATAATAATTTTGGATGGCATTCAAAACATTGAAGATAAAATGAGGGTTGATCTGGGCACGGAGCGCCTGCATTTCCAGTTCAGCGATCATCTTTTTTCTCTCGGTTTTCTCAGCTTCTTTTTTACGGATAATATTGATGCGGTGTCTGTATATAATGATGATTAAAATCAGCAGTAATAGAAATATTCCTCCCATAAACCAAAATTCTTCCCAGAATGGAGGCTTTACAACAATGGCAAGCACGGCGGGAGTTTTATTCCATATATTATTTTTTCCGGAAGCCCAGATGTTGAGAATATAATTACCCGGTTTTAAAGCTCCCAGATTTAAGGCGCTTTCTTCTGTAATTACAGTGTCATTCTCTGTCCCGGACAGAAGATACTTATACTTAATATCTTTCTCATCCAGGTAAGAAATAGCAGTATAGGAGATTTGAGCATTATTCTGATTGTATTTGAGACTGATCTTTTTAGGATAATAAACGATACTGTCTTTAAAAACGGCTTTCAGAAAATACACTTTATAAGGCTGATTTTTACTGACCTGATCCTGATTGATCATAATAATTCCATTCGATGTAGCAAGAAAGGCTTTTCCTTCCCCGAATGTAATGTTATTGATCATATGGCTCGGAACTCCGTCAGCAGCCGAAAAGTGATAAATAGAGGAGTGCATCCGGTCATCAAAAGTGATCCTTGATAAACCTTTGTCTGTATTGACCCATAATCTCTCTTTTTCATCTACATAAGCTTTTTCGCAAATATTACTGATGAGTCCATTCGTGGTATTCAACCTGATTATCTTTTGCCCATCCCGAATAAAAACGCCATCAGAATGAGTACTGATGATAAGTCTGCCTTTCAGGAAGTTCAAAGAGGTGATGCGGTTTTTGCTTAAAGATGGATCGTGAATGAATTTTTTTAAAGATGGATTATAATAAAACAACCCCTGCACTGTTCCGAGCCAGTAGATTCCTTTTTCATCAATAGCAGTTGCCGGAGCAGCGATGGTGGTGGTAGTCAATTCCGGCAATTTGGTGAATTTCTTTTCTTCAAGATCATAAATAAGCTGATTTCTTTTTTCGTTGTTGGTTTGACTTATCAGTACAGTGTTATTTCTGATAGATGCTGATTTTTGAGAAAATTCCAGAATTTTTGTATATTGATTTCCGGTCAGGCTGCATTGGTATAAACCTCTGTCTGTTCCGGCGAAAAATGTGTTATTATTAAGAGGTGAAATATATTTGAGCCTGTTCCATTGTCCATCACCCAGCGTATATAATGGTTTGAAACTGTTTTGGTCTCTTATCATAATAGCACTGTTGCTATATCCTGCCAAAAGTTTTCCTCCAGGCAAATATTTTACTATTAAAACATTGTTATCTATAAGCCCTTCGGCAGTCGTATAAATCAATGTTTTGTTAGCAGGCTGCATATAAACTCCTTCATTGGTAGGATACCAGCAATTGCCTTGTTGATCTATAAAACTGCTGTAGCTAACAATACCTTTTATAGCAATGTACTTGGGTTTTTGACCTGTTGTCTGATCAGGATCATATTCCAGAATTCCGCTTGTGGTACAACTCCATATTTTTCCATTTTTGGCTATCGTAAGATCAAGGATGTTGCTGGGCATTTCAATTTTTTTTCCACCGGTTTATTTCCTTTAAATACAATATCATATAAAGTGTTAAGATGTCGTGTATAAAGATGACCTTTGAAATAGAAACATGTTCTTACTGCTTTTTCTTTAAAGGTATGAATGATTGTTGATCCCGGATAATCCTTCCTTATGATCCTCTTTGCTGACACATAGTAATCTATTCCCTGATCAGAAAAATGTAGGTAAGGAGATTGTGCTGTGCTGTCTTTGGGATTGGAAATGCTGTTTTTACCTATTATATATTTCGTATGCTGATCAGAATAAAGACTCCATCTTGGAACAATATCATAAAAACCAATTTTCTTTTTTTCCATGAGACGGCATAGATTATCATTCTGTGCAGAATACACTTTTCCATTATAAATGTAGGTAGGGCTTCCGTTATAGGTGCTTACCCATAGTCTTTGCCAGGAATCTTCCCATGCCTGAAAAGTTTCATTATCAGGAAGTCCGTGATTACTGGTGATCGTCTCAAAATGATGTCCGTCAAATCTGGAAATTCCCCAACTGGTACAGAACCAGATGAACCCTTTGCTATCCTGATATATAGAGTATACGGTATTGCTGGGTAATCCGTCACTTAAACTATAATGACGAAGCTGAGGCTTCTGGCTGTACATCAGCAGACTTTGAAATAACAGGAATAATATGAGGAGGTAATGATACATAGTTTTCAGGCTAATATAAAAAAATCTCCAGAATGAGAAATACCTACATGTGTCATATTTACAGCTCTTTTTCTCATTGAAAGGATCGAAATACTCACCTGGGTTTTTATCCTGCTCACTTGCTCATTAGTTCTTTTTATTTCCTTAAAAAAGAGACAACTTGTACCTGTTTATCGGTAACGGCGTCCCGTGATAAGAAAGAACGCCATCACAAAAATATTATCTTATGAAAAAAACTTTAACTAAGATCTTTCGATCATCAGATTCATTTTTAAAAAGAAGAAAAACAAACCTTCTTATTTTTGCTGCTTTATTTTGCAGTACGGCTTTAAGTGCACAGTTTGTTCCCGTTAATCCTTCAGGCACAACAGTAAGTGTAAAGAGAGAAGACCAATCCCCAGTCCCATTACCCAATGCTCCTGGATATGTTCCTTCTCCCGTATCATTGGAGTTTAAGACAGGTACAATAGTAGAAAAAAAAGATTTCCCTGCAGGTCAGATTACTAGTCAGAATTTTTTACTTCCGGATGTCTTTACAACTATAGGAAGTCCACCTGTAATACGTACTTTTAAAGTTTCATTTTCTAATCCTGGATTAACAAGCAGATATTATCCCATTCCAATGGCAATTGATGGAGCTACAACCATTATTCCCGGGTGCTGGTCACCTGAGATGGACCCAGGATTATTTTATTATGGAGGACCTAATACCCTTAATAATCCTAATAGAAGCTACGGGTATGGGGTAACACTTACCCGTAAGTCTACTACTAATTACCTTCTTCAGTGTACTAAATTTCTCTGCCACATATGTGATATTAACCCGTGTAATCCTCCGACTCTGACAGCTAGTAAATCAAGTACATCCGGGCAGAATAAAGCGAAACTTTATCCAAACCCAAGCAACGGGTTATCAGAACTTTCATACACTGCTTCAGGAAGAGAAACCATTACTGTAATCGTTGCAGATATCGCAGGCAGAACAGTATATGGATATAAGACGGATATTGAAGCTGGAGCTGTTAAACTGCCTATAGATATTCAAACTTCAGTATCAGGAACTTATTATGTCAACTGGAGTTCCAGCAACGGAAACTCTGGTTCATTACAGTTGATAAAAAAATAAATATGTACCGGTAAAAACTAATATTGATGAGAAGGCGCACTTTGGTGCGCTTTTGTGATTTATAATACTGAAAACCCGATGAATACTATGTCTAAAGAAATATTTACTCCAATTGATAGCATTTGTTTTTGAATTATTTTGTATGTTCGCGGACTTAAAAAAATGAACTAAAATCTATGAAAAACAGATTATCAATTGTACTTATGCTGGGAATTACGCTTTCTACCACTTCATGTGCTAGTATTTTTACCGGAACTCAAGATTCAATAGCTTTTTCTTCAAACCCTGAAGGAGCAAAAGTATTTCACAAAGGCATAGAAAAATGTACAACACCGTGTACAACTAAAATTCCAAGAGGTTTAGGTAAGCAGATGGTTGCATTTGAAAAAGAAGGATTTGAGAAGAAAGAAGTAAAACTGACAAAAACTTTTAATGCCGTAACGTTACTGAATATTATTTTTGGAGGTGCAATAGGGGTGGGAATTGATGCTGCTACAGGCTCTCTGACCAAATATTCTCCAAAAAAATATGATGTGGAACTGCAAGCTAAACCAGAATAAGCTTAAAAAATATAAAACAAAAAGGCAAATTCAGAAGTATTGAATTTGCCTTTTTTATGTTTATTTCAAAAGTTCTTTCAAGAATAGGAGTGTATGGTTCCAGGCTCTTTTGGCCATTGTTGCATTGTAATCCGGTGATTTCGGATCTGTGAATGTATGTTTAGAATGAGCATAGGTGATGATCTGCCAGTCGGCATTTCCTTCATTCATTTCTTTGATGAGGTTGTTGTAGTCATCAGGAGTCACACTTTTATCATCTGCCGGATTTTCAACAAGGATTTTAGCAGATAAAGCTTCATTTTTTCTGCTCTGATCTCTCGCAAGACTTCCATGGATAGAAACAACTCCTGCAACAGGCAGATGACCTCTCGCTGATTCTAATGCACCAGTACCACCGAAACAGTAGCCAATAACAGCTACTTTGTCAGAAATTGCTCCATTTTTCTTCAGCTGTTCCAAGGCCAGCGAAATTCTTTTCTGGTATTCCTGATAATTCTGTTTATAATATCCTGAACTCTTCGATGCAGATTCATTGTCAGCCGGAATTTTTCCTTCACCATAAATGTCTGCGATAAAGGCAATGTACCCTTGCTTTTCAAGTTCAATAGCAGCTGTTTTAGCTTCTTCATCAATGCCTTTCCAGGCTGGAAGGATCAATACTCCAGGAAGTTTTTTCCCTGCATTGGAAGTAATAAGACCATTCAGTTTCTGTGAACCGTCCTGATAAGATACGGTTTTAAGTTTTTGACTGAAAAGAGTTCCCGAAGCCATAATCATTGTGGTTAATAAGATAGAGCGTATCATAATTAATTGTTTGTGAATTAACAGATTGTAAAAACAGTACTAAAAGTAAGGAAATATTTAAAAAAGCTAAACTTCAATTCCGAATTTCTTTAATTCTTTTGTTAAATCCGTATCCGGAGAAACCTGAATAGTAGTGAACCCCAATGATTTTGCCATTTCAATATTCTTTGTATTATCATCAATGAAAACCGATTCTTCAGCTTTGATGTTATACCTTTCCAGCAGCACATGCCAGATTTTAGGATCAGGCTTGATCAGTTTTTCTGTTCCGGAAACTACAATTTTACCTTCGAATATTTGAAAAAAGTCATAGTTTTCTAATGCGTAAGGGAATGTTTCTGCAGACCAGTTGGTTAATCCAAATAGTTGATAATCTGTATTTTTAAGCTTTCTTAGAACGTCTACATTCTGTGGAATATCGCTTTTCAGCATTACCGTCCAGTTGTCATAGAAAGCACGGATTTCTTTTTCCCATTCCGGGAATTTCTTTACCTGAATGTCTGTTCCTTCAGCAAGGCTTCTTCCTCTGTCCTGTTCAATATTCCATTCATCCTGAACAATATTTTCAAGGAAGTATTCCATTTTTTCATTATCATTAAAATAGTCCTTGAAATAATATCTCGGATTCCAGTCCATAAGCACACCTCCGAAATCGAATATGATGTTTTTTATTTTCATAATTAATATTGTTGTGAATTGCTGCTATTCGTTGTAAAGAGTTGACAGCAGGGTTTTTTATTTATTTATTTATTTATTTATTTATTTATTTATTTATTTATTTATTCCGGTCTGTAAAACTGATATTGACCATCCTGATAATAGGCATTGATATGCTGAAGTCCATTGGTCAGAATGATTTCCTTTGCTCCAATAATGGAGTTGTATCTGGCAGTCTGTTCGAATGTTTTTTCTGTTAATTTGATCTGAGGAGCTTTACATTCAATCAGAATAACGGGTTCTGTTTTTTCTGTAACCAAAAGGTCAATTCTTTTGGTAAGCCCGTTCAGGATAATCTTTTTTTCGGTAATCAGAGCCGATGTGGAGTAGGATTTTACAGTAAGATAATAATGTATCCAGTGCTGTCTTACCCATTCCTCAGGAGTGAGCAGAAGATAAGTTTTACGAACCAAATCATAAATAAAAAACTTATCTTTGTCTTTCTTGAATTTAAAATCAAAAGTTTCCTGAAAATTCAGTTTTGGAAGTTCCATTAATAAGATGAAAGAATTAGATTTAATCCTCAAAAATATTAAAAATAAAGAAGTTTTACCTATTTATTTTTTCCACGGAGAAGAAGCCTACTTTATTGATCTCGCTGTAAAAGCCCTTGAACACAACTTTTTGGAAGAGGATGAAAAAGCTTTCAACCAAACGGTTACCTACGGAAAAGACACGTCTTATCAGGAAGTTCTTTCTTTGGCAAGGCAGTTTCCGATGATGGGAGATAAGCAGGTGATTATTGTGAAAGAAGCTCAGGATTTAAAACTCAATGAAGAGGAAAACAGAATTCTGGAATCTTATGTAGAGAACCCTGTTCCTTCTACGGTTTTGGTTTTCGCTCATAAGCACAAGAAACTGGACAGCCGGAAAAAGGCAGCCAAAGCATTGGATAAAGCCAAAGCTCTTTTCCTGAGTGAATCTGTAAAGGAAAATAACCTTCCTAAATGGATTTCAGATGAGTGTGCAAAGCTTAAAATCAATACAGCCCCGAATATTTCTCATCTTCTGGCAGAATATCTGGGTAATGATTTGTCAAGAATTGCGAATGAGCTGAACAAATTAAAAATCATCCTTAAAGAAGGCGATATTCTTGACGGAACAATCGTTGAAAACCACATCGGTATCAGCAAGGAGTACAATATTTTTGAACTTCAAAAAGCGTTAGGAACTAAAAATGCTAATACAGCCTTTAAAATAGCCCATTTTATGGGGAAAAACCCGAAGAATAATCCTTTCGTCATGATGCTGGCAAGCCTTTACAATTACTTCTCAAACGTTATTATCTATCAGACCATGGCGGGGCAGTCTCCACAGGCTATTGCGTCACAGATGGGGGTAAATCCTTATTTTATCAAAGATTATGCGGAAAGTGCAAGACTTTATCCTTTAAAACATGCAACAAGAGTCATTTCTATTCTACGCGAATTCGATATGAAAGGAAAAGGACTTGGAGCCGTCAATATGGGGGAAGCCGAATTAATCAGAGAACTGGTGTACAAGATTATCAATGTAGATAAGATTAAGATGAAGGTGTGAGGCGAGACGCGAGATAGTGAGATGCGTGATTCGAGGGTTTAAATGGAAAAGTTTTAATTTTTTATACCGAACCAAATCTCAGAACCCGAAACCTATAAGATAATAACTCGCACCCCGAATCCCGGAATTCGAACCCTGAAACTCACCCCAAAGCAATCACCATCGAAATTCAACATATCAGATATTGACAAGTATCATTAAAATAACTTTAAGGAGAAATTAAAAATTCCGAAATTAGCAGTCTTAATTCAAATTAAATCTTTTCGAACAAAGTAAATTATGGAGCAAAACATTTTAGATTGTGTGATCGTTGGATCTGGGCCTTCTGGCTTCACCGCTGCTATCTATGCCGCAAGAGCAGACTTGAAACCTGAATTATATACAGGTTTGGAGCCGGGCGGACAATTAACAACCACTACAGAAGTTGATAACTTTCCAGGGTATCCAGCCGGGATTACAGGTCCTGAAATGATGATGGATCTGCAAAAACAGGCAGAAAGATTTGAAACCAAAGTTCATTACGAAATGATCACTAAAGCTGAATTCTCTAAAGAAGTTGGCGGTGTTCACAAATTATATGCAGGAAACAAAGAAATCCTTGCCAAAACAGTTATTATCTCTACAGGAGCTACAGCAAAATATCTAGGTCTTGATGATGAGAAAAAATATGCAGGAGGTGGTGTTTCTGCTTGTGCTACGTGTGACGGGTTCTTCTACAGAGGAAAAGACGTTGTAGTAGTAGGAGCGGGAGATACAGCTGCAGAAGAGGCTACTTACCTTGCAAAACTTTGTAAAAAAGTAACTTTATTGGTAAGAAAAGATGTTTTCAGAGCTTCAAAAGCAATGGTTCACAGAGTGGAAAGCACTCCGAATATTGAAGTTAAATTTCACCATGAATTAATTGGGATTGAAGGAGAAAACAGTCTGGTAGAAAGAGCAGTAATCATCAATAACCAGACTCAGGAGAAATCTACAGTGGATGTGGAAGGGATCTTTATTGCCATTGGTCACAAACCGAATACAGATATCTTCGTTGGTCAGGTAGATCTTGATGAAAATGGATATATCGTTACTGAGAAAGGTTCTTCAAGAACAAATCTTCCAGGTGTATTTGCTGCGGGAGATGTTCAGGATCATATCTACAGACAGGCTATTACAGCAGCAGGAAGTGGATGTATGGCCGCAATGGATGCAGAAAAATACCTAGCTGAATTACACTAATCGTATTCAACTTATACAATACAAAGCGTACCCTATGGGTGCGCTTTTTTTGTTACTGAGATATGTTTTAAAAATTGTTTTTGAACCTTTAAGTAAATTGAAGAGGTGAGGAAAAATTAAGAAAACATCAAAGATATTTTTAGAAAGCCTAGCGCTTCATCTTACTATTCTTAATTATTTAATTTTCCTTAATGGTTTAAGTTTATATAATGTTTAAAATATGCAGTTATCAATTTTATCGGAGATAAAATCCTAGCGCCTTAAAAGCAGTCTGTATTTATATATTCTTAGCGCCCTTGCGTATTTGAAATATACATTTTGTTGGAGAATCGCAAAGTCTTTCCTATTATTTCTGAACCATTAAGTTCATTGAAGTTGTGAAGGAAAGTTAAGAAAACATCGAAGATGTTTTAGAAAAGGTTACGTTTCATCTTACTATTCTTAATCATTTAATTTCTCTTAATGGTTTAAGTTTATATAATGTTTAAAATATACAGTTATCAATTTTATCGGAGATAAAATCCTCGCGTCTTAAAAGCAGTCTGTATTATATATTTAGCGCCCTTTAGTTTGTATTATAAAGTTTTTTGAATTACGTAAATTAACTTTATAGTATTAATTAATCCACAAGAAACAGGGTGAATCATTAAGCGCCAAAG
>NZ_QICI01000031.1 GCF_004119445.1 Chryseobacterium sp. CH21 | reverse complement strand
TTTTCGATTTCTGTTTTGGAATAAAGTTCCGAAAATCTTCCGTACATCTGTTCGTAGATTTCCAGGAAATAATTGGAATCAATTTTTGAGAGCCTCTCAGAAATTGAACTCCTTCGAATCTTTTCCTCTTCCCCTAAACCAAATAAGGCTTTGAATCCACTGCTATTAAAAGTATCTTCCAACGTTCTTTGGCTTAATTTTTCATTATCAAATATGCAATACAAAAGCAGGTAGAATATTTTTCTTCCATGCAGAACTTTACTATAATAATCCACTTTTGTACTTGCGGAAAAGTGGCTTAAAAGTGCTTCGGGAATAAATTCTAAAACATCTTTAAGTGATATTTTGCGATCTTTAAAAACCGACATAAACAATTGATTATCAACAATAAAGATACAAAAAACGAAATAATAAAACAAATTAAATGACTGATAATCAATTAATTAAAATAATAATAATAATAATATTGAATATCTAAAAACAAAAAGTCGGAAGAAAAAATCTTCCGACCATGACTAGGTATTTGCCCCGCTTTTTTTATATTCAAATTTCAGTAACCTTTAAAATACCAATACTTTATACTAACAACATTGTTTGGAAAATAACATTCATAAATAGCATTATTTTAGGTTCATGTTATTATAATGTCCAGTGTATTTTATTTATTTTGTCAATGAAATAGACTCTAATACAGCACAATATGCAATCATAATCATTATATCAAATATTTGTGAAATAATCAAATTTAAAATTTAATAGTATAAAATAAAATACTTTGGATTAATTAACGAAATTAATACATGCTTTGATTAAACAAACAATAAAACAATCAATATATTATGTTATATTCAAATATAATTTATTATCAATATATTTACAACATACAGCTAGGTTATAATGATGACTTAATCAAAATTAAGAATTAACTTATTTTGTAATCTTTTGCGTAGGGTAATACAATAGCTGTTCATATTTACAACCTGATCACCAAACCAAAATTAAATAATATGAAAAGTAAACTATTACTATTATCAGGATGCCTTGTTCTGGCACTGAACTCATGCAGATCGGATCTTGAAAATACACAGACCGATTCAATGGAACCAGCAACAGAGAACTTAGCCAATGCAAAAATTCACAAATTATTAATTGACGGAAAATACACCTATGTCAATGAAATCAATGGAGAATATTTTTATGCAGAAGATATTACCATTAGCCCGGAGCAGTTCAATATATTACAAAAGCAGACCAATCCTGAAACATCTGCAGCCGGGAAAAGCACCATTGTAAGCTCTTTTATTAAGACATGGCCGAATGCAACAGTTTATTATACATTACCCAGTCAGGGAAGCCTGAGTACTCAGAGTTACAATACATTTCTTACCAATATCAACAAAGCGTTTGATATGATTTCTTCTCAAACCAGTATGCAGTTTGTTGAACGAACCAACCAAACAGAATACATCACCTTTACTTATACAACGAGTAACAGTTCTCCACTTGGATGGCAAAAAAACAGAGTTAATGGTATTAAAATTTATAACACCACGTATCCTGCAATTATTGCTCACGAAATCATGCACTCTATGGGAATCATGCATGAGCAATGCCGCCCGGATAGAGATCAGTATATTATTGTAGATGTTAACAAAGCCGTGGAAGGAAGCCGTCATAACTTCAATCTTTACAATGATTACGCAGGACACGGTGCATTTGATTTTGGATCAGTGATGATGTATCAATCTACAGACTTTGCTATCAACGCAAGTCAACCGGTAATGACTAAGCTGGACGGATCTACTTTTACCAAGCAACGAACAGGATTGTCTGCCGGTGATTATGCTGGTATCAATCATTTATACGGACCGGTTAATTCCTCTTCTGCAATCAACGGAACTTACACTATGAGAACAGCTTTAGCAAGTGATAAAAATTTAGATGTTTCCGGAAGTTCCACAACAGATGGCACCAGCATCATTCTGTATTCCGCTTCTACAGGGAATAACCAGAGATTTACATTTACCAAATCAGATCATGGCTATTATACTATTAAATCCATATTAGATCCTACAAAGGTGTTAACTGTAAAAAGTAACGGAACAACCAATGGAACAGCTGTTGAATTAAGGACGAATTCTAATACAGATGCTCAAAAATGGTTATTATTCAATTTAGGAAATAATGGATTTGGATTTGCTCCTAAGAATGCACCAGCATTAAGATTAGAAGTGAAAAATGGTACAACAACCAATCTTACTCCTATTGTAATTGGCACCACGAACCAAACGGTTCAGCCTTCTACAAAGCAACGCTTTATACTTACAAAAGTTAACTAAACTTTTTCATACAAATAAAGAGGTTAGGAAATCTATCTCCTAACCTCTTTTATTTTTTATATAATTCCCGTTATATAATTATTAAATCATTTTCAGCATCTGCTCTCTTCCTGGCCCGGTTGAAAGATAGGCCACAGGAATTCCTAATTCGGCTTCAAGAAATGACAGAAATTCATTCACTTCTTTTGGAAGCTCTGAAGGGCTTTTCATGGTAGAAAAATCAGCATTCCAACCATTCATCCATTTCAGGATTGGCTTTCCGTTTTCCGGAAGTAATCCTGAGACCGCTACCCTCTTTCCATTTTCCAGTTCATAATGAGTACAGACTGCTACAGATTTCAATCCGCTTAAAACATCAGCTTTCGTTAAAACCAGCTGAGTAACTCCGTTGATCATTACAGCATATTTTAAAGCAGGTAAATCCAGCCAGCCTGTTCTTCTTGGACGTCCGGTATTGGAACCAAACTCATTCCCCTTTATTCTGATCTCCTCACCTAGTTCATCAAAGAGTTCTGTTGGGAAAACTCCGTTTCCTACTCTTGTACAATAAGCTTTTGCAATTCCAAATACCTCACCGATTTTTTTCGGTGAAACACCTAATCCGCTGCTTGCTCCAGAAGCTGTGGTTGATGAAGAAGTTACATAAGGATAAGTTCCGTGATCAATATCCAGCATGGCAGCCTGAGACCCTTCTGCCAATATTGTATTTCCTTCTGTTAAAGCGCTATTCAGATAAATTTCTGTCTCTGTACATTTAAATCTTTTCAGAAAATCAACCGCTTCAAAAAACTCATTACTGATTTCTTCTAAAGAAGGTAATTCCATATTTCCTTCCGCAAGCATTTTGTAATCTCTTGCTAAAATATGTTGTACTTTGCTTTTGAAGTCTGGAGCAAACATATCTCCTACTCTTACATTCTGTCTTAAAATTTTATTGGAGTAAGCCTGTGCAATTCCGTTTTTGGTGGTTCCGATCGTGGTATACTCAGGACTTTCTTCCATAAAAATATCCAAAAGCTTATGAGTAGGCAGTACAAAGTGAGCTTTCAGCGAAATAACAATATTGTTTTCTGGCTGAACCGTTTCATCAAATGTCTGAAGATTCAAAATTTCGTTTTTAAAGCTTACAGGATCCAGAACGGTTCCTGTACCAATCACATTCTGCACTCCTTTCATAAAGATCCCCGAAGGAATCATTTTAAGCGTAATTCTGCGCCCGTTCCTTTCTATGCTGTGTCCAGCATTCGATCCTCCATTAAAACGTGCTGTAATGTCATAATTTTCACTGATCAGATCAATGAATTTCCCTTTTCCTTCATCACCCCATTGTAATCCTAATACAATATCCATATTCGTACTTTAAATTTTATGAAGCAAAGCTATGACAGTCAGAAAGAAAGCCCATTGTCATTTGACAAAAAGATATTTATTCAGAAAACAGATATTAGATATTAGATATTAGAAGCTAGTAAAGTCCGCTAACTTTATTACTTTCCCACTTAAAGTGATATCACCTATCAATTATCATCTATCATTAATAATTCTAGATAATATTCCTCCTGATCCGGCTCAAAGAAGAAGGGGTAACCCCGAGATAGGAAGCCAGCATAGACTGAGGAACTCTGTTGGCAAGGCCCGGATAATGGTTTAAAAAGTGAATATAACGTGATTTCGCATCCTGATTCAGCATAATACTGGCAACCTTCAGCTTATTCTCAACCACAAAGGCATGAATTCTGGCAAATAGAACCGGCCAGACTGAAATTTTCTCTTCCAGAATTTTAAAATATTTAAGATCTATCACCAGTAATACCGCATCCGTAATAGCTTCAATATCTTCATGAGCAGGCAGTTGATCAGTAAAGCCCTGAAAATCTCCTATAAATCGACCTTCATAGATGAAATAGCGGGTAAAATCATCCCCTTGTTTATTATAGTACAAAGACCGGAAAACACCTTCTTTTACAAAAGCAATTCTCTGGCTCACTTTTCCTGCTTCCACAAAAGGATTTCCTTTTTTTACAGTGATTTCCTGGATGCCTTCAGCAATCAGAAGTTCATCCTGAGGATTCAGTGTGCCGAATTTTTTGATATAATGAAAAAGTTCTTCCATGTTTTGTTGTATCCACAGATTACGGTAAGATAAAGGTATAAAACTAGCTGATAAAAACAATTGCCATTTGGCAAAAAGCTCAAAAAATAAAAAACACATGGTTAAAACTACTTTAAACACTGAATAATTTCAATATTTTTGCAACCAAAACTTTTACTCATGGATGAATTCATCAAATTACAATTATATTTCAATGAAAATATAGAAAGAGAAAATCAGAAATTTTTCTTTCAATATACTTGGAAAAAGCATTTTGTTGAATTAAAAAAAGCGGTTATATATGCTGTTATATTTCTAGCATTAGGTTTCTTTCCTTTAAAATTTTTGAATCTTGGTCCTGTTTCTGTTATTTTTAAATATGGAAGTTTCTTATTTATAGGATATATTTTCTTTCTTTTATATCAATATTTCAGTACCAAAAATAAAACCTTCAATTTAATAGATGAACAAATTGAAAATCTTAGAAGCAAACATCACGAAAGCAGCTTCATAACTCTTCATAAGGATTGTATTACTGTTAAAAATCCATTCAATACAATCAACTGTATCTGGGATAAAACGCATTACAAAATGGTTGACCAATACCTTATTTTAAATATGGTTAATAACAAGATTAATTTCGTTTTTACGGAAGCTGAGTTTAAGGAGAATGAATATAAAATTCTCATAGACTTTCTTCAGCGATATTCTACAAAAGGAAAATAAAAACTCCCACATTAAAACAATGCAGGAGTTTCTTAAAAAATTAAATATAACTATTGATTATAAACATGAATATCTCGTTGCGGAAAAGGAATTCCGATTCCTGCTTTATCGAGAGCTTCTTTACAACCTATGATTAGTTCTTCATTCATCGTCCAGAAATTTTCAGTTGCAGTACTCACTCTTATCGATAGATTGACAGCACTTTCACCAAGCTCCGTAACCACGACCTGTGGTGCCGGTGTGTCCAGAGCATACTGATTGCTATTAATGACACTCATCAAAATATCTTTTGTTTTCCTAAGATCTGCATCATAAGCAACTCCAATATCCAATGATGTTCTCCTCGTTCCCAATTGAGTAAAATTGGTAATACTATTATTCGACACCACTCCGTTTGGTATAACTATTAATTGGTTTTGTGGTGTTATCAGTTTCGTATGAAAAATATCTATGGTATCTACTGTTCCTGAAACTCCGGAATTGGTAGAAATAAAATCACCAATTTTGAAAGGTTTCAGTAATAAAATTAATATCCCACCTGCAAAATTAGTTAAGGAACCCTGTAAAGCTAAACCTACCGCTAAACCTGCAGCACCAATCATTGCAACAAATGCAGATGTTTGTACTCCAAGCTGCGTTACCACAACGATAAACAAGAGAATATTAAGCCCCCAATTGATAATGTTTAGGAGAAAATGCTGCAGAGAAGCTTCCATATTACGTTTTTTGAACGCTTTTTCAACCAGCTTTTTGATCATTCTTATCATCCATGATCCGATCAGGTAAATTAATACTGCAGAAATAATTGCTGTAAAAATTTTCGGTGCCCATGAAATTGCTGATGAAATTAATGTGTCCCAGTGTTGTTGAATCTTGTTCAGTTCTAAATCGTCCATTTTTGTTGTGTATTTTTTACTGTTAATATCAATAATGATTGATATCTCCTGTAAGATGTTAAAATGAAATTGAACAAAAGTATAATCCGCTTCAAAAAGAAATTTACCTTACACTATCTTAGTGAAAGTAAATCATATTATAGATTAAAATAGATTGACAGCGGAACAGATAGGTTCAGCTTACTCAATAATCATTCAGAAATTGAATCTTACAGGAAGAAATAATTTTTCGTTCATAGAATTACAAAAACGATACCGAAGTCTATGATTCTAAAATTAATATTATGTAAACTTTTATTGAGTAACCAGATTAAGGCAATTTTGCAACAAGTCCCTCAGGAAGCATTTTCAGGATACAATAAATAATTTTCCATTTAAAGTTCGGAACAATGGTAAAGGAGTTTCCTGCGTTGACAATAAATCCGGCCACATAATCCGGCTCCATTATCAGAGATTCATTCAGTTCCAGTCCTTCGTTGATTTTTGTTCTGATATAACCAATGACTAAAGCATTCACAATGATATTACGGGAGGCTAATTCCTGTCTTAACCCGGCAAGAAACTGGGTAAACGCAGCTTTGGTACTTCCATACACAAAATTACTTTTTCTTCCTCTTACCCCAGATAAGGAGGATAGTCCGATGATTCTTTCAAGATTTTTATTGCTTTTATCCATCGCGATAATGCTTAGAATAGATACTCCACCCATATAATTGACTTCCATCATTTGTTTAGCTCCTTTGAAATCTGCCAAAGCATCTTGATTGTCTACTAAAAACCCGGCAGCATATACTACAATATGTGGCTTTACAGAAAGATCGGAATAGAATTTCTGATGAGAATCAAAATCTGCAGCATCAAAAGATAAAACAGAAACTTTTGAACGGTCAAGATGATTGGTATGAATAAAATCTTCCAAAGATGCGGTATTTCTGGAAGCAGCAATTACGGCAAATCCTTTTTCTACATATTGCTTAATACATTGCTTTGCCACATCTGAATTGGCGCCTAGGATAAGAACTGTTTTATTTGCGTTTTGATTCATGGAACAAAGATAATTTTTTTATTAAACACTCATTTCACTAATCACAAATGGGCACAAAGACTACTCAACTTATTGTATATAAAAAAGCTGCGGCGGGTGAACTTTGTTCACCCGCCGCAGCTCAATATCTTCAGACTGAATTATTTCTTTTCTTCAGCAGCTGTTTCTTTTTTATCATCTGCTTTATCTGCAGATTTTGCTTTATCTCCAAAACGGGATTCTGTCATTTCTCTTGAAACTGCAGCTTTTTCAAACTTCAGTTTTCCGGATAATGTTTCGATCACAAAACCGTCATCCTGAATCTGAGCAATTCTTCCGTGAAGACCTGATGTAAGAACTACTCTTGTTCCTACTTTAAGGTTTTCCTGAAAGTTTTTCTCCTGCTTCTGTTTTTTCATCTGAGGTCTGATCATCAGGAAATAAAATCCTACAAACATTACCCCCATCATGATTAGCATCATGGGTGAAGATCCACCTGCTGCCTGTAAAAATAGTGTCAACATATTTTAAATATTATGGTTGAATGTTCGCTGTGAACGTTAATCTGATTGGAGCTTTCTCTACGTTTGCAAAAACATCTGCATACTTCTGAACGTTTCCGTCAAAGCTTGAAGAATCAAAGTGCAACGTAACTTTTCCTTTTTTACCTGGCATGATCGGTTCTTTTGTAAAATCAGGAGCTGTACATCCGCATCCAGGCTTTACTTCAGAAATGATCAATGGATTTTTCCCGGTATTGGTAATTTCGTATACGTGTTCTACTTTATCTCCTTTTTTGATTTTTCCAAAATCGAAGCTGTTTTCAGACAGAGCAACAGAAGTAGATGGTTCGTTAGAAACCGGAGCAGGTGTTTCACCAGTTCCAGGTACTGCAGTAGAACCAGTAGTTACCGGAGCCGCAACCGCTGCAGAATCAGTAGTTGCAGTTTCAGTACTTTGAGTTTCTTTGTTTTCTTTTTTACATGAAACTAACCCAAAGCCTATAATAGACAAGGCGATAATTGATAACGTCTTTTTCATTTTATATTCTATTTTGATCTTTACAATATTTATCTAAAATACCATTGATGAAGATATTGGAGCGGTCTGTAGCAAATACTTTTGCAATTTCAATATATTCATTAATGATCACTCTTGAAGGCGTGAAAGCAAAGTTATCAAGCTCTGCAATTGCTGTAGACAAAATTACTTTATCCATTAGAGAAACTCTTTCCAGATCCCAGTTTTCCAGTCTTTCTTCCAGTTTCTTTTCGTTGTTTTCCCAGTTGTTCAGGGTATCTCTCAACAATTTTGCAGCGAATGTTTTATCTTCTTCATCTTTAATCATTTTGATCAAAGTTCTGCTTTCTTCATCTTCTCTCAGGAAACCGATCGTTTTTTGCACCATTGAATTGGCGATATGGATATCATCATACCATGAAAGTTCCTTATCTCCTAAGTAATCATGAAAATCTTCATTTTCAGCAATATATCTTAAGAATAATTTTCCGATAAATTTCTGATCTTCTTCAAAAGAATATCCTTCTTCTTTCATGAAATCCTGATAACGTTTTCCAGCCGTAATTCTCTGGAAAGTCTTTACCAATAAGTCATCATGCATATCCCATTTCAACTGCTTGTGCTGACCTGTAAAGAATAATCTTTCAGGGTTTTCTTCCAGTTTAAGCAATACTTGATTGTTGATGAATTTTTGGTTAGGATTAATATCAGCATCAGTTTTAAGAAATTTATTCTTACCAATTTCGATTTGATTTTCTGCCAAATCTTTCAGTCCCACCAAAAAGTTGAGCTGATAGATGTATAGATAATAGATTTTCTCTATCCCGGCAAACATGTTTTTCTCTAAAACATCAAATTTTACAGGATTTTGGTAGTAAGAATACACTGTCTGTACTACTTTTTCACGGATTTGTCGTCTTCCTAACATTCAAAGAGCTTTTTTATGGCTGCAAAGATACAAAATTTAAAATTGATGAAATTCGTAGTATGATGACATTTTTGTAATTTTGTGCAACTATATGAAAGCGCTTAAAACCTTAAACCCCTATTTTTGGAAACACAAAATACTGCTGTTTTGGGGGGTACTATTTATCATTGCCAGTAATTTCTTCAATATATATAAGGTTCAGTTTGTAGGAAAGTCTGTGGATGAACTTACAAAAAGTGGAAACCTTGGCTTCAACCAGCAGGTTCTGACCTATGTTGGGATCATTGTCGGATGTTCTCTTCTGACCGGAATTTTCACCTTCATGATGAGACAGACTATTATTGTTGCCTCCCGAAGGATAGAATATGAACTTAAGAATAAAATCTACAGACATTATCAGGATTTATCCCTAACAGATTATAAGCAGACTACCATTGGGGATTTAATGAACAGATTGAGTGAAGATGTTGTTGCCGTAAGAATGTATCTTGGTCCGGGTGTTATGTATGTAGCCAACCTGATTGTTCTTGTATTGATCACAGCCATTTATATGGTGAAAACTGATGCTTCCATGACGCTGTGGACTTTACTTCCGCTTCCTATTTTATCTTTTGCTATTTATAAGGTAAGCTCAATCATCAACAAAAAGTCGAAGATCATGCAGAAAAGCCAGTCTGCCATTTCAACTTTTGTTCAGGACAGCTTTTCCGGAATCCGTGTGGTAAAATTTTTTGCTAGAGAAAAATATATTGAAAAAAACTACGGAATTAAAGTAACGGATTATCAGAATAAAGCTTTGGATCTGGCCAAAACAGAAGCTTATTTCTTTACGATCATTCTTTTTGTCATCGGGTTACTGAACGTAGCAATCATCTGGATCGGCGGTACCAAATATATTGCAGGAGAATTAAGTATCGGTAAGATTGCTGATTTCTTTATGTATATCAATACTTTGATTTTCCCTTTCTCTATGGTAGGATGGGTAACTTCTGTGAATCAGAGAGCTGAAGCATCTATGCAGAGGATCAATGAATTCATGGATAAAAAGTCTGAGATCATTAATACCAATTTTGAAAACTATCCTATCAAAGGAGATATTGAATTCAGAAATGTGTCTTATGTATATCCGAATACTGGAATCAAAGCACTGGATAATTTAAGTTTTAAAGTAAAAGCCGGAGAATCTTTAGCCATTATGGGGAAAACCGGAAGTGGAAAATCAACCATTGCCTTGCTGTTGTGCCGATTAATAGATCCTACAGAAGGGGAAATTTTAATTGATGGTAAAAATCTTAAAGATCATAATCTGAATAACTACAGAGACTTTATTGGATATATTCCTCAGGAGAGTTATTTATTCTCTGATTCTATAGAAAATAACATTGGTTTTGCCATTGATCATCCGTCACATGAGAAAGTAGTAGAATATGCAAATATTGCCGATGTTCATAAAAATATTGTGGAGTTTAAAGAGCAATATAAAACACTTGTTGGTGAACGCGGGGTAATGCTTTCAGGGGGGCAAAAGCAAAGAATATGTATTGCAAGAGCCTTAATTAAAGACCCAAATATCATCATTTTTGACGATTCTTTGTCTGCTTTAGACACCGAAACAGAGCAAAATATTCTGGAAAATATTGATAAAAAAATCAGCAATGCTACTTCCATAATCATCACACACAGAGAGTCTAGCGCTCAAAAAGCGGATCAAATTCTCAACCTTACGGAAATTACCAATTCTGTAACTGCTTAGCCATTTCGTTCTCAATTGTTAAATAAATCATAAAAAAAATTTTGTGATTAAAAGAATTCTTTTATATTTGTTCTTAACAAGATTAAAAAATATCTAACAATGAGTGAATACAAGGAACGCCATGAAAATGAAATTTTCACTAAGGTGTTAAAAGCAGGGAGAAGAACTTATTTCTTTGATGTGCGCGAGACGAAAGCAGGAGATTATTATCTTACAATCACTGAGAGTAAGAAAAATTTCGGAGAGAATGGGGAAGCTACATTCGAGAAGCATAAAATTTACCTTTACAAGGAAGATTTTAAGAGTTTCCAGGAGATGTTTAATGAGTCCACAGATTTCATCATTAATGAAAAGGGTGAGGATGTAATTTCAGAAAAACATGACAAAGACTTTAAGAGCAGATCTTTCACTATTGATTCTGACGACGAAGTTTAAAAAAAGAATATTTAAAAACACAAGCATCTGAAAAAGATGCTTTTTTATGCCCTACAATCAAAACATAAAAAAACGGGCTAAAGCCCGTTTTTATTGAATATTATAATTTCTTATTTTACAGATACTATTTCTTTAGATTCCTCTTTATGTAAAGAGGGTGATTTCAGAAAACTAAATAAGACATCCGGCAGTTCATTTCTACAAGGATCGGCAGTTCTGTTATTCATATTAATCACATTGTTTGTAACATTTGCCGAAGAAAACATTACAATACCTCCATCTTTTCTAAGAGTAGCTAATTCTTCATTCTTTGTACTTGGATCAAAATTCCCAAAACACATTACATTATTTTTGGTTTGCAAAACCGGAAACTTTTCAGCAGTAATACCTGATAAGACATTTCCATTCAGTTTAAATAATTTATAATCCCCGTCAAAATTTCTATGGGCAATGATTTCAGCAGCACCATCAGCATCAATGTCACCAACAGCTAAACCTTTCCAGTCTGAAGCTGAGCCCCAGTTTGTAAATTCAGTAATTTTTGTAAGAACTCCACTATCACTTACACGATACACATGGATACCATTATAGATGGCGTTATTATCATCAGCATCCACAAGCAGTACTAATTCATCTTTACCATCTTTATCAAGATCACCTGATGCCACTGCTTTGATTGTAGAACTTGCAGGCAGATTAAGCGTATTTAAATACACTGATTGCATATCTGTTCCAACAAATTTGCTCACTCTAACTTCTTTATTAAAATTTCTTACTGTGATAACATCATCTTTTCCTCCACTGATGAAGTTTCCAGCAGCTACACCTACCCACTCTGATTGGGCTCCCCATCCGGTATATCTGGTATGTTCCACGATACTGCCGTTTTCAATTTTCAAAACATAAATACCATTTTCGTTGGCATCTGCATGATCATTTAAAGCTATGATCTCACTTTTACTATCTCCAAAAAAGTCTCCTGCGGCCAACCCTTTCCAGTTGTTTGAACCACCGTATACCTTGGCCGTAGCCACCTGGCGAAAACCTCTGTCATGTGGTTCTAAAGCCTGCATCAATCCATCAAAATTTCTTATTACTACAAATTCTTCGTCGCTATCTCCATCAAAATTACCGTTTGCAATACCTCTCCAATCAGAATCTTCACCATACTCATGATCTGTATTGACAGGTACCACTAAGTTTTCAAAATTTGATAAAAGCGCCCATGTGATAGAAGAATCAAATACCGTTATGTTACTATAATAGTTCTTGGCAGCCTGTAAATCTGAAACTATCTGATATAGCGTTTTATCATCATACTGCGATAAATATAGCCATAGATAAGCTGTATAAGTTCCATATCGAGGAGTTACAGCAGGATCAGAAGTATTAATATTATACTTGATATTCCAATTCTCACCATTATAATTAACTCCATTTTTTATGTGTAAGGGAGAGATATAAATATCTTTTGTCAACGTTTTAGTATATGCATTGATATCTGCAGTGGTATAAATAAGGTTTCCATTGATTGAAATACCATACTTATTACATTCATAAGGGAACGCTGCCGTCAAATCAGCATGAGAAATATCTTCACGCAAGTCATCGTGTTTCCAATAGGTCCAGACATTTGATCCCAGAGTGGAATTAAGCTGGGTATTTGATTTTATAAAATTAGCAATTTGATTAATCTGGGTAAGATAATTGTTCTCATTCGTTGCTCTGTACATTTGTACAAGCACTCTTCCAACGGAACTTTGCATATTAAATGGTAAAATAACTCCAGGAAAAGCTATTGGCGGATTATTATCACTTCTCTCTTTATAATAACCTATAGTAGTAGATCCCGGTTCTGTATACCATTGGGCTTCGTGGTATGCAAGTGTTTCTTTTATTTTCTGGATAAGGTCATTAGCAATTGTGATATAGTTTTGCCCCGCATAACGACCTGTTGGTGAATCATATGTTAAATTTTGAATAGCAGTGTTATTTTTAACTATTGCTGCAAATTTAGCCATAGGATAGGTAATATTAGCACTATGTACCAAATGAGAATAAGGCAATCCCGTATCTGTTACTGCATTGTAATGATTAGTAGACCACGCAGCACCAGAAACATGGCGGTAATCATAAATTATCGGATATCCCAATGTCGGATTTCTCAGGTCATCTCTTCTGTCAATAGTATTTCCGATGCACTTAATTAAAGTTTCTGCATACTTCTTTTCAAGTGTTTTTTCATACATTAAAACCAATGCTTCCATATGAGCAGGCACTCCCCAGGCAAACTCAAGTTGATCCTGGCTTGTTGAATTACCATCCCACTGGTCAAGACCTCTGGTATCAAACAAACGTTTGTAATAAGATTGGGAACCTGATTGAGAATAGGATTTTATTGCAAAAAAAGCAATAAGAATTGTAATGAGTTTTTTCATGTTAATAGCTTTGATTAGGGTAATTTTTAATGAGATTTTTCTCACGATTCTGGTTGAACAAATATAAATGTTTTAATCACCAATCATAGAATTTATTTAAAGAACTTTTAGAAACCCATTTTTATATACCAAGAGAAGAATTATTGGTGTGAAGAAGAAAAAACGTTAAAGAAAAAATGATAAAAATAAGTAATCTCTACAACTGAAACAGGTATAAAATAAAAAAGTACACTTTCAAAAAAGTGTACTTTCTTTGGGTGAATGAGGGGTCTCGAACCCCCGACCTTCGGAACCACAATCCGACGCTCTAACCAACTGAGCTACAATCACCGTTTTCTGAGTGCAAATATAGGACAATTTCCTCAACTACCAAACAATTCCATCAAAATTTTTCAAAGAAATTAACTTTTCAGATGTAAAGCCCTCAGCGTAAGTTACTCCCGATAATCGCCCTAAATCCTGTGCCCGATATGTTAAACTCTCATAAAAGTCTTTTGTGGTAATTGGAGTCTCAGGCTCTTTGGAAGCCGGATCATAAAACTGAGTTTTATAAGCCATGCAAGCTTCTAATTTTGTGCTAAGATGTTCTGAGATGTCAATTACAAATTCCGGTTTGATGTCTTTCCACTGAATATAATGAAAAACATGCTTCGGTCTCCACACTTCCTGAGTTTCTCCATCTAATAAGGTTTCAATTTTTCTCAGTCCGGACAAAAAGCACGCATCTGATACTAATTTCGCTCCTTTTGCATGATCTGGATGTCTATCATCATTTGCATTAGCTAAAACGATTTCTGGTCTGTATTTGCGGATCATTTTTACGATCCTCATTTGGTATTCTTCAGAATTTACCAAAAAGCCATCTTTCATTCCCAGGTTCTCTCTTGCGGAGAGTCCTAAAATTTTAGCAGCGTCTGCAGCTTCAGTTCTTCTGGTTTCATCTGTACCTCTTGTTCCGAGCTCTCCTCTTGTAAGATCTATAACCACACATTTTTTACCCTCCGAAACCATTTTAGCAATAGTTCCTCCACACCCTAATTCTACATCATCAGGATGTGCTCCAAAAGCAAGTATATCAGTTTTCATAAAATCAAAGATAAGTTTAAAATAAAAACTTCCCAAACATTACGAATGGGAAGTTTTAATATCTATAATTTAATCTTTAAATTATTTGTTGATCTCTGCATTTAATTTTACAGCATCCTGATAAGTAGGATCCAACTGTAGAGATTTTGCTACATAATCTTTTGCTTTAGCAGCATCAGAGTCTTTGCTCATATATGCTACAGCGAAATAAGCATAAGCAAGTGTTTGCTTGTTTGCTTCCTGATCAGCAGGTTTTACTGTACTAATGAATTTCTCATAAGCAATTTTTGCCGCATCATTGTTTCCTGCCTGTTGGTAAGAATATCCCTGACTATAGTAAGCTGGAGCCCAGTCAGGAAGTAGCGCTGACATTTTTTGCCATGTAAGGATTGCTCCGTTCCAGTTTTTGATATCCTGATAAGCAGTAGCTAGCTTAAATAATGAATCAGAATCCTGGCTGTTAGCAGCAATTTTCTGTTTCAATGCTTCAATAGCAGGGTTAGTAGGTCCTTTATCAACTTCTGACTGAGATACACCACCACCTCCAGCGATGTTAGCTAATTCAAGATCCCACTTCATTGTTTCATCTTTAGCCGCTTTAGCAATAGCCACTTTTTGCTGAGCCTCTGTCATTAAAGCTGTTTTTTTAGCAGCATCCTTTTCGTCTTTTGCTAAACCTGCAGCAATAAGTCCTTGTAAACCTTGGTCAGCAGGTTGTACTCTTGTTTTCTCAGCTTGAGAAACAAACGTATCCATATTTTGCTTAGCGTCAGCATAATTTTTATCAGCATATGACTGGTAAGCTCTTAATTTGAACTTGATAGGGTCATCGATTTTATCAAAAATCTTGTCTAAAACAGTTTTAGAGTTTGCATAATCTTCATTAGTGAAGTATAATTTTGCAATTTCTAACTGAGTATATGGATCTTCATCAGCATACTTTGTATAGTTGATAAGGTCTTGTGTTGCTTTTGCATTCTGCTGATATCTGATATCATAACCAGCCAATGCCTTATACGCAGGAGCATAAGTAGCATCTACACCGATAGCTTTATCAATGTTTTGCTTCGCTTGCTGCCACTGTTGTGCTGCCATCCATAAAGTTGCCATTCTTGTATAAACGGAAGCTTTATTTTTAGCAGTAGGTAATGCTTTATCATAAGCAGACATAGCCTCTCCCGGCATTCTTTTTAGTCTGTAAGCATCTCCTAATGTATAATAATAATGTGCAGGCACACCTTTTTTCTCAGCTTTCTCGATTGCTTTAGTTAAAAACTGGATAGCAAGATCAGGTGAACTATTCTTTTCAAATAAAGTTAAAGCTTCTGCGGCTCTGAAAAGAACTTCAGCATCTTTTTCTCTTGAATCAGTAACTACTTTCTGAATTTCAGCTACGGCATTTTTATCACCTTTCCCTAATTTAACAGCAGCTAAACCAATTTTGTTTAGATAGCTTTTTGCATCAGCAGCTAATCCTTTGTTGAAGCTTTCAGTTGCCTTAGCATAATCTGGCTCTCCTTGTCTTAAGAAAGTATTTCCCAAATAGAAGTAGTTCTCAGCTGTAGGCTCTTTAGCGATCATTTCAGTGAAATTTGTTTTTGCCTGAGCAAATTTATCACTATCTATACTGTTGATACCATCCTGCAGTGTTTGTGCAGAGGCAAAACCGGTAAAAAATACCACGGCTGCTCCAAAAGCAATCTTCTTTACATTCATATTCATTATATCTTTCATTTTATATTTTCTAATAATTGAGTTTTATTCTACACAATTTTCAGACCAAATCAAAATTTTTAATAAGGATAAATTGCGAATTTAATATTTTTTAACGCATCTGAACCTCTCTCTTATAAATATTATAAGGTTGCAGCCCTTCTTTCTGTACAATTTTTTGACCTAGGTGAGTACATGAAAATCTTATAAATCCATTGGCAATATTAAAATTACCTTCATTAATCAAGAAATAAAGTACCCTTGTGAATGGATATTCCATGGTACGAAGTCCTTCGAAATCTGCATTGTACAATTTTCCTTTATTTACCACAGGAAGAACTTTAACCATTTCTCTTAATTTCTCTGAAGTTTTATCATAAGGACGGCTAAAAGTATTGAGCCCTACAACACCTATTTTATTAGGATATTTTCCTAATTCCTCTATAATCTTCTGATTTCCCGGAATAATAGAAAATTGAAGGTCTTTTGGCTGTTTTTTTAATTTTTCAGCGACAAAATTCAGATTACTTGAGTTAGTTCCATCAAAGATAAATTCTTTTTTATCAGACATCAACCCGGCATTGATTTCTTCCATGGAGATACTTTCTTTAGGAGAGTCTTTAGGAACTACAAAAACTACTGCATCTGCAGCAAATTTAGAGGGAAGGAACTTCAGATCCGTTCTTTCTTCATATGTTTTTATTTCTTCAGGAGTAAGATTTCTGGACATAACCACTGCTTTCGCACTACCTTTCAGAAGATCAAGAAGTCCTAAATCTTCTTTCTTTGTTTCTACTTTGATGTGCGTGTCAGGATAGTTGATCATATAGCCGTCAGCTAGTGCTTCTGTAACGCTTTGAAAGGACTCGTCAGTAAAAATTGTAAGCTCACCTTTGTGATATGAAGGAGCGTTTTTCTCCTTTTTGCAGCTTGCAAGCATTATGCTCAAAACAAAAATTATTACAAGCTTAAAACTATTCTTCATTTCTCGATTTTTTAATTCTTGAGATCGCCCTGTAAATTCTAAAAATACCATAGATAATCAGTACTACACCTAATGCATAGGCAATAGCAGGTTCTAAAGTAGTAAAGAAGAATTTGTAGACAATCACTACAATTCCTAAAACGATATAAAACAATCCCGTAACCAGGGATAACCAATTGAACATCATGTAACAAAAATACCAAAAAAAATAAAAAGAGAAGCATATGCTTCTCTTTTTATTTATATTTTGAACAAATAAATCTTATTCAAAGTTCATAGTAAATGGTACACTATAGTAAGATCTAACGCTCTCCCCGTTTCTCTTCGCAGGAGTCCATTTTTTAAGTTTCTTAACTACACGTACAGCTTCACTGTTGAAGTCACCATTTGGAGATTTCTCCTCAATAGTAACAGCAGAAACAGTTCCGTCTTTTTCTACAACGAACTTCAGCTTAGCTTTAAGCGTTCCTTCACCTCCTTCCATTAGAGAAGTATCGAAGTTATCTCCCAAGAACTTTCTTAATGCTCCCATACCTCCAGGATATTCTGCAGACTGGTCAACATCTTTATAGATCTCGTTCGGGTTGTTCGTCTTCACTTCTGCAGTACTAGCTTTAGTACCTGTAGATGGTGGTGGTGGTGGTGGCGTATAAGCTGGAGCCTTTACCCCCTCCTGATTCTGTAGACCAGTTGTTGTTTCCAACTGCTTAGAAATTGGTGGTGGTGGTGTCTCAATTTTCGGAGCTTTTACAGGCTCAGGAACTACGTTCTGAATCACCTCAATTTTCTCCTCCTCTTTTGGTGGTGGAGGTGGTGGAGGTGGTTCTTCCTCTTTAGGCTGCTCGATAATCGGATCTTCTTCGATAATATCTACCAGATCTGCCTTTACTTCTTGCTTAGGCGGAGCTGTAAGATTTTTAATCGTAAGATAGATGAACGGAGACAAAGCTGCCAAAAGGAATAATGCTGTTCCGATGATAAAAGACTTTGTTAAAAGTCTCGGATACTGATGTCTAAGATCATAGGCACCATATTCCTTGTTTCTATTTTCAAATACGATCTCGTCTAAAGTAAGATTCTGACCGTATACATTTTCATCTGCCATAGATTAGATATACAATTTTATGGTTAAATTACTTTGTAGCAGCTGGTGCAGCAGCACCTCCTACTTTCTTCTCATAAATAGCTTTTTCCCAAGGTTTGATGTCAGTAACCCCGTACTGCTCACTTTTGGTAATTGCCATTTCGTCAAGAATATCAACAAAGTTCTTATATATAGCATCGTCAGTTGGCTTAATGATCACGGTAAATTTTGTTTGATCTGCAGCTCTAGATTTTGCCTGCTGAATTACTTTTCTAATTCCTTCTCTATCAAGAGTAGTTTCCATAAGAGTTTGGTCATTCAAGGAAGTTGCATCCTGCTGGTGCCAAAAAACTCTATTGTCTTTTCCTAATAAGATAGAAATTGAGTTTGAAAGTTTAATTTCTGTTGGAGGTGGTTTTTGTTTTTCATCTTTCGGTTTTGCCGGAAGACCCAAATCCATAACGTTCGGTTTACTAAATGTAGTTGTGAACATAAAGAAGGTAATCAATAGAAAACCCAAGTCTACCATCGGAGTCATATCGACTCTGGTGTTCTGCTTCTTGGAACGGACCTTGCCGCCCTTGCCGCCTTTTTCCTGTACTTGTACTTCTGCCATTTCTATCGATATTATTCGTTAGGTTTACCTTCTTGTGATGTAATCAACCAAAATTTAAGAAAATCAATATCTCTTAAACCTTCAAATAGGCTTTTCACTTTAGGGTATTGCGTTGTAACGTCACCTTTAATAGCTAACTTGTAGTCAGGGTTAACGCTCAAACTTTCTTTTACCCAATCAATTAATTGCTTATTTGTACTGTCCATAGGAATTCCTGATGGACTTCTATAATTTTTCTGCTCATCTGCAGGCAAATCCAAATACCCTTTTAGTTGGTTCATTGGAACTCCAATTGCCTGAACTTTCTGGAAAGCAGCTTTTTGGTTGTTGTCAAAAGTAATCCCATACTTTTGTCCCATTTTATCCAAAAGAGCTATTCTTTCTGATGCATTTTCTACCGGCTGGAAATAGAATTTTCCGTCCGGAGTAGCGTTGATAGTCATTAAACTAGCATCAGGAAGCAATTTTTCCGAAATTGAAGATGGCGGTTTGATCTGCTCCACGTCAGGTTTTTTAAACTGAGTGGTCAAGATAAAGAACGTAAGAAGTAGGAACGCAACGTCACACATTGCGGTCATGTCCGTTACGACTCCATGTCTTTTAGGTTTGACTCTCGCCATTATTATAAAATATTTTTAATTAAACTTCTTTTAATTGCTAATGCAAATATCTTGCTAATTCTTAGTTGAATTCAGCGAAAGATTGTTGGATACTCATAGAGATCTCGTCGATCTTGTAAGTTAATCCATCAATTTTAGATGTAAAGAAGTTATAAAGGATAATAGCGATTGCTGAAGTACCAATACCTAATGCCGTGTTGATCAAGGCTTCAGAGATACCTGTAGATAGAGCAGCAGCATCTGGAGTACCACCTCCTGAACCTAATGCGAAGAACGCCTTGATCATCCCGATTACTGTTCCAAGTAGTGCGATTAGGGTTGCAACTGTACCTAGAGTAGAAAGAATCATCATGTTTTTCTCAAGCATTGGCATCTCAAGAGTTGTAGCTTCTTCGATAGCTTTGTTAAGTGCTACCATTTTCTGCTCCTTATTTAATGTGTTATCGTGAGAAAGTGCTTTGTAAGTAGTAAGACCTTCTTTCACTACGTTACCTACAGAACCTTGTTGTCTGTCACACTCTTCGATAGCTTCGTCAATTTTGTTTTGGTTTAGTAAGCTTCTTACTTGTACAACGAAGTTGTCTAAGTTTCCTTTTCCAGCAGCTTTACCAAGAACGAAATATCTTTCAAAAGAGAAAACGATTACAGTAATCATGAAAGTAATCAAGATTGGTACGATAACCCCTCCTTTGTAAATAATACCTAAGAACGATTCTGGGTGAATGTCTTTTCCTTCAACACTTGAAAAGGCTACAGAACCACTTCCTAGTTTATCTGCATCTTTAAAGTTTCCTGGGCTCCCAAGAACGAATAAATAAATACATACTCCTATAGCAAATAGAATAGGAATAATAACAGCTGGATTTAAACCTCCTGCCTTTCTAGCAACTACTTGCTCATCATTTTTGAAACATTCATTTCCATATTTAACTAAATTATATTGTTTTAAAATTTTACAGGGTGTAAATTAAAGGCAAAATTAATTAAAATGCAAGAGTCTTAATTAAACATTTTGCTTTTTTTGATAAAGAAATTTTAATACGATTTCGAAATAATAATTATTTTAAATTATTTTATTTATTTTTTCCAAATTTAACATTTGAGTTAAAAAATCAAAAAATAAGACACCCATTTTTTTTAATTTCCCAATGTTAATTTTTTTTTAAATTACGATATTCACAATACGGTGAGGGACTACAATGATTTTTTTAGGGGTTTTACCCTCCAGAATCTGTTGCATTTTCTCATTCGAAATCACCAAATCTTCTACTTCCTTGGCAGATAATTGAGCTGAAAGTGAAATTTTGAACTTCATTTTACCGTTTACGCTTACCGGATACTCAATTTCGTCTTCCACCAGATAATCCTCATTCAATGCTGGGAATTTTTCAAACTCAATAGATGTTCCGTTTCCTAATAAACTCCATAGTTCTTCACAAATGTGAGGTGCATACGGAGAAATGATAACGGCAAGCGGCTCTAAAATATTGCGTTTGTTGCATTTTATTTTCTGCAGCTCGTTTACTGCAATCATAAATGATGATACGGATGTATTGAAAGAGAAATTTTCAATATCATATACTACCTTCTTTATTAAGGTATGTAAAACTTTATATTCTGCTTTTGTAGGTTCTTCATCCGAAACTTCAAATACGTCTCCGTTGAAATACAGGTTCCAGAATTTTTTAAGGAAACCATATACTCCACTTAATCCTTGAGTATTCCAAGGCTTAGATTGTTCTAACGGTCCTAAGAACATTTCATATAATCTTAACCCATCTGCTCCGTATTCTTCACAGATATCATCAGGGTTTACTACGTTATATTTTGACTTAGACATTTTTTCTACTTCACGATCTGTGATGTATTTTCCGTCTTCCAGAATAAATTCGGCATCTGCATAATCCGGTCTCCATGCTTTGAAGGCTTCTGTATCCAATTCATCAGAAGTTCCTTTTAATAAGGATACGTCTACGTGGATCTGCTGAGTCTGGTAATCTTTAGCTAAATTTTTAGATACATATTGATTAGTACCTTCAATTCTGTATACAAATGCACTCATTCCCAAGATCATCCCCTGGTTGATCAATTTCTGGAACGGTTCATCATGGCTGATATATCCTCTGTCTTTTAGGAACATGTTCCAGAAACGGGAATATAATAAGTGACCGGTTGCGTGCTCGCTTCCTCCTATATATAGGTCTACCTGTCCCCAGTAATCTGCTAATTCTTTTTTAACAAAGGTTTCTTCGTCGTTAGGATCCATATATCTAAGGAAATACCATGAGCTTCCTGCCCAACCTGGCATTGTAGATAATTCTAACGGGAAAATTGTTTTATCATCAATAAGTTCTGTAGCAACTACTTTCTGATTAGCTTCATCCCATGCAAATTCTCTTGCGTTTCCTAGTGGTGGATCTCCGTCTTCTGTTGGTAAATATTTTTCAACTTCAGGAAGTTCTAATGGTAAAGCAGAAGCTGGCAGCGTGTAAGGCATTCCATCCTTATAATATATAGGAACAGGTTCTCCCCAATAACGCTGTCTTGAGAAAATAGCATCACGCTGTCTGTAGTTGGTAGTTCCATGACCGATTCCTTTCGTTTCGATCTCGGAAATCATTTTTGCTTTCGCTTCATTATAATGTAATCCGTTTAAGAAATCGGAGTTTACACAAACAGAATCTTTGGAATCAAAAGATTTTTCCTGAACATCTTCTTCAGTTTCTACCACTTTTTTGATTTCAAGATTAAATTTCTTCGCAAATCTGTGGTCACGCTCATCGTGTGCGGGAACTGCCATTACAGCTCCTGTTCCATATCCCATCAATACATAGTCTGAAATATAGATCGGCATTTTTTCATTGCTGAATGGGTTGACTGCATAACTTCCGGTGAAAGCTCCGCTCACGTTTTTCACGTCAGACATTCTGTCTCTCTCCGTTTTTTTGGAAGTTTCTTCAATATAAGTATCTACTTCTACTTTTTGAGCATCTGTAGTAATGGTTTCCACTAAAGGATTTTCCGGAGCCAATACCATAAAGGTTGCTCCAAAGATAGTATCAGGTCTTGTGGTGAATACCTCAACGACTTCGTCATGTCCTTCTACTTTGAACTGAAGCTGTGCTCCCTGAGATTTTCCAATCCAGTATTCCTGAGAATCTTTCAACGGCTGTGGCCAGTCTAATGTATTTAATCCCTGTAATAATCTTTCAGAATAAGCAGAAATTCTCATGCTCCACTGCATCATTTTCTTTTGGAATACAGGAAATCCTCCTCTTTCTGATTTTCCATCCTTCACTTCATCATTTGCCAGTACTGTTCCTAATGCGGGGCACCAGTTTACTGTCGTTTCTGCTCTGTAAGCAAGACGATAGTTTAATAGGATGTCTTCTTTATCTAGATCGGAAGCAACTTTCCATTCTTCTTCTGTGAAATTTAATTCGTCATTCTGATTGGCATTTAATCCCTCTGTTCCTTTTTCTTCGAAATGCTGAATTAATGAATCAATAGATTCTGCTTTGTCGGTATTTTTATTATACCATGAGTGGTACAATTGGATAAAAATCCATTGTGTCCATTTATAATAAGAAGCGTCTGAAGTTCTTACTTCTCTGCTCCAGTCGAATGAGAATCCAATTTTTTTCAGTTGCTCCTCGTATCTGTTGATGTTTTGTTCTGTAGTAACAGCCGGATGCTGTCCTGTCTGGATCGCATACTGTTCAGCAGGGAGTCCAAAGCTGTCATATCCTACCGGGTGAAGTACATTAAACCCCTGGTGTCTTTTGTATCTCGCATAGATATCTGATGCAATATATCCCAGCGGGTGACCTACGTGAAGTCCTGCTCCTGATGGATACGGAAACATATCGAGTACATAAAACTTAGGTTTGTCTGTGTTATTAGAGGTTTTATAGGTTTGATTTTCCTCCCAGTATTTCTGCCACTTTTTTTCTATCTGCTGATGATCGTAAAACACTTTATATATCTGTTATATGTTAGACTGAATTATTTTTCTTTTTGACAAGATTCACAAAATTAATGATTTTAAAGTAAATAGAAATTTAATTTATAATGAATTGCCATTCTGTGCTCAACAAAAAAATCCCATCCGGGGATGAGATCTATTTTTATGTCCTGAAGTATATTATTATTGCGGAACTCTTTTGAAAGTATAAGTTCTTGTCTGGAATATAGTAGGATCCTGAGTCTCTTCCCTTACAGCAAGATTGAGCGTTGTATTATCCAACGTAATAATCTTTGCATTCTGAGGCTCTACTACTCCCTGAATTTTTATCTGAACATCTTTCCCTTCCTTATTATAGGTATAGTTGAATTTTATATCAGAAAGAATAGCACACTGTCCAGGTGTGGCAGTATCTCCCCAGTTCGTTTTTCCCCCTTTGGAATCAACGCTGAACCACCATCTGGTCTGCTTCTGGCAGTCTGTATAAGTTATCGTGTTAGAAACCGGATCTTCACCAGTCTCAACAGTAGTAACCACTTCTTTTAAGGGTTGCCAGGTCCCAACCAGAGGAGCTTCCAAAACAGTATCATTGCTATCACTACATCCTGTAGCGGCAAACAGTGACAAACCTGCAAATAGTAATGCTAATTTCTTCATAGATCAATTTTTTCAAGCGCTAAAATTATAATTTTTTTGATTTATATTACTATTTTTTATGAAAAATTATTTCATCTTCCTTTATTTCTATATATTTAAAAACACGAAGACCTCATTTTCCCTTTATTTAACAAATAATGAATGTATGAGCACCGAACATTCTATTAAAAGAGTTATTTTTGCAGGAAACAAAATACAAATGCAGGATATAACGAAAAACAATTTTGACTTTATACGTGTTCTCCTCGCCTTTATTGTCTTTCTGGGACATCTTGGCACCCTCAGCGCTTCTCCTGATCTCAAAATTTTTGAGCACAGCCCTATAGAAATTGCCGTTTTCGGTTTTTTTGCAGTGAGTGGATTTCTTATTGCAAGGAGCTATGACAGGTCTTCAAGCCTGAAAAGTTATTTAAAAAAGAGAATCAAAAGAATTGTTCCTGCTTACTTATTGGTTATTTTTTTATGTGCTATTTTATTAAGTTTGGTAAGCACCTATTCCTTCACCGAGTATTTCAGCAATACACAAGTTTACAAATATCTTTTCTGGAATTCATTATTTTTAAATTTTAAAGCCCCCTGGCTTCCAGGAGTTTTTGGAAATCAGGCTGTGAATGGTGCCCTTTGGACACTAAAAATAGAAATGTGCTACTATTTCTCTGTTCCTTTGTTGTTTTTGCTTTTCGGAAAGAATAATAAATACAGGAATATAAGTCTGGTTATTTTATACTTCCTATCACTTATTTATCTCAATTATTTTGAATCTTTAAATAAAATTTCACTTGCCAAACAGCTTCCCGGAACATTATCCTATTTTATCCCCGGAATGCTTATTTATTTTAATTTTGATAAATTCATCCAACATAAAAATATCATTTTCATTATTGCTATTGCGACTGTATGGATTGATTTATTTTTAAAAATCCAGCTTTTTTCTCCCATGATGATCGGGGTTATCGTAATGTATATCGCCTATTCATTCAAATTCTTAAATAACTTTGGGAAATATGGTGATTTCACCTACGGAATATACATCTTCCATTTCCCTATTATCAGAACTTTCCAGACTTTAGGATTATTCGAAGATTATAACCCTTTTGTAATGGCCTTGGTATGTATGCTGGTGGTGATTGCTGTAGGAGTAAGCTCCTGGCATCTTTATGAAAAAAGATTTTTATAATTTTGTAGTTTAGAAAACATAAATGAAAGATCTTGTCTCCATTATAACGCCTTGCTACAATTCCGCAGAATTTATCGAGGAAACCATACAGTCTGTCCTTAACCAAACCTATGAAAACTGGGAATGGCTGATCACTGACGACCTCTCCAAAGATAATACAGCAGAAATCATTAAAAAATATAATGATCCAAGAATAAAACTGCATGTATTAGAGAAAAACGGAGGTGCCGGAAATGCCAGAAATAAAAGTCTTGAAAGAGCTAAGGGAAGGTATATTGCATTCCTAGATTCTGATGATTTGTGGTATCCTGAATATCTGGAAACCATGATTACTTTTCTTCAGGAAAATAATGCAGAACTGGCCTATTGTAATTACTCAAGATGTCATGAATATACAATGGAACCCATTTTAAAAGATTTTGAAGCAGATAAAATTGTTACTTTTTCTAATTTATTGAAAACCTGCAGGCTGGCTCCGGTTTCCACCATTTACGACACCAAAAGAGTTGGGAAATTTTTCTTTCCGATAAAAAGTAAACGAGAAGATCATGTGATGTGGCTGAATCTTTTGAAAGTAATTCCAGAAGGGATTCCTGTAAAAAAGACCATGGCCAAATACAGAATGCGTGAAAACAGTGTTTCCAGAAACAAAAAAAACATCATCAAAGATCAATATCTTGTCTATAAAGATTTCATGGGATTCTCTGCAATAAAATCGTTGTATTACACGGCTAACTGGGCGTTAAACGGATTCCTGAAATACTCGAAAATTTTTAATTAATGGAATATTCAAAAGAGTTCAAAGCTGCTCTGAGTGCTTTTTCCGGAGCGGAGAAGGACAAACTTATTTTCAGACTCCTGAGAAAGGATAAATTATTGTCTAAAAAGCTCTATTTTGAACTCATTGATCCGGAAACTACAGACGACAAAAGGAATGCTATGGAAGATCATGTGGAAGAGCAGCTTCTTCTGGCTTCAAAATATGTAGGAAATGCCAAATATTTCCTGACTGTCGTTCGAAAAATAAGTGCTGAAATTACAGAGCACGTCAAAATCACCACTGATAAATTCGGGGATGTTTCTCTGAATCTTCTTCTTGTAAACAAAGTGTTGGAAAACAATGGAGACCTCAGCAGACAAAGGTTTGACAATGTTTACAAGCTTTATATTTACATCATCAATAAAGTCTTTAAATCATTAATCTTGGTAAAAAAACTAGATGAAGATTACTGGATGGAAATTGATGAATATCTTCGTGATACCCAAAAGAAAATCTCAGAGAACCATTATCTTCAAAAGCTATGTACCAACAATGGTCTTGATATTAACTGGCTTGAATGCGACAGGATTCCTGAAAACATTGACCAGGTTATGAAGGAAATGAAAAGTCAGGGATATCTACGCTAAGATTTTTTGAAGAATCATTTTGGTAGAATCAGGTTTTTCCTCTACAAATTTTCCGGCATTTTGAGACATTTCTTCAAGTTCTTCTCTATTCTCTTCATTCAAGAGGAATAACACGAATTCTGAGGCTGTATATTCGTCAGGAAAAGACTTTCCGCCATTGGCAGCAATCAGATCATCTGCTTCCGGATTCTTTTTGTAATGATTTCCAAAGACCACAGGAACTCCAAAGGTTGCTGCTTCCAGAATATTGTGAAGCCCTGCATCATGAAATCCACCACCTACAACCGCTACATCTGCATAAGAATATAGTTTTGATAGTAAACCAATGCTGTCTATGATCAGAATTTGAGAATTGAAAGTTGGTAACGGAGTACTTTGGATTTCGCTATACAATAAAGCGTCCGGAAATATATTTTTTAAATGCTCTACTCTTTTCAGATCATGAGGAGCTATGATAAGTTTCATCGTATTATTTTTGCGGGAAACCACTTCTGCTATTTTCTCTTCTGACTGCCATGAACTTCCGAAAACAACTGCTTTATTTTCTCCGATGAAGTCTGCAATGAAGTCTACATGATTATCCCGCTTGCGAAGCTGTTTTACCCTGTCAAATCTTGTATCTCCCGTTACAGAAGACTTTATTAATCCTATACTTTTCGCTAAAGCCAATGAGAACTGAGTCTGATGAAAAAACCAGTCTACATTTTTCTGAAGCTGTTTTACAAACCATTTTCCATAGGAGGTAAAGAAAGATTGTCTTTCATAGAATAGTGCAGAAATCACATAGATCTTTGTTCCTTTATTTTTTAATTCAGCAAGGAGGTTATACCAATAATCATATTTAACCGTAAAAAATAGTTCAGCCTTAAACTGAGCTGTAAATTCTTTTACAGTGCTTTTTTTATCGAAGGGTAAGTAACAGATCACATCTGCAATATGTTTCTTTTTAATAACATTCTCATATCCTGAAGGTGAAAAGAAAGTTACCAGTATTTTGTGTTGAGGAAAATTTTCTTTGAGCTTTTCCAGAACGGGTAAACCCTGCTCATATTCTCCAAGGCTGGCGGCGTGCATCCAGATCACTTTATCTGTTTTTGAAAATGCAGATTTCACTTTATCCAGTGACCGCGTTCTTCCTTCAACGCCTTTTTTAGTTTTATCATTAATTAATGCAAAACCTTCATTCCGAAAGTAAGAAGAGCAATAAATATATTATAGAGAAAAGCCATTTTAATTATTCTTTAATTTCAATTCTGTCATGATCCGTAGAAGGATTGGATATGACTAAAAACTCAATTTCTTCGGTAGATTCATTAGAGATAAAATGTTTTGATCCGGGTTCTATAGAAATGGATTCTCCCTGCTTAACAAAAAATTTCTCATCATTGATGCTGAATACCCCAACTCCTTTCAGCATATAAAAAACTGTTCTGCTACTTTATGATAGTGAAGTTTTTCTGAAGTTCCTGCCGGCACCTTTTCCTGCTTGATGGATAAGTTATGCGTATTTTTAAGGATCCAGCTGTCACATTGGTTTCCCCAGATATAATGCTCTGAATTTTCTTTAGAATGTATCATTTAAATAGATAGGCAATAAAAAGTAATGCAGGAGTAAATAACACAACTGATAAAAAGATAGTGGCGAATGAAATTTTTGGTTTCGCCTTCTCATCTACAGCATATCTAAACATATAGTCCTGGATATTTGTAAAAATGACTGCCAGTACCACAAAAAGAATTCTCAATCCGATTTTCATAACCAAAAACTGAGCATTCATATTCTGTTCTGTAATTTCTACGGGGAAATTAGTATCTTCAGGATGTCTCATTCCATAAACGAATAGAGCATATAATCCCAAAGCCAATACAGGCATCAGAAAGGCATACATTCTTCCACCAAATCCATCAGCTTTTCCTTCCATATCAAAATGCACAGGAATTCTCTCTGGCAGGTTGTTATAGTTTTTGAAGGTAAACCACCATAGAAAAGCGACCCATCCAAAATTAAAAATATCAAAAATTGTAAAGAGAATATTTTCCATTTCAGATTAAATTTAATAAGAATTAAATTACACTTTTCAGCACTCTCAGTTTATGAGTATGCTTGTTCATTTCTTTATTGAAAATTCCTGTGGAATCCAGCGTATCAATTCTTACTTTTCCGGAAGCATGGATGATCTTTTGATTGTCAAGCATTATTCCTACGTGGATAATTTTTCCTTCTGCATTTTCAAAGAAAGCAAGATCTCCTGGCTGTGTCTCTTCTACAAAAGTAAGCGCTTCTCCTACCTCAGCCTGCTGTGAAGCGTCTCTAGGTATTTTGATATTATGAATTTTATAAACCAATTGGGTAAACCCTGAGCAGTCTACGGCAAAAAAGCTTTTACCGCCCCACAGATAAGGTACGTTAAGGAATTCTTTTGCTGCCATAGCAATGCTTTCTCTTACATCATGACTTCTTCTGGAAGCAACCACTGGAAATTCCACTTCGGAACCCATAGACAGTAAGGTCTTTCCATCATTCATCAAGACGGAAGAAAAATCTTCAGTAACAACAGTAACTTTTCTTTTGGCCAGCTCTTCATCCGTCACTGGTTTCAATTGTTTGGTATCCATCCATCCTTCATAACCATCGTAATGCATTTTTATTTTGGTCCAGTTTTTATCTACTTCCAAAATATCTGCACTTTCTCCAAACAATATTTCCGTAACAATTTCAGCTCTGTCAGAATTCTCTGCACGAACCGGCGCTACTGTAACAATACAAATTCCTTTATTCATTAACTCTCAATTTAAAGATTGAATAATTTAAAGAAAAAATACAAACTATATCTTCTTTAAATGTTTTAATCTCTGGATATTTTAATTACTTTCTGCGAAGAAAGTTGACTCCATCACGCAAAGGTAGAATAAGATTTTCAAAATCTTCATCTTTTGCTGCCAAATCATTTAATTCCTGGATAGACAGGGTAGATTTTAGCTTTGGGTTTTCTTCCAAAACTTTTCCGTACCACAGAACATTATCAAACAGAATCACAGTCCCGGATTTTGTATGTGGTTTAATCAGTCTGAAATATTCGGCGTAATTTTCTTTATCGGCATCTACAAAAATCAGATCAAAAAATTTATCTGTTTCTTTTAAATATTCTTTAGCATCCTGAAGCTTAAAATCAATCTGACTGGCATATTCGCTTGACTCAAAATATTTTTTCGGAAGATAGGCAAGATCTTCGTTAACGTCCAGAGTCGTTATTTTTCCGTCTTTTGCTAATCCTGACGCAAGACATAAGGTAGCATATCCTGTAAATGTTCCGATTTCCAGAATACTTTTCGGCTGCAGCATCTGGGAAATAATCGTTAATAATCTTCCCTGCTGATAACCGGAAATCATATGAGGCTGTGTCGTCTTCTGATAAGTCTCCCTTCTCAGCTTTCTCAGAATTTCGGATTCCGAAGAAGCATGTGTTTCCAAATATCTGTCCATTTCAGGATTCTTTTCTTCAAAAAAACTCATACCATTTTAATTTAAGCAAATTTAAGGATTTTAAAGCTAGTTTTTAAACCCAATAATAAGATACAAAAAAAGAGAGAAATCAATCCCTCTCTTTTTCTTAGCCAGATCTAAATTTTATTATATGGCTATACAATATTGTCTTATACCAGCACAAACCCATCCTGGGCAACACTTTGTTTGTGGACTAGTACAAAATATCTGTGGATTACACCCATTAATAGCACCTTGTACAGTTTTCATTGCTTCTCTTGAAAGTTTTTTTAAATTTTTCATAATGATTTTAGTTTAGTATTAATTTCCTACTCTTTAGATTTTCGGACACCTCTTTAATTATTTCCTTTAATGGAGATTTAAATATACATATTCTTTTATTAATCAACGAATTATACCTATTAAATTTATTCACAAAATAAATACTCTTATTTATATCAGTGAAAACCCCATATGAAATACCGTGAAAATACGGGTGTTATCGTAATGGTATTAATGATAAGTTTGCAATAAGAATAAGGGGTAAAAACACTAAGAGAAACAAGATGATTGCAGGAGAGACACAAACTAACCATGAGAATCGCAAAACAGTCATACCGAGAGGTAGAGCTGATGCTTCTGCAGCAAAAACTAAGAAAGAAATATCCACTTCATTTTTGCAACGAATTATTTCTCTCTTGAAAAAGGAAGAATTAATTTGATTAAAAAATAAATCCCGGCCACCTTCGGGATTTATTTTTGCTTTAAAGCCCAGCAACCATATCTCTTTCGGGATCACCCTTTCCCCAACATTCAATCAGCATAATCTTTCTGCGTTTCATACTACAAGCCTTTACCTAAATTCGCAATTTAAGCAATATCCTATCGCTTGAAACCTCCATTATCAGCTATTATATTCAGGAAATCCTGGTTCAAACCTCATCTTCAAAAGTCAAAATCCTCACAAAAAAACAGGAAAAACACTTATGCATATCTATTCATGTGCCTTTACCTTTGATATAAGTTTTTCAACCATGAAACATTCAAATCAAGGAGGAACCCGAAAATCCTAAAACAGAGTAGGGATATTTTAAAAACAACCACATGAAAACAAAGACTTTATTATTAATTGGAGCTATAGTGGGACTTGTTATTATTTTTTCCCAGTTAAAGCCTCAGGAGATGTCTTTTTATAAAGAAAAGGGCAATTACATTGTAGACAACAATTACATTCTGAAAGATGTGAAAAAAATCTCTGATGAAGACATGAAAAGTTTATTAAGCCTACAAAAACTTCATCACAACAGTTTGGGTACCAATTTTATAATTTACAAAATCAACAGACAGTATGTGATCCGCGGATGTCTTATGAAAGCCAACATCGACTGGACAAAATATGGTGATCTGAGAGCAAAAGTAGAAGGGATTCTGAAAAAATACGGAGCTAAAGAACTGGGTGCCAATTATTATGCTATTCAAAATAACCAGGTTGCCACTAATGCAGCATTATTAAGCCAGAAGGACATTGCCTCTTTAAGTAAATTAACCGTAAGAGGTGCTGAAGAATACACCATTTGCCCGCCAACTATGGGAAGAAAAAATCTCACCAATGTGATCATAAAATCTTACAAAGTCAATACAGCTATTGATCCAAGAATCAATGTAAAACTGAACAGTGTATTGATGAATTACAAATAACCTCAAAAGGCTGTTTTTAGTCCGAAAACAGCCTTTTTAAAAATCTTTTGCCATGAAAAGAAAGATTCAGTTATCCGGAATTTTTATGATCCTGCTTGTGGTCTTTATTATTGGTATGAAAGGAACATTTGATGGATATTATGGTTTTTATTATGAAAACAAAAACTATGAAAAACCACTGGTGTATACTATTTCCGAAGACATTGCCCAGTCAAAACCGATCAACATATTTACTTCTTACACGGGTTTTGATACAGGATATGGTTTCTACGCACCAAATGTTGCCAGCGACTTTGTCATGAGCTTTGAATTAAAAGACCAAAATGGAAATATCCTGGAACAAAAAAACCTGCCTTATTTTAAAAACAAAGAAAGCAGAGTGAGATATACTACCGTCTTCAATATGTTTCTTGATAAAATTTCCGATAAAAATAAATACGACAAAAAGTATTATCAGTATCTGGATATTATCATCAGACAGATCTCTGCACATGTCATGAAGGAAAATCCAAAAGCAGCAAGCGTTACAACCAAACTTTATCTGTACGACTATCCTACCATTGCTAATTTCAAGCAGGGAAAAACGAATGAAAATCTTATTCTCATTGATGAATTTAAATAATAAAGCGATGAAAAAGCTAAGTACATTACTCTACAACAAAATTGAAAACTTCTTTTTCAAACAGGATAACCAGGCAGAATTCTTAAGCTTCTTCCGGGTTGCCATAGGAATTGTTATCCTCTTACAGTTTACCGCAGTACTATCAGATTTTGACAAGTTGTTTTCAAGCAGCAGTATCATTCCACAGGACATCATGAGTGTTTTCACTCCTGACTGGCTGATTACCTTCTCAAAAATAGTCAGTTTTTTACAAACGCTCGGGATTGAAGAAAGTACAACAATCATGATGACCAAAGTATCATTTATTGTACTGTGTGTATTTGTTATTACCGGATTTTATTCCAGAATTTCTGCTTTGTTGTTACTTATCTTGCAAATAGCACTGCTTAAGGGAAGTTCTTTCTTTGCTTATGGTGCAGATTTTTTCACAAGCATGTCTTTATTTTATCTGATACTTTTTCCTGCTGATCAGGATTTTTCACTGAGAAATTTTATTTTCAACAGAAAACCCGGTCTTATAAATATTACTCCGGTGAAAAGATTATTTCAGATTCATATTTCTATTGCGTATTTCTTTTCCGGGTTGGATAAAGCTTTAGGATTCAATTGGTGGAACGGTGAATCTATCTGGAAAGCCATCCATCTTCCCTACTCTAACAGGGATCTGAATATTGATTTCAGCTGGCTGATAGAACACTCTTACATTTTAAGCTTCATCGGATGGAGTACGATTATCATCGAAATGTGCTACCCGATTTTCATCTGGTACAAACCAACACAAAAAACATGGCTTTTCCTAACCACTTCTATGCACATAGGAATTGCACTTATTCTTAATTTATACTACTTTTCAGCCATTATGATTGTATGGAACATCACTAATTTTTATTTTGAACAGTCCTCTAAAAAGACTGTCACTTCATCAAAGAAAAAACTATCAACTCAATATATACCGAAACATATCAACTCATAAAAAATAAATCCCGAATTGCTTCGGGATTTATTATGGTATATGTTTTAGTGATTATTTCTTAGGAGCAATATCCATCAGTTTCATAAACTCATCCAGCTTAGGCATAATGATGATTTCTGTTCTTCTGTTTTCTCCTCTGCCTGAAACACTCATGTTAGTCGCTTTAGGATTGTATTCAGAACGTCCGCCAGCAGTAATTCTTGCCGGATCTACTCCAAACTGAGTCTGAAGAACTTTAGCTACAGAAGTACCTCTTAATGCAGAAAGATCCCAGTTGTCTCTTGGTAGATTTGGAGAATTCAACGGAGCGTTATCCGTATTACCTTCAATTAATACTGAATATTTATCGTAATCATTGATTACTTTTGCTACTTTACCTAACACCTCCTGAGCAGCAGGTAGAATGTTGTAATCTCCTGTTTTGTATAGCATTTTGTCAGAAAGAGAGATCATTACCACTCCTTTCAATACTTTCACCTGTACATCTTCATCAGATACATTATCCAAAGATCTCTTCAGTTTGTTAGACAATGCAAGGTTTAAGCTGTCATTCTTAGCATTATTGGAAATCAGTTGCTTGATATAAGAATTGGAAGCATTGATTTCTCCTACCAGTTTATCAATGTTAGCAGAACTTTTTCCTGTATTGGAAAGACATGCATCAAGGGATGATTTTAAAGCATCATGCTGACTTTTCAGCAAGTTGTTTTCACCTGATAATGCAGAGTTCTGAGATTTCAAATCCTGAATTTCTCTCTGTCTTTCTCCAATGTTTTCAATACACTGCTTATAATTGCTGCTCAAAGCGTCATACTGCTTTTTGCTGACACAAGATGTCATTCCCAGCGCCATTGCAGAAACTGCTAAAACTTTTAAAATCTTCATAAATAATCATTTTTAGACTACTCAAAGTTAGGGAAATTCAATTGAATTATATCGGTTATCTTTGCATAAAAGAAATTCTCAACATATATGTTGAAAAAATTAACCTTTATCAATCAGTTAAAAAATCTCGTTCACGAGCCGGAAAACTACACTTATCTTCTGGCGGTAAGCGGAGGTGCCGACTCTATGGTTTTAGCCTCTTTGTTCAGGGATTTCGGGCAGGAAATTAAGAATTCAAAGTTCCGGTTTCAGGTAGCTCATATCAATTATAAACTTCGTGGAAATGATTCGGATCTGGATCAGAAAACAGTACAGAATTTTTGTGAGAAAAATCATATAAAATTTCATCTGTATGAAGTTTCGGAAAAAGATCAGAAACCAGAAAATTCTATCCAGCTATGGGCAAGAGAACTTCGCTACGCCTTTTTTAAAGAAATTCAGGAAAAAGAAACGCTGGAATTTCTCGTTACAGCCCATCACCTGAATGATCAACTGGAGACTTTTATCATCAATCTGTCTAAAGCAGCAGGTATCAATGGGCTCAGCGGAATTCCAACCAAAAACAATTCTATCCTTCGTCCTCTTTTAGATTTTTCAAAAAAAGAAATTTATCAGTTTGCCGAACAAAATAATATCGAATTCCGGGAAGATCTATCGAATAAAAAGAATGATTATCTAAGGAATAAAATCAGAAATGAAATTGTTCCTATGCTAATGGAAACCAATGATCACTTTCTGGAAAACTTCAGAAAGAGTTCTCTGTTATTGAATCAAACCAAAGATTTTGTCCAGAAACAGGTTCAGGAAATAGAAAATCATCTTACAATATTTAACAAAGACTATAAAATCTTATCAAAGGAAAAGCTGGATCAGGAAAGTGATTTCGTAAAATTTGAGATCTTAAAAAAATACGGATTCAATCAGGAGGAAGAAATCCCCAAAATTTTTAAAGCAGAAAATAACAGTTCTTTTTTCTCAAAAGAATATCAGTTGATTGTCAGTCGGGATGAATTAATCTTTATTGATAAAAAGGATAAAAAGGGAGCTCAAGAAGAAATACTACTGATTGAACATTTTGATTTTTCCCAAAACCAGATCAGCATCAACCTCGTAGATGATATTGAAAACATTGACGAAGTTAACAAAGGATTTGAATGGGATTTTGATGCAGAAAAGATTAAGTTCCCACTCCTTTTGAGAAAGCAACAGGATGGAGATGAATTTTATCCGACAGGGTTTTCAGGAAAAAAGAAGGTTTCTAAATTTTTTAGGGACGAAAAATTATCTGCTTTAATCAAGGAAAAGATTTGGTTATTGTGTGATTCCGGAAACCATATTTTGGGAATTATCCCTTTTAGACAGGATCGCAGATATCAGGCAGACAGAACTACTCAAAAAAAGATAACTGTAAAGTGGACAGAAGAACAACTAATTCGTTAGCTGTTGATGATTTTAAGAAAGACAGCAATATAGCTTTTGGAATTTTATACCAACAGTATTTCGGGTATACCAAAAAATTCGTTCTCAATAATAAAGGTAATCTGGAAGATGCGGAAGACATTTTTCAGGATGCACTGCTGGTTCTTTATGAAAAGCTGAATGCCGATGAATTCAAAGTTCAAACCTGTCTGGGAAATTATATCATTGGAATTGTTAAGAATTTGTGGCTAAAGAAATTAAAAAACAGAAATTTTTATATAGAGTCTCCCGAAAGCTATTTCATGGAACATCAGCAGGAAATAAGTGCTGCTATAGAAAATGAAAAATATTACTGGGAAAAGCTGATGGGTTACATGAAATCTATCTCTTCACATTGTCAAAATCTGATCCATGATATTTTTATTGAAAATAAAAGTATGGAGGAAATCCAGAATAAATATCAGTACTCCACCAGGCATAATGCTCAGAACCAAAAGTACAAATGTGTAGAGCAGATCAAAAAGATTAAAAATAAAAGCATTTTTTCAATCTGAAAATCAAACAATTACATACAACCACATAATTAATGGGTGATTTTTTTCTTTTTCAGAGAACATAATAAGAAAAGAAATATATGTTCAAAAAAATCGTATTGAGCCTTCTTATATTAGTAGGAATTTCATTTAATGCACAAAGTACAGGCATCAATTTTCAAAAAATTGATTTAGAGGCCGCAAAAAAAATTGCAGCAAAAGAGAATAAACTGATCTTCATTGATCTTTACACCACTTGGTGCGGACCTTGTAAGCTCATGGCAAAAAAGACCTTTACTGATCCCAAAATTGGAGAGATGTTCAACAAAAATTTTGTAAATCTTGCTATAGACGCGGAAAAAGAAGGAATCAATCTGGCTAAAGAATTTAAAGTGGTCAACTATCCTTCTTTTTTATTCCTGGATCCAAAGGGACAGCTGGTTCAGTATGACTTCGGATATTATAATGCTGAACAGTTTTTAGGAGTTGGTGCTTCTGTTCTGGAAAAAAGAAATCTCAAACCGGAAAAATGATAGATCAGGTAAAAGGAAAAATGATAGGTGATAAGATTGATAATTTCAATGCGAAAGATCACCTGGGAAATACATTTTCTTTATCAAAAGAGAACAAAAAATTGGTCATCGTTTTTATCCGCGGGCAATGGTGTCCTTATTGTAACAAATACATTGAGACATTACAAAATCTGTCTCCTGAACTGAAATCAAAAAATGCAAAACTTGTGATCATCTCTCCCGAAAAGCCTGAATTTATAGAAAAGACAATTAGCAAAACGAAAACAGACTATACTGTTTTATATGATGAGGGGTATAAAATTGCAGAAGCATTTGATGTTCTTTATACTCCCGACAGCGAAACACTTAATTTCTACAATTCAAAACTAAAAGAAGATTTTTCCAACAGCAGATCGGATAATTCCGGAAGACTTCCTGTATCGGCAACTTTCATTCTTAACGAGAATAAAGAAATTACATGGAGACATTTTGATACAGACTATAAAAAGAGAGCATCTATAGAAGATATTGTAAAAAACCTGAATTGATTTTCTTAAAGTTTTTTGTCTTGGAAGGATTTTTATCATAATACCAAGTCAACAGAATTGACAAAATCAATAACCATTTTGAATGGTAAAATAAGTAACAGTTTTATTGCAATCAAGGCAATAGACGGAATATTTTAAACATCAGGCTTAAAAAAAGAAAGTTTCTAAGTTTTTTAGGGACGAAAATTTATCTATTTTAGCGAGGCAAAAATCTGAATACTGACTGACAGTAATGATTCTGTACTTTGGATCATCATTTTCAGACAGGATAGAAGATACACAAAAGATGAGAAGACAAAATGGAGTCTCAAAATTTTTAATGAAAGGAACAATGAAATTTAGAAATTGGTTTTTATTAATTCTGCTATTTTTAGCAACAGGGATTAATGCGCAGATAAAAAATCCTGTAAAATTTAAATTTACCATCAACGATCTGGGGAACAATCAATATGAAGCGATATTGAATGCAACCATGGAAAGCGGGTGGCACATTTACTCAAAAGATTTACCGGAAGATACCGGAATTCCCACTGAGTATAAAGTAACAGGAAAGAATATTGAATTGATCGGGAAATTTACCGAA
>NZ_QICI01000116.1 GCF_004119445.1 Chryseobacterium sp. CH21 | reverse complement strand
TGCTTTACAGGTATATGCTACTGATAACTATACCGGAAATGTGGAAACTACTAACTGGACACAGCTTCCGGCAATTCTGGATACCAATACCGGTGCATTCGGAGATTGGGTAAGCTCAGGAAATGTAGATTTAAGTGCTTTCTTGGGTAAGAATGTAAGAATTGCTTTACAGGTATATGCTACTGATAACTATACCGGAAATGTGGAAACTACTAACTGGACACAGCTTCCGGCAATTCTGGATACCAATACCGGTGCATT
>NZ_QICI01000015.1 GCF_004119445.1 Chryseobacterium sp. CH21 | reverse complement strand
AATAATAAAATTGCTATTCCTCCGGTTGGCTTAAACGAAGTTCACTTTCCAACCATAGAAATGATGAGTGGGTATATCCGCCAAAAGAAGTAGCTCCATTTTATCAGAGTGTATTTGTATTCTCCAGAAGTTCAATTGTTTAAAAATACAACGATAGGAGATAATAATAAAATTGCTATTCCTCCGGTTGGCTTAAACGAAGTTCACTTTCCAACCATAGAAATGATGAGTGGGTATATCCGCCAAAAGAAGTAGCTCCAT
>NZ_QICI01000002.1 GCF_004119445.1 Chryseobacterium sp. CH21 | reverse complement strand
CTTAAAAGTGCTTCGGGAATAAATTCTAAAACATCTTTAAGTGATATTTTGTGATCTTTAAAAACTGACATAAACAATTGATTATCAGCAATAAAGATACAAAAAATGAAATAATAAAACAAATTAAATGGCTGATAATCAATTAATTAAAATAATAATATTGAATATCTAAAAACAAAAAGTCGGAAGAAAAAATCTTCCGACCATGACTACCATTTTTAGAGGCGTTTTAAATCAAATTGATATTATTAAAGACTAATAAGCTCCTTTCTCGATATAGTGAGCTGCAATTTTTTCAGTAAGCGCTACTACATTCGGGTGGTTGGTATATTTAGTGAATCTTCTTAATCCTGAAAGCATCATTCTCTGCTCATCTCCTTCAGCGAAAGAAACGATTCCTTCTTTAGCTGCAGTAATGATTTTCTCAACAGCTTTGTAAAGGTTCAACTGAGCCATAGCTGCTTCTACAGATTCAGGAGAGAAATGTTTCTCTGCTCTTAATACCGCAGATTCTGCCATATAGATCTGGTTAAGGATTTCAGATGCATTCAATAATAAATGCTGTTGTTTCTCAATATCCATCATATATTTCTGAAGAGCAGCACCGGAAACCATCAAGAATACTTTCTTAAGGTTAGCGATAATAGCTTTTTCCTCACTCATGAATTCTGAATAATCAGGAACTTCAAATGAAGGAATTCCCATCAATTCTTTGCTGATGGCCATTGCAGGAGATAAAAGGTCTAATTCACCTTTCATTGCTCTCTTAATAAGCATTCCTACTGCTAACAATCTGTTGATTTCGTTGGTACCTTCATAGATTCTTGAAATTCTTGAATCTCTCCATGCAGCTTCCATCGGAGTGTCTTCAGAGAATCCCATACCTCCGTACACCTGGATTCCTTCATCTGCAGTGTGCTGAGCAAGATCAGAAACAAATACTTTAAGGATTGAACATTCTACCGCGAATTCTTCAACACCTTTCAGTTCTGCCTCCTGATGGCTTAATCCACCTGCTACTAATTCATCAATTTTATCCTGAACGTTTTTAGCCGCTCTGTAAGAACCTGCTTCACTTACGAAAACTCCGGTTGCCATTTCTGCAATTTTCTTTCTGATCGCTCCGAAGGTTGCAATAGAAACCCCAAACTGTTTTCTTTCGTTAGAATACTGAATAGAGTGGTTTAAGATTCTTCTCTGTGCATCAAGACAAGCGGCAGCCAATTTGATACGGCCTACGTTCAATGCATTTAGAGCGATCTTGAAACCATTGTTTCTTTCTCCTAAAAGATTTTCCACAGGAATTTTCATATCATTGAAGAAAACCTGACGCGTAGAAGAAGCACGGATACCTAATTTGTGCTCTTCTTCTCCAAAAGTTAAGCTTTCAGGGTTTTCAAGTTCAGATCTGTTGATCACAAAACCTGTGATATTTTTATCATCATCAATTTTAGCAAATAATGTAAATGTATCTGCAAATCCTGCATTAGAGATCCACATTTTCTGGCCGTTGATGATATAATGTTTTCCGTCTTCGGAAAGTTTTGCTTTTGTTTTTCCTGAGTTGGCATCAGAACCAGCATCCGGCTCTGTCAGACAGTAAGCACCAAACTTTGTTCCAGCTGCTAAATCCGGAAGGTATTTTTTCTTTTGCTCCTCAGTTCCATAAAGAACGATAGGAAGCGTTCCGATACCCGTGTGTGCTCCATAAGCCGTAGCCAATGAACCTGTAGTTCCGGAAATATAGTCACAGGCAAGCATTGTTGTTACAAAGCCCATTCCAAGACCTCCGTATTCTTCAGGAACAGCGATCCCCAGCATACCCATTTCTCCCAATTTACGCATTGTCTCTTCAGTAAATGCATAATCTTTCTTCTCAAAACGTTCTTTTTGAGGAACTACTTCTCTGTCAATGAATTCTTTCGCAGAATCACGAAGCATTTTTTGTTCTTCGTTCAGTTCTTCAATACTGAAAATTTCGTTTGCAGGAATCTGTTTGATCAGGAATTCCCCGCCTTTTAATGTAGCCATATATTATTTTGTTTTTTAAATTTTTTGAGACATTCAGATAATAGACGGAAAGATGATAGATTATTAGTGTAGTCTATTTTCTATCTGTCTATTCTCTCTTTGTCTTTTTTATTAATCTCTGTTTAAAGTATTCTGAAATACCATTGTTGCTTTTTGAAATTCTTCAATTTTAATTTCAAGGATTTCAGTTTTTTCATCAGATAAATATTTTCTATGATTTGCCAACAATATTTGTGTTTGCAATTCAAATGAAGAACCTAAAGAGATGTCTAAAAAATGACTAAAAGATTTATTTGTTCTGCTTGAACCTTCGGCTATATTGGATGGAATTGAAATAGCGCATCTGTCCATTTGACTTTTCAACCCATATTTTTCATAAGTTGGAAAAGTATCTGTAAGATCCAAAGTTAATCTTGATAATTCCATACTCATTTGCCAAATTTTAAGTTTCTTAAAATTGTGTCTTTTAAAATCATTCATTCCATTTCTTGTGTTTTTACCCTCTATTATCTATCTGTCTGTCTATTATCTTATTAAAGTAGTTCAAAAATAGAAGCCGCTCCCTGTCCTGTTCCCACGCACATAGAAACCATTCCGTACTTGTTGCCACGTCTTCTCATTTCATCAAGAAGTTGTACTGTTAGTTTTGTTCCTGTACATCCAAGCGGGTGTCCAAGAGCGATAGCTCCTCCGTTTACGTTTAAGATATCAGGATTTAAACCTAATTCTTTTTTAATAGCAACAGATTGAGAAGCAAAAGCTTCGTTAAGCTCGATCAAATCGATGTCTTTTAATTCTAAACCTGCTTGTTTCAAAGCTTTTGGAATAGCATAGATAGGTCCCATTCCCATGATTCTTGGCTCTAATCCGGCTGCTGCATAAGCTACTAATCTAGCTTCAGGTTCCAGTCCTAATTCTTTTACCATTTCCTCACTCATTACCATTACGAAAGCTGCTCCGTCACTCATCTGAGAAGAGTTTCCGGCAGTTACGCTTCCTCCGTTGGCAAATACAGGTCTTAATTTGGCTAAACCAGCTAATGAAGTATCAGCTCTAGGCCCTTCGTCTACTGAAAAATCAAACTTTTTAGTCTGCATTTTCTGATTTTCGTCCAGGAAATTATATTCTACAGGAATCGAAACAATCTGGTTGGCAAATTTTCCTTCCTGATTAGCTTTTAAAGCCTTCATATGAGATTCAAAAGCAAAGTGATCCTGTTCTTCTCTCGTAATATTATATTGTTTTGCTACTTCTTCCGCAGTGTAACCCATTCCCCAATAGTAATCAGGGTTTGTTTTTGCGATATCTGTTTCAGGAACCGGCTTATAACCTCCCATTGGGATATATGACATAGATTCAGTACCACCCGCGATAATACAATCTGCCATACCAGCCTGGATTTTTGCGGAAGCAATCGCAATTGCCTCACTTCCTGAAGCACAGTATCTGTTTACAGTTACTCCCGGAACTTTATCGGTATTTAATCCCATTAAAGAGATCAGACGCGCCACATTCAACCCTTGTTCAGCTTCTGGCATTGCATTTCCTACGATAAGGTCATCTATTCTGTTTTTATCTAATTGTGATAGCTCAGCCATTAATTTTTCAATAACGGTAGCCGCCATTACATCAGGTCTTGTAAATCTTAAACTTCCTTTTGGAGCTTTTCCAACGGCAGTTCTGAAACCTTTTACTATGTATGCTGTTTTCATTTTTTTGTTTAATTAAATTGTTTTAAGAATTTTTGCCTCGTAGAGGTAAACTGTTCCTAGATTTTTGTTTTTGTTTTTTGTGGAGCTCCGTAGGAGCGACCTGTTAATCATTAATCCATTCGAATAAATATTTTGGATCATATTCTATCTCAAATTTTGACATAAAATCCAGATATTCTTCTCTAAAAGTTTTCTTTTTATGATGTTCTTCCTGATTTAAAATATATTTTACAACAGAATCAACACTGCTTTTAGAATAAGAAAAAGCTCCGTACCCTTCCTGCCAATTGAACTTTCCATTTACCCATCCTTTTTCATTGATGAATTTTGAAGACCCCGCTTTAATATCTCTTACTAAATCTGAAACCGCAAGTGTCGGATTCATGCTTACAAGAATATGGACATGGTCAGGCATTGCAAAAACCGCGAATAATTTTTGATTTCTATTGGAAACAATACCTGTAATAAACTGATGTAATTCTTGTCTGTTTTCTTTTGAAATCAGATTTTGTCTTCCTTTTACAGCGAAAACAATTTGAATATAAATCTGAGTGTAGGTATTTGCCATACATTAACAGGCCGCCTCTACGAGGCTCTCCAATTTTAAATTATTCATGCTATTAACAGTTCGCTCCTACGGAGCTTCCCGTTAGTTTCTCAACGGTTTCCCATTTTGCAACATATATTGGATTCTCTCCAGAGTTTTTCTTTCTCCACAAAGCTGAAGGAAAGTTTCTCTTTCAAGGTTCAATAGATACTGTTCTGTTACTACTGTTGGTTCAGATAGATTTCCACCTACCATTACATTGGCTAACTTATCAGCAATTTTCTTATCGTGTGCAGAGATGAAGTTTCCGGTTAGCATCTGATCCGTTCCTACGTAGAACATTCCTAATGCATCTTTACCAAGAACTTTTACTTTCTGCTCGATTGGCTGAGTATATCCCTGTTCTGCCAATAATTTTGCTACTTTTTTAGCTTCAGCAATCTGTCTGTTTTTGCTTACGGAAACAATGTCTTTACCTTTTTCAAGGATTCCCATATCGTAAGCTTCATAAGCAGAAGTAGCTACTTTACCCATTGCGATGTTCATGAAAGCATCACGAAGTCTGTTATTTTTAACATCATCGTTGTGGAATTCTCTGGAAGTTCTTAAAGTCAATTCTTTAGTACCACCACCACCAGGGATTACACCTACACCGGTTTCTACAAGTCCGATATACGTTTCTGCTGCGGCAACCACTCGGTCTGCATGCATGGTCATTTCGCATCCTCCACCTAGAGTCATTCCGTGAGGAGCAACTACTACAGGAATAGAAGAGTAACGTACCCTCATCATGGATTTCTGGAAGTAAGCGATCGCCATATTCAAATCATCCCAATCCTGCTCAATAGCCATCATAAGGATCATAGCAAGGTTAGCACCTACAGAGAAGTTAGCCCCTTGGTTCCCAACAACTAATCCGTCATATTCTTTTTCAGCTAAATCAATAGCTCTGTTTAATCCGTCAAGAACTTCGCCTCCAAGAGAGTTCATTTTTGAACGGATCTCGAAGTTGATGATTCCATCTCCCAAATCCTCAATAGCAGCACCTGAATTACTCCAAAGTGTTTTATTTTTTCTGATATTGTCTAAGATGATGAATGCATCCTGACCTGGGATTTTGTTGTATTCTCCTGAATTTTTATCAACGTAAATACTTTGACCTTCATCATTCACTTTGTAGAAAGTTTCTACATTTTTCACCCAGTCAGAAACCTCATATCCTGCATCTTTTGCCAGTTCAATACCTTTCTGAACACCTACAGCATCCCAGATTTCAAATGGTCCGTTTTCCCATCCGAAACCGGCTCTCATGGCATCGTCTATTTTATAAACTTCGTCGGAGATTTCAGGAACTTTGTGAGAAACATAAGCGAATAATGCTCCTAAAGACTTTCTGTATAATTCGCCAGCCTTATCTTTACCACCAATCAATACTTTGAATCTGTCAATCGGTTTATCGATAGCTTTTGTTAATTCAAGAGTAGGGAATGATGATTTTCCTTGAAGTTCATACTCTAAAGTATCAAGGTTTAATCCGTGAATTTCAGATTTTCCTTCTGCATTTTTCACTTTTTTATAGAAACCTTGTTCTGTTTTTGAACCTAACCATTTATTATCCATCATTTTCTGGATATAAGGAGGAAGGGCAAATACATCATTGAAGTCATTCGCTTCTGCACCGCTTTGACGAACTCCATTGGCTACCATTACCAAAGTATCAAGACCTACAACATCAGCTGTTCTGAATGTAGCAGATTTTGGACGCCCGATTACCGGACCTGTTAATTTATCAACATCAGAAACAGTAAGTCCTAATTTCTGAACGTTGTGAAGAAGATCCATCATAGAGAATACACCGATTCTGTTAGCGATGAAAGCTGGGGTATCTTTAGCTAAAACGGTTGTTTTGCCTAAGAATTTTGCCCCATAATTCATATAGAAATCAATGATCTCAGGAGCTGTATCGTTAGTTGGGATAATCTCTAGAAGAGGAAGATATCTTACAGGGTTAAAGAAGTGCGTTCCCGCGAAATATTTTTTGAAATCCTCGCTTCTTCCTTCTGTAAGGAAATGAATAGGAATACCGGATGTATTAGAAGAAATCAATGTTCCCGGTTTTCTGAACTGTTCAATTTTTTCGTATACAGACTTCTTGATGTCAAGTCTTTCTACTACTACTTCAATGATCCAGTCGGTATTTTTTATTTTCGGCAAATCATCATCGAAGTTTCCGATTTTGATTCTGTCTGCAAACTTTGGTGAGTAAAGTAGTGCAGGACTTGCTTTTTTAAGTTTTTCAAAGTTTTCGGAAGCAATTCTGTTTCTTACTACCTTGTCATCTTTGGTCAAACCTTTTTTCTGTTCAGCTTCAGTAAGTTCGAAAGGAACAATATCCAAAAGTGATACTTCAACGCCGATATTAGCGAAGTGAGCAGCGATTCCGCTTCCCATAATTCCTGAACCAAGAACCGTTACATGTTTGATTCTTCTTTTCATATGTAAATTTTTATTTTTTATAAGATTATATGAACCCGAAGGTGTCATCATAATTTATTTTCTGTTATTCAATAATTCGTTTGCGATTTTCATGATTTCGGTCATCACATCTTTGAATGCCTCCAGTTTTTCAGGAGCTATTTTCTCCATTACCTTCTTGTTGAAGTTCACAACGACTTCCTTAGACATATTTCTGGAGTTTAATCCTTTATCTGTAAGTTTGATGATCACCTCTCTTTTATCAGTAGTGGTCTTTTCCTTATAGATATATCCGTTGTCTTCCAGAAGCTTAATGATTCTCGTTAATGAAGTGGGTTCAATAGCCATCTTTGGACCAAGATTGGTACTTCTGGTTCCTTCTTTGGGATCAATTTTAAGAAGAGTGAGTGCCTGTACCGCTGTGGAATCATGTTCCTGAGCTAATTCTGTGTACATTTTAGAAACAGCCAACCAGGTCTGCTTTAAAATTAAATCTACGTTTTCTATTTTTTCCTTATTATTATCCATCATTTTTGCGCCAATGGTTTTACCCAAATTTAATAAATATTATGCATGCATAATATTTATTAACGTTAAATTTTGTTAATAGGCTGTAAATAAATGGATTAAATTGTATGATTAGCATAATACTATGCATGCATAGTATATGGATAAATCAAAGAAAACTTAGTATTAATGAATGTTTGAAACTAAATTGATGATTTCTTCAAAAGATTCACATTGATAAGTAGCGGAATCTTTAGTAATTACCCAAAAAGTGTTCTGAAACTCGAAATTAAGCTCAGACAGGTCTTTTTGGAAGTTTTTTTGAAGCAGAGAATACAGCATTTCCTTGTGAAACTGTGGCGCCAAGATAAAAGGCGGAATAAAGGTCTCATTGATCTGAAATAACGAAGCATTGGTCAGTTCATCGTGCTGCAACAAAATGTCCTCCACAATCCCTGAATACAGATGCTTTTCCTTAACATACCATATTTTGTCTGCAAACTCTTTGGCCAGCCGCCAGTCGTGGGACGAAAACAGGATAAGTTTGTTCTGTTCCTTAGCCAGTTTTCTTAAGGTTTTTAGAATAATGATTTTGTTTTTCTCATCCAGATGGGTAGTAGGTTCATCCAGAATAATAATGGGTGAATTTTGAGTAATAGCACGTCCAATAAATGCTTTCTGAAGATTTCCGTCTGACAGGTTTTTTAAAAAAGTATATCTGTACTGAGTTAGATCCAGCTCTTCTATAATATGAGCTACTTCTTCGCGGTCTTCTTTTTTTAACTCAAAATAAAAAGGGTAGTAGATATACTTTCCCAGAGAAATAAGATCTTCAACCGTATAATGCTGTGGGATAACTGATTTTGAAAAGACAATAGCAATGTTCTCTGCAATTTCTTTTACGGAAAGACTTTTTACATTTTTACTATTAATCGAAATTTCTCCATTCAGTAAGGGAATCTGATGTAGAATAGATTTGATTAATGTTGTTTTTCCCACCCCGTTATTACCAATCAGCAGGCATACATCACCAAGCCTCAAATTTGCATTAGCATTGGAGATTAATGTTGTGTTGTAGCCTATATTAGCCTGTTTGATTTGTAGGTGCATGTTTTTGTTAGTTATATGCGAAGGCGCAAAATGTTTTACAAAAATAATGTTTTAGGGTGCAAGGAATTTGACTTTGTCAAATTTTTATTCTGTTTTATTTTATAAATTGTTTACAATTCTTGTTACTCCATTTTTGAAGACATCAGACTGAAAGTTGAGCAGCATACCTAATTTGCAGTTTGACATTTTTAAATAGGTTAGGAGTTGAGCTTTATGAATAGGGCTTATGTAATCAACTGCTTTTATTTCCAGAATTACTTTGTTCTCAATAATCATATCAAGTCTGAAAGCATTTTCTATTCTCAAATCTTCATAAATAATCGGAAGTATTTTTTGTTTTTCTACCAGAAATCCTGATTTTGTTAATTCATAGAACATACATTCTTCATATACATGTTCAAAAAGCCTGCTCCAAGTTTTTTATGAATTTTTAAACCTGTTTCAAAAACTACTTTTGATAATTCATTTTCTGTCATTTGTGGTGTTTTTGTTAAATATATGAATAGTTGCTTAATAATTATTAATGATATGTATTTTAGAAAGTACTATTGATGTGAAATGTTGGGAAAACGCAAAGCCGCAAAGATTTTTTATTACATTGGTTATATTTTAAGGCGCAAGAAAATCGAAGATTTTCAACAAGAGATTGGGTGTATTTTTTGTTTAGAATATGCGGTGTTCAATTTTATCGGAGATAAAATCTTTGCGTCTTAAAAAGTTATAATTAAAAAAATAGTCTTGCGTCTTTGCGTTTATCCAACAAAAAAATTAGACTTTATTCTGCTTCAAAAGCATCATCAGAATCACAGGAATTCCAAATACAGAGCTTATCACGTTCAATGGTATCTGTGTTTTCTCTGCAATAACGGAAAAGAAAAGCATAATCAGCATTCCCAGAAACATATTAAGAATCCATTGCTGCCATAATTTTGAAGGGTTGTAGACCAGTCTGCAAAAGTGGGGAACAATAATTCCAATGAAAAGAATAGGTCCCAAAAATGCAGTAACAGAAGCCGAGAGGAGAGAAGATGCAACGATGATTAAAAGTTTCAGTTGTTTCAGATTTACACCTAAGCTTTGCGCATAGGAGTTGCCTAGAGAGTTTCCAATAAGTGGCTTTATCGCTCTGAAACAGATTGCCATTCCAACTAAAACTAAAATAAACAGCACATAAATCTGGTTCCTTGTCACCATATTATTTGCTCCGAAAGACCACAAAATATAATTTTTCAGACTTTGATTTTCCGCGTAAAATTGAAGAAGAGATACAATTGCTCCGGCAAAAGCAGATACCAGAAACCCGAAAATAATAAGATATGATTTATCCTGAAATCTATTCGACATCGAAAGAAGAATCAGCATTAATAGTAAGCTGCCACCAATAGCTGATAAGCTAAGGAAACTATTCTGTAAAAACTCAGGGAGTAAAATATTATGAGAAAAGAAAATATAAAAGGCAACCGACAAACTGGCGACAGAAGTGATACCTAATATATCAGGCCCAGCGAGTGGGTTTTGGAAATATTCTTGCATCAGAAAACCTGAAGTTGGAATTGAAATTCCGGCCAGCATCATCACCAGAACACGGTTGATTCGGATTTCAGCAATCTGGCTATGAGCAGACTCCTGAAAGAAATCCTGGAAGTTTAAACTTAAAAATCCTGTGTTCAGATTAATGACAGCGCTTACAAGAATGGCAATCACGAATAATAAACACAGGATTTTAAATCTTTTTGACATGATTCAGAAAGAGCTCAGTCTATTTTTATTGTAAGAAAGAATCGATTTTTGAATTCAATACATCTTCCGTCATCATTCCCAGATATTCATCGGTTTTATCTCCTTTTCTCATGAAAGTAAAAGGAATAGAACCTCCGTCCCACTGTTTGAAGTTATTATGGAAAAAGTTTTGATCTAATTTTTGTCCATCCAGTAAAATGATGCTGCCTCCCAGTTTATTTTCTGTTGCAAAGTTCTTTACAGCACCAGCCCATTCTGCCTTATCATCAAGGTTTACGAAAGTGAATTTTACAGGTTTTCCTTTCAATTCCTCCATTTTACTTTTAAAACTTGGAATTTCTCTCATACATGGGCCGCACCAGGTTGCAAAGAAATTGGTAACATATAAAGTATCATTATTTTTTGCTAAATGCTGGCTTACATTTTCAGGAGAAAGTTCTTTAGGAAGAACTGCACTTCCTTCAGGTTCTGTAGTTTGAGATACAGAAATAGAGTCTGCAGCTGCTGTGTTTTCAGTTTTCTGACCTTCTTTTTTACAGCTGTACAGTGCAGTAAGAAGTAACGTGGATAAAATTATCTTCTTCATAAATTATTTTTTATCTATTTTTGAATTGAAGTTATGGAACAACAAATCTATAAAGGGAAACTAATACAGTTTCATCCGTTAAAAATAGCGAAAAAGGAAGAGCTGACCAAAAATACTTTTTCTCTGGAGTTTGATATTCCTGAGCATGTAAAGGAAAATTTCAGGTTTGAAGCAGGGCAGTTCGTCAGTATAAGATTTCAATCACGTGGGAAAGAGGTTATTAATGATTATTCAATGACTTCGGCTCCTTATGAAGGAAAAATATGTTTGGGGATAAAGGTTAATTCTCCTGATGGAGCTACTTCGCAGTTATTTCAAAACTATAATGAAGGGGATGAACTGTGGGTGAGCGAACCAGCAGGGAGATTTACCATTGTATCAAAACCCAGTGAATTCAGGACTATTGTTGCTTTTGCTGCTGGAATAGGGATTACACCCATTTTGAGCCACTTTAAAAATATTCTTCACAACGAACCCAGAACCAGGCTGTTTTTATTCTTTGGGAATAAAAGTTCAGATGATCTTGTCTATCGCGAACAGCTGGATAACCTTGCCAGAACTTGTGGGGACAGACTTCAGATATTCTATTTTTTCTCACAGGAAAAGACCGCAGACCAGTTTTTTATGGCAGACTGGATGAAAAGAAATTAGCTCTCATTATCAATCAAATTCTTCATTTGGATGATACAGACGAAGAGTCTACTATTTGGGATGCTGTAGATGAAGTGCTCATCTGCGGAAAAGGAGAGATGATTAAGACATTGGCCAATGCCTGTTATCACCACGGAATTCCAAAAAAGAATATTCATTTTGAGCTTTTTGAAGAATTTAATGATGATATTTATCCTATAGAAAAAGAATTTCCTTTGATTGAAAATATTGAAGTGGAATTTACGATGCTTGGAAAAAAATATACGACCCAGCTTGCTGATAATAAGGAGAAATTGCTACAACAGCTTCTTATCCAGAAATTTCCGGTTCCGTATTCATGTAAATCAGGAATTTGTGGAAGCTGCGAATGTTCTTTAGAGGAAGGTGAAGTAGAACTGCTGGAGAATGAATATCTTACAGAAAAAGAAGAGGGGCAAGGACATATATTGGCTTGCATGTCTATTGTGAAAAGTAAAAAAATAAAGCTTAACTTTGATCTTAGTTGAGAATTATACGGAACATATTTAACCTGGGCTTTATATCATTGGAATTGGGAATTCTGATGATATGTTTCTGTAATGTGTGGGTTTTCGGGCTTACCAACGGGAGAACCTATACCAAAATCTCAAAAATTCCGCCAAGAGAAATAGCTTTAGTTCTGGGAACATCTCCGAAAATGAGATCAGGAAAATCTAATCCTTATTTTACGAAAAGAATGGATGCTGCGGCTCTTCTTTACCATCATGGAAAGATCAAAAAAATTATCGTAAGCGGGGAGAAAAGTAAAGGCTACAACGAACCGGCAGCTATGAAAAACTATCTGATTAATCAGGAAGGAGTTCCGGAAGATATTATTGTGGAAGATCCGAAAGGCTTCAATACCTATAAAAGTATTCTTCGCTGCAAAGATGTTTATAAAAAGAAAAATGTCATTATTGTATCTCAGGGATTTCATAATCTGAGAGCCCTGTTTTTTGCAAGAAACAATGATATGAATGCGTTAGGTTTTGATGCACAGGATGTCTCAAAGCCAGAAAGTTTCTACAGAAACCAGACGAGGGAAATCCTCGCCAGGGTCATTGCTGTAGTATATTTTATATTAGGCGTTTCTCCGGATTAGAAAGGATATCCGAATGCGATATTAACCGTAGGTTTGAAAGGCTGAATATATTTGATTCTCCATCGGTCACCCTCAGGTTTATTCGGGTCGTAGATCTTGTAAGCAAGGTCAATTCTGGCCGTTACATAAGCAATATTTAACCTTAATCCGAATCCACTTCCGATACCAACCTGTTTCAGGAATTTATTAAATTTAAACTCATCTCCATATCCATCATTATAGTTTCGAAGACTCCATGTATTTCCGATATCGGTAAATAAAGCTCCTTCATAGGTTTTGTTGAATGGTATACGGTATTCAATATTGGTGGTAAGCTTTAAGTTGTCTGTCATATAGGTACGTACCCTTTCATCTACCTGAGAATCTGCAGGACCTAGTCCTCCAAATGCTACCCAGGCTCTGATATCATTAGAGCCTCCATTGAAATAAGACTTGATGATCGGCATATCCTCAGAGTTTCCATACGGAATTCCGACTCCTATAAACTGACGAAGCACCAATGTTTGGTTTCCATTAAATTTAAAATATTTTCTGGCATCAATGTCAAATTTCACAAACTGCGCATAAGGCAGCCCGAAAATAGTTTTTTGAGGACCGCTAACAATCCCTCCGTCATTATCTCTTTTGTTGAATAAACTTAAGAGGTTACCTGCAAGCTCAACTTTTCCGTTAAAGTAAAATGCATTAGGATAGTCTTTTTTCCGATTTCACTATATACAAAGTTGTAAATCATGGAAGAAATCAGGACATCCTGTGTCTGTCTGTCTTTGTTTACCAAAGTTCCTCTAAAGGCTGTCAAAAGATCTTTCCCCTGTTGATTAAGGCTGGACTGGTAGTTTTCATTCTGAAGAATCCTCTTGGAAACCTCGTCTACGGTAAGTTTTCCATCCCTATAATCTTGGCCGGTTTGCTGAGTTTCTGGGTTAAACATAAAATAGTTCCCGAAAACTTCATCTTTTACCCTTCCGTCATTCACAAAGTAATCATAGTAGGCATCCTTATTTTTAGTCAAACTGATCTGAGTATTGAATAATGTAAGCTTATGATATACCTGGTCATTTACACTGGCCTGGTAGTTTAGTCCGGTATTAAAAATAAGTCTTCCCAAACCGATATTGTTCTGTATGGATGCTCCCAGTAAGATAGAGGAAGTAGGGGTATATCGTTTAGGAATTAATTTATAATAATTAATAGGAAGCAGCAGTCTTGGGAAATTCAAAGATGCCTGAGCGGATATTTCGTAAGCAGCCACCCTTTTGTCAATATCTTTTGTACTTCTGATAGATCCAAATGTTCCTGAAAGGCTTGTAGAAAGGTTTTCTGCCCCTCTGAAAACATTTCGGGTGGTAAGATCAACAGAAGGAGAGACCCCCAGATTCAGAATCTGAGAATAATTAATATCTGTTCCCAGTTTAAATTCATACTTGGGAAGTGGTTTCAATACATATAAAACATCCACAATACTGTCGTTAGGAGCAGTGATTCCTCCTTGTCTCAGAGAGTCTCTTGCTTTAACGATGCTAAAATTGTTCATTGCCAAAAGATTTCTCTTGGTAACATCCAGTTTTGTCTGGTCAAAAACTTTTTTGCTGTCAGGAATAATAGCTCTCCAAATAGATGAAATTTTATACTTATCATTCACCGTATGGAATCTTATTCTTCTTAGGCTGTCTTTCTTTGTATTTTTAGGGTAATCTCCGGGTTCATCCACTATGGCCACATCAATGTTCCCAAAAGTGGCGATTTTATAAGGGGTGTCCAGAGAATCTTTATGAATTTCCAGCGTTAAAGGAATCTGCTTTCTGCTTTTAAGAGAATCTGCCACAAAATACACTTCATCATTCAACGCATTGAACCTGTAGAATCCAAATTCCCTCATCTGTTCGGTAATTCTGGTTACTTCTCTTTCAAGAACGGTCTGATCAAGAATCTGTCCGGACCTCACAAGGCTTTTATTCAGAAAAGAACTGTAGTATCCTTTAATCCCCTGATCCGGAATATTGTAAAAATAATCCTTAATACGGGTAGGTTCGTTATGCTTGATAGAATAACTTACAGACGCTTTTTTAGAAGCAGAATCCAGAGAATGCTTAAAGGTTACATCCGCATCCCAATATCCTCTGTAGGTAAGTCTTTTTTTGATAGACTCAGCACTTTTTTCACTTCTTGTCTGATCCAGAATGACAGGTGCTGTCCCCCAATTGTGCAATAAACGGTCAAAAAGCAGACTTTTTCCCACGCTGCTTTTCATATTATATTTAAGGAATAAAGAATCTCTCAGTTTTTGATTTCTCATCTCACCGGGATACGTCATATATTCATTCAATATTGTGTCGTATTTTGTATCCGCCATGTTATACAGAAGCAAACTTAATGGCATGAAAAGAAATTGCTTTTTATTGGGCTTTTGCTGAATATAATCTTTCAGTTCTTCATCGAAAAATTCTCTCTTATCCTCGAACCCTAAAGTGTTCTTAGTAAGCAGATATTCGCCTTCCGGAACTTTTTTTGTCGTACTACAAGCATAAAGGAGACCAACAAATGTTGCAAATGAGATAATTTTATAATATTTTTGAGGAGAATTCTTATAATGCTTACAGCTCATACAATAAAAGTTTTACAATCTTTAGATAAAAAGAAGTTCAGACAAAAATACAATTTGTTTTTGGTTGAAGGTAATAAAATCATTTGTGAACTTTTTAATTCTAACATTAAAATTAAGGAAATATTGTCAACGGATCCACAAAAATTGGACCGTACTGATATTCCTGTTACCCATATCTCTGAAAATGAATTAAAAAAATTAGTTTTCTTAAAACTCCAAAAGATTCTGTAGCGGTATGCTATCTTGCTACGGAAGAAAAATGGGAAGATAAGAATATACAGCTGGTTTTGGATGGAATACAGGATCCCGGAAATTTGGGAACGATTATCCGATTGGCAGACTGGTTTGGGATAGAGCAGATTATCTGCAGTGAAGATACGGTAGATGTTTACAATCCGAAAGTGATTCAGGCAACAATGGGGTCTTTTACCAGAGTGAATGTGGTTTATACTGATCTTGTGGAATATCTTTCTGCAACAGAAAATATCAACATAGGAACGGATATGGAAGGGGAGAATATCTATACCTTTGAAAAGCCGGAAAAGATCAATCTTATTTTAGGAAACGAAGGAAACGGAATGAGGCCGGAAACCGAGACGCTTTTACAGAAAAGTATCAGCATTCCGAGGTTTGGAAAATCCCAGTCTACAGAAAGCCTGAATGTATCAATGGCTGCAGGGATTATTTTAGGGCAGTTATTTTCAAAATAGAAAATTAGAAACTAGAGATTAGAAATTATTGTAAAATATTACTGAATATAATCTAGCATCTAGTTTCTAATATCTTATTTTTATATCAATTGTTCCAAACTTGAAACACTTTTGTTTTTCTGATACACTTCCATCTTTTTTCTCACATATTTCAGGGCTATAGGGGCGAGATAGATCAACGCTGCACCAATCAGTTTTTTCTTCCAGTTGGAGCTTTTCATATTCTTTTTGGCATAGTTACCTACGAGAGCAGTAATTCCTAGTTTTACGAGGCCGTCTGTGATATTTCCTCCCTTGAAAGCAGAACTTGCAATTCCTACCGCTGTATTTTTGCTGATCAAAAGATCTTTTACTTCGGAAGTAAGCTGTTTGGCAATGACATCTTTTCTAAGGACTACTTTTTCATCACCGTCTTCATCTATCTTTTCCTGAAGATACTGATCACTTAAACCATTGGTAAAGGCACTTAAGCTTTCTTTCGTATTTTTGAAGGTAAGAAGATTTTCCAGATCACTTATTTCACCCTGAAGCAGTTTTTTCTTTCTTCTTAATTCTTCTATGCTTTCGTATTTTCTACCCATAGTTTAATGATTTAAAAATTTAATAACCTGATCTGCAACAGTATTGACAATTTTATTTTTGAAGGCAATGACAAACGCCATTACCAGCGCATAAAATGCAGCCACAATTAAGAATCCGTAAGAGTAATTATCCAGTGCTTTGCCAATAAGGAAAGCAATTCCAAAATTGAAAAGGATAATAAAAAAGCAAAAGCAACAAGCAGTACTACAAAGTAAGTGATGAGCCCAGCGGAAAGGGACGACTTTTCTGTCGCTTCAATTTTCAGAAGATCTATTCTCTTGGAGGCATATTCTTTAATAGTTTCTATCATTGTTTTTTTTAAAGTTACAAAAAAAGGAACTTTTGCACAAAAGTTCCTTTCTGTAATTTACTTAAAAAAGATAAATTACTTATTTTTAAGATCATTTAGTTCCGCTTCTACATCTTTTGCCAAATCAGCAGTTTTAGAAACAATCTGATCTTTGTATTTATCATATCCGTCTTTCACAGTATGTGCTACGCTGCTTGCCGTTTCTTTGAAAGTAGAAGAAATATTGCCATATTGGTCTTTCACTTTTTCAGAAACCTCACCGTATTTATTTTTAGCCTGATCTTTAAGATCATTCGCCTTAGTTTTGATTTTTTTTCTGGTTTCTTTACCTTCTTCCGGTGCGTATAACATTCCTAAGATTACACCCGCTGCAGCACCTGCAAGAAGTCCTGCCAATATACCTGCTGTATTATTTCCTTTTCTAGACATTTTAAGTTTTTTAATAATTAATAATAAATTAGTTTTTACAGTAATAAAACTTACAATTTGTATACCAAAGGGGGCTTTAAGCCTATTAAAAATTGTTAAATCTTTTTGATGTGAGATAAAATAAGTTCTATGGTTTCTTCCTTGGTTAAGTCCGAATTATCAATGACGATAGCGTCGTCAGCCTGCTTTAATGGGGCTATTTCACGCTCACTGTCGATTTTGTCACGCTCTATAAGGTTTTGCTTTACCTGTTCTTTATCGGCTTCAATTCCCAGACCTTTCAATTCCAGAAATCTTCTATTGGTTCTTTCATCAATACTGGCAGTAAGAAAGAATTTATAGTCTGCATTTGGCAGAACTACTGTCCCAATGTCACGTCCGTCCATAATTACACCTCCTTTTTCTGCCAAATTGCGTTGTGACTGCAACAGAAAATCTCTTACTTCTTTCTGTTTGGCCACAAGGCTTACATTGTCCGATACGATGTTGGTTCGAATTTCTTTAGAGATATCAGTGTCATTCAGGAAAAGAATAAGGGTTCCTTCATTGTTTTTGAATTCGAGATTAATCTGATCAAAAGAATTGAATAACATATCCAGATCAATCTCACCATTTATTTTAAGGCAGTGCTGCAACGCATACCAGGTAACTCCTCTGTAAAGAGCCCCTGTGTCCATATGAATAAGTCCTAATTGATCAGCAATGATTTTAGAGATAGAACTTTTTCCGGTAGACGAGTACCCATCAATAGCAATTACAGGTTTTTTCATACTGCAAATTTCAAGATTTTTTCTTAAAAATCAAGAGGAAGTATAAAATTTTCGGAATAATTAAGAAAAATTCAGCTGAAAAGATTACTCTCCTCTGTGGCTGGAAAGATCCATAGAAATTCCTATCTGGTTGACATTTGAAGAGTTGTGATATCTCACGTGGGCGTAATCAATACGGAATCTGGAAACTTTAACTCCAAATCCTGCAGAAAGTCCTGAGAAGTTTCTCTGATCTGCAACAGCCAGTTCATTTCCTCTTTTTACATTATAACCCAATCTGATATTGAAATTCTTTTCCGGAAACAATTCTGCACCCAATGAGAAGTGATCAGCAATTTTTCTTCCGGTTTTCACTTCCTGCCCATCCAGATTATATTCTGAAGAAATATCAAACTTCTGAAGGTCATGTGCCGTAATGGTAATGGCAAGAGGGAAATTCTTGATTGTTTTGGTATATCCCAGATCTATTCTGAAAGGAAGATTCTCTCTGGTTCCGTTGAAAGATTTCAACTGGAAACCGAAGTTCCTCATCACAAGAGAAAGAACTTCTTTGTTCTTTTTATTATGATAGGTAATCCCCGCCGTTCCTGAGATAGCGGAAGACGTATAGTTGTCAATTTTTGAGGTAACGAAATTAAGTCCTCCACCAATCGTCCAGTCTTCTTCAAACTGGTAGGCATAGCCTGCTCCAATGGCTACATCCGAAGCTTTGAATTCTCCGTTTTCGAAACCGCTTTCATCCGTTCTCGGAATACTTCCATAGCTCATATACCTTGCATTGATGGTAGCCATATGGCCATTTTCAAAATCTTTGGCATAAGCAATAGTACCGTATTTCGAGTCAGCAAGATAAGCTGTCGCGTTTACAGAAAGCTGTTTATCAGAATCTTTATTTAAAAGGGCAGGGTTTGCAATAGCAAAGGAAACATCATAATCTCTTACCGAAATTGCATCTCCACCCAAAGCAGCCTGTCTTGCAGATACAGGTACATTTAAGAACGGATATACATTTGTTCCTGTTTGCGCATAAGAAACAATTCCTGATAGAAATAATGAAAAAATGATAATTTTCTTCAACTCAATTTATAATTAATGCAAAAATAATCCTTTTTCGTACTTTTCAAAATATTTCTTACATTATTTCTATTTAAATATTTTTCTTTTATCAATATCATTAATGATTATATTTGCAAAATCAAATTCCGGGGGAACCCGTACTAATAAAAAGTTACTAAAAATAAAAGATGAAATATAAAAGAATCCTTCTGAAACTGAGCGGTGAGGCCTTAATGGGAAACAGACAATACGGTATTGATACTGAAAGACTGCAGGAATATGCATCTGAGATCAAAAAAGTAGTTGAAAAAGGCTGTGAAGTAGCGATCGTGATTGGAGGAGGAAATATCTTCCGTGGTGTGGCAGGAGCTGCAAAAGGTATGGATAGAGTGCAGGGTGATTATATGGGAATGCTTGCCACTGTAATTAATGGTATGGCACTGCAGGGAGCATTGGAAGATGCGGGCATCAAGACAAGACTTCAGTCTGCTATCGAAATGGATAAAGTAGCTGAACCTTTCATCAAAAGAAGAGCGGTAAGACACCTTGAAAAAGGAAGAGTTGTCATCTTCGGAGCGGGTACAGGAAACCCTTATTTTACTACAGATACAGCGGCTACATTAAGAGCAATTGAAATTGGAGCTGATGTGATCTTAAAAGGAACAAGAGTAGACGGAATCTACGACAGCGATCCTGAAAAGAATGCTGATGCTGTGAAATACAATTCATTATCTTTTGATGAAGTATTTGAGAAAAACCTTAAAGTAATGGATATGACTGCATTTACTTTGAGCCACGAAAATAAGTTGCCAATCATTGTATTCGATATGAATAAAGATGGGAATTTAGAAAAAATCGTAGACGGTGAAAATGTAGGTACATTGGTTAATTTATAATCAATTTTACCACTAAAAAATATAAACACCTTTCACAATTAGTGTGAAAGGTTTTTTTTTGTTTCTATAATAGTTTTTAATACCTATTGGTCTGCTTCAACATTTTGCGTGGCATTTTCCTTTTCAACCAAAACATAATTGGAAGAAATCCACCCAAGAATCTGATCTATTATTTTCAAAATCATCTCCAGTTCGGTGACAGCAGTGACTCCCGGTACCAGCTTCACAACTGGTTTTGGTAATGGCTGTGGTAAAATAAGACCGTTCACTTGTGGATTAGAACCTTCCGCAGGAATACCATTATACATCCCCACATGCTGTACTGATAGCTGAAGCATATAGTCTTGTAAATTCTCGGGAGGTGTTTTGATGCTAATTGAAGAAGCACTTGAGTGCTGGAGCTGACCTGGCAGCGATTGGTTTTGTATTCTGGTATAATTGGCCCCTGATTTTAAAGAATCATTGATTGCCATTTTCTGTAAAGCGTTTAATAAACCGGCCGTCATAAATGTAGGAGCCTGGCCATAAATGGTTGCAATTTTCCCAAGTTCCGAGACCGGCCATGCATGAGGAACAACGTCCAGATCATTCCAATGCATGGTATTCCAGCTTTGATAAGTACCTGATTGTTGCTGCCATCCTGGTGGCAACGGTGGAAATTTGCTGTTGAACAGATTAGCAAATGCTGTCTCCCCTGGTGTTGGTCCGGCTGTAGGATATACAAGCGTTACCCCGAAAGCATTTAGATCTTTATTCTCTTTAAGATAAAGAGCAAGGGTAGGAGATAGTGCTCCGGCAAGGCTGTGTCCGCAAAATACGATGGCTGTACCTGGGTCTGGGTTTAAACCAGCAAGAAACTGCTGAAGTGTAGTATTGGGTGAAGCAGCATTATTCGGGCTTATCAATCCCAGAAGTATACCCACACCTGTAGCTGTTCCTTTTGAAATATAGGGATCAGTACCATTATAAGATGATGGAGAGAAATTGGAAGGATTGTACGTTGTCCAGTTTACGACTTCTGCAACTGAGAAATCTTCTGTTTCCCAATCGTAGAGTGAGGAAGGGTTGGTAGCAGCAATAGCCACGACATAAGTAGGCAATGTAGGACCTCCCGGAAATGCGACAGCGTCACATTTAGCTACATATAAAGCATTGTCGGCAACCCCGGTAGGCTTACCTTTTTCGTCAGTCTCTTCAATGAGCGCTGGCCCCCAAACAAGATCCCAGTTTCCTAACACCGGAGTAACTGAAGGATCAGCTGTTGAAGGTGTTTTCTGACCCATTATTTTAACTGGGGGAACATTGTTAAAATAAAAAGATAAATCATACTGAAGCTGTTGCTGTAGCTGGATACCAAAACCGTTGTAGCCTCCGGCTCGGTTGGCAAGACCTGCCATACCAAATACTTGTTGATAGGCGTCTAAAGATGGATTTGTCATGATGTGATTGGTTTAAATGAGTTTTAAATTTTCAATGAATAAGAAATGTCTTCGCTAAGACTTTCCCGTTTATTATACCTAGCATGCTATTTAAAAAAATCTGCTAAAGTTTCGTTTAAAAGAATAGAGTAAAGGAAGCTATTAAAAATGATATCACACTAAGTAGAAATAACCAAAATGTAGGATAGGTATTTGTACCTGAAGCTTTTTTATGCGTTAAAAACAATGTTCTTTTTTTCAAAGAGGAGATAAGTACACAAATTCATACATGGAAATAACTATTATTTGAAAACAATCCCGGTAAAGTATGTTCTATTTCTTTGAAGAAAACAAATATAAATGTATGGTATTTTGCAGATTCAATAATTTTTCTATCTTTGGGACTTAACTAAACTAATAACTATGAAAAAATTACTTCTGCTGGCAAGCAGTGTGTTGCTATTTTCTTGTTCAACAAATGAAGAAATAGAGAAACACGAAAAATCTACACTTTCTGAAGCAAAACTTCAAGCTTTTAAAAAAGGTTCCGAAAAAGGTTCATCTGGTGATCCGATTACTTTTAAGTGTGGTTCAAGCAGCTACGTTAATCCTATCAATGTTAATCCAAATTATCCGTACATCAATAACTACGAGGTACTATATAAGGAAGGAACTCCAATGTGGGGGAGAAACCAAATATACCTTGACAAATTTGTTGCGCAGGCTTTATTTCCCTCTATAAATGGTCCCTTTCTAGGCGGTCCTACAATTTATTATGGATATAATGCATACGGTGATTTCCTGAGTGATCCTACCCCTTATGATAATACTGCTGAGTATGGGTATGGGCAAGACGCTGATAATGCGTCATACTACGGAGATATTTTCCCTTACAATCAAGGGATGACAAATGATGCAGCCAATACAGTGTATCATCATTTTAAAACTTATATTGACCAATGGACATCTCAAGGTAAACATGTAGTAGCAGTACACATCTTTACTGAAAGCTATCTTTGTATACCTGCCGCAAAAGGCATAAGAATAAGACTGAAATTTAGTAATTAAATATCTTCTTACTGTAATAGTAATCATAGCCTTCTCTTTGAGAGGGCTTTTTGTTATATTTGTGGAAACTCAAATTAAATGAAACCAAAAATATTCATTGGATCCTCTGTAGAATCTTTGGAGGTAGCTCATAATATTCAAGAGTTATTGGAACATGAAGCGAATTCGACAGTTTGGACACAAGGTATTTTCGAGCTATCAAATACGGCTCTAGAAGATTTAATTAAAGCATTAGATAGCTTTGATTATGCCATATTCATATTTAAACCAGAGGATGTTTCTACTATTAGAGACAAAAACTATAATACGGTTAGAGATAACGTTATTTTTGAACTAGGTCTTTTTATTGGAAAATTAGGAAAAGATAGAGTTTTCTTTGTAGCCCCAAAAAATTCTAAAGATTTTCATTTGCCTAGTGATTTAGCTGGAATTACTTATGGAACTTATAATTCAGAAAGAGAAGACGAGAATATATTAGCAGCATTAGGTCCGTTTTGCAATCAAATTAGGCGTAAAATTAAAGACTTTGCCTACAATAATTTAAACGGTTTTGAAAATGAAAATAGTCAAATTAAGGATATTGTTCTTTCAAAAAATGACCTTTGGGAATATAGGTTGACTGCAGAATTGTTGAAGGACCGATTGAAAGAAATTAATAAAGATTATTTAAAACTCGAGAACAATCTGTATTTTAAAAAATCTTCTAGTCTAGGTTCGAGAGAATATACAACCTTCATGGTCGAAAGATTCGCAGATTATTCTAAACTATTACAAATATTCCTTCATACTTTCAATGTTGATTTAATAGCTGCATTAGGAGAGCACGGAGTTGTGGGGGATTCGCAAGCTATAAAGGCAAGTATAGAAAAAATTCGAGAGGTATGTGCTCATCTATTTGAGTGGGAAGCTGACTTTCAATCAGTTTTTCCACCTAATGGAGAAGGAATGGAAATGATTCCTGTATACCTCAAGGGATGGACGAAAATCATTTTTGATAAAATGAATCAGTTTCCTGATTTGATATATAGCAAGATAAGTCCGGAAGCACTTGAAGAAAACAATAATGTAATTGATTTAACATTTAATTTAGATGACTTACCAAACAGTAAAGAATTAATTGATCTCATGGAGCAACTTACTGAAAAATTACAAAATGGTTACAATATTTAAATTAATAAGCCTCCGATTAAGGGTTTAATTTTTTTAATAGGAAAACAATAAATGCTATAATCAAACAAAATGCAATTATTCTATATGTAAATATTGAAATACATCCATTAATTTCTCGTTGTTTCATGGCTTAAAATTAACTCATTTTCTATAGCTAGGAAATAGTTTAATATATTTGCCAAAACTAAATAATATGAAAGAAAAATTAGAACAACTATTGGGTTTGATTAAAATAAATATACTACTTATTTTAACATCGTCAATATTGTTCACCTTTATTGCACCATTAATTTTTACGCTTAAACTTGACCTAATTGATTTCACTGAAACGGGACAGATTGGAGATACGATAGGTGGTATTACTGCTCCTTTTATTAATGTATTAAATGCAATACTCATTTATATAGCATTCACGGAACAGCTTAAAGCTAATAATCTTCTAAAAGAACAAATTGACGGTGAAGATAGAAAGGAGCAAGGTAGATTGCAAAATATTGAAACATTAATAAAATTTGATATAATTCACAATATAGTTCCAAATCTACAATCTCTAAAAGCAGAAATTGAGCAATTTTTTATAAACCGTGAAACAGGAATGTTAGGTACATACAGCACCTTTCCAGAGCTTAATGATGAAATCTTTGTTAATTTAAATCATTCAGATCTACTTAAAATTTTTGGGAATAGATTTAAATATGTTACTCAAATCTATTTATATGTGAACTATATTAAGAGTCTAACCCCTCTTAATATTTCGCATAAATATCCAACCGATAGAAATAGCTTGGCATTAATAAGACTAAATGAGCAACAGTACAATGCTTTAAAATCAAGGCATATTGAGAAAATAAACTTGGAATTAACAAATATCAAAAACAGAACAATCGATGCCTGCCTTACAAATTGTTACAGGATCATAGATACAAATGAAAATATCTTTACTGAAATGGAAGAGATCTATTATTAATACAATCCCGCAACATTATTGTTCACTAGTTTTTGTTGGGCACAATGTACAGATATCTAATTGTAATGAATGTTTATAGAAATTTATTATATTCATCCATATTATGCATCACATTATATTTCTTTCAGAGATCTTTTTTGTCATTCGTTATAAGATTTTTATACTTCATGTTGCTCAATTTGACTTAAGAATTTTTCTGTGTCCGCTTTTGGCTAGAGCTGAGGAATATTTGTAAACAAAATTCCATTTTTAGGAGATACACCCGTGATTGTTTTTTTCGAGATTAAACATTAAATAACGAATTAAAATATGCACAGAAATATTTGAGGATTTAATTTTGTATTGAAAGGGTAGAAATCACCTCCCTAATTAATCACCTTAAATCTGCTATGAACAAACCCAGAAACAAGTAACGACTGGTAATACAATAATTTTGTATAGTATCATATTCAAAAATATCAACGTTTTCATAAAATACAGAATGCAGTCTTACCAAAATATGGAAATAATCATTATTTTTGCAGCACTGAATAGTAAAAAATAATTTAAAATAGTAAGAAAACACTGATGTCTACAGTGTTTTTAGGATTAATTGATTGATATTCAGTGCGATTAATAGATGTGTAATTTATCAAACTTTAATATAATAATGGAAGAATTAGATCTTATATTAGAATCTGTAAAACAAGACATGGATGCGGCTGTAAAGCACTTGGATCATGCATTTCAAAGAATTAGAGCAGGACGTGCTTCTACGGCAATGGTTCAGGATGTAATGGTAGAATATTATGGAGCAATGACTCCTATCAACCAGGTTGCGAATGTTTCTGTTCCGGATGCAATGACAATCTCTATTCAACCTTGGGACAGAACGGCCATCAATGCGATTGAAAAAGCAATTATCAATTCTAACTTAGGCTTTGCACCTTCTAACAACGGAGAAAATATTATCCTTAATGTTCCGCCTTTAACAGAGGAAAGAAGAAAGGAACTTGCAAAGCAGGCTAAAGTAGAATCTGAAAACACTAAAGTAACGGTAAGAAACGCAAGACAGGATGGTTTGAAAGAGCTTAAAAAGCTGGACGGAGTTTCTGAAGATGTTGTAAAAGGAGTGGAAGAAGAAATCCAGACGTATACAGATAAATATGTTAAGCTTTGCGACGAGCATCTTAAAACAAAAGAAGCTGAAATTATGAAAGTATAATTTTCAGTTTTTGAAAAATATAGAAGAGGTTTCTTTTGGGAAACCTCTTTTTTTGTGATTTTTACTGTTATATTTCAATTTTTACAATGCAATACATTCTTATTCCATACTATAATGTTAAGTATTTACGTTCATTCATTATATTTAATGAATTATTCCTGACGTTTAATTAAAAAACAGGAAACAGATACTATAATGATGACAAAAATAATCGGGGTAGGAAACTATATCCCATCGGAAACAATAACCAATTTATTTTTTGATAAACATATTTTTCTTAATGAACAAGGTGTATTATTGAAGGGCGATAATGCTTCCATTACAGATAAGTTAAAAAAGATTACAGGGATTGAAGAGAGGAGATATGCTCACAGTACAGAAGTTACTTCAGATCTTGGGCTTATTGCAGCCCGTTCAGCTATTGAGGATGCCGGTATAGATCCGGAAACATTAGACTATATTATATTTGCCCATAATTTCGGGGATGTCCGGTTTGGGACGGTTCAGTCTGATGCGGTACCCAGCCTTGCTGCCAGAGTAAAACATGTATTAGGAATCAAAAATAATTTCTGTGTTGCCTATGATGTTCTTTTCGGATGCCCCGGATGGATTGAAGGTGTGATACAGGCTAATGCGTTTATTAAATCGGGGATTGCAAAAAGATGTCTGGTGATTGGAGGAGAAACTCTTTCCCGTGTGGTGGATATTCATGACAGGGATAGTATGATCTATGCTGATGGTGCTGGAGCAGCCGTATTGGAGGTGAATAATGATGATGATTCAGGAATTAAGTCTCATTTGTCAGCTTCTTATACATTTGAGGAAAAAGATTACCTGTATTTTGGAAAGTCCTATAACAATGAAGGATGCCAGGATACAAGATACATCAAAATGGATGGCAGGAAGATCTACGAATTTGCTTTGGTGAACGTTCCTGATGCCATGAAAAGATGTCTGGATAGCAGTGGGTATTCTATTGATCAACTGAATAAAATTATCATTCATCAGGCTAATGAAAAAATGGATGAGGCTATCGTTAACAGATTTTATCAGCTGTATAATATGCCAACTCCCGAAAATATAATGCCTATGGTTATTCATAAGCTGGGAAACAGCAGTGTAGCTACAATTCCGTCTTTGCTGACGATGATTTTAAAGGATGAACTTGAACATCATAAGATTAAGAAGAATGATATTGTTCTGTTTGCATCTGTAGGTGCCGGAATGAATATCAATGCTTTTGTTTATAAATTTTAGAGTTGTAAATAAGAATTAAAAATAAAAAAGAGGTTTCCAGTTGGGAACCTCTTTTTGTGTATTTTATTTACAATTCTCATTGTAATCATAGACCACTTCATTGATGATCGAAAGTTTATCTACTGTGGCATTGCTGATTTCATCTCTGATAAATTTCCCAAAACCGGATCTTTTCTTTTCTTCATTTTTAAGAGATCCATATTCTCCTTTTGCAATTTTTGCTTTTACATAAGGACAGTCTGCAAGGATAATTTTTGCTTTTGCCGGAGTCAATTCTTCTACTTTTCCTCCTTTTTTAGAAAAAATATAATTTGGAGTTTCTCTTAATCTGTCTGTTTCCGCCTGAGAAATAGCCTGTGTACTATTAGCTGAAAGAGCAGTAGGATAGCCATAAAGTTTATAAACAGTTATTTTTCCTTCGACTACTACTTCTGCAAACTGTTCTGTTCTTGAAAGATTGTTAATTGCCTTAAAACCTGCTGCCAATCCTGTTGAACTTTCAGAGCTGTTCAAAGCTTCTCTCATATTGGAGTATTTTACAGATTTAAAAACCCGGGGTGTGTCCCCTTCATACAGCATATATTCTTTGATATCATCTGTGTCGTAAGTTGTAAATTTGATTCTCTTCTTTGTTTTATCAATATCAGCAATCGCTGCAAACCTTACTTTTAACTGATTCTGCCATGGGCTGGAAAAACCTCCATGCAGCTGTAAAACGCCTTCTATTTTCTTTCCAGCCTTGTTGATGATGTATCCGTATTTATCATTATTGTAGACTCCAATGTCCTCTTGCTCCTGAGCATAGATATTAAATGAAGCTAGCCCGAACAGGCCAATAAGTAGTAATTTCTTCATGGTTTTGTTTTAAATTTCAGCAAATATAATTTTTTAAATCCAAAATAATATAAAACAGAAAATTTTAAAAGTTGTCCATCAAAAAGCTCCGAATTTCTCCGGAGCTTTTGGTTTTTATTTTAAGATCAGAATTATTGATACCTCTGATGTTCTTTACTTTTTGTAAACCTTTTGGTGATGGGTTTGAACAAGGCTTTGTATTTTTCAGCATCAAACAATTGCGAATCCGTAAGTGCTTTATAGGTCATCCAAACTCCGAACGGAAGAAGAATCAGGTTAGGAAGCCATGCCGCAAGATAAGGGTTCATTTTTCCACTCCATGAAAGGTTTTCTACTCCAACATTCATGACATAAAAGACAATGAAGATAACAATGGCAATGATTACTGGAAGTCCCATTCCTCCTTTTCTGATAATAGAACCTAAACTGGCTCCAATCAGGAAAAAGATAATACAGGTCACTGAATAAGCTACAATTCTCTGCTGGTAAATAACCACTTTGCTGAAGTATTTTACATTAGAGCTGTATTCGTTCTTTTTAGAGTCTAAAGTAGATTTAAGGTTATCTAGCCTGTTGTAGGAGTTGTAAATGATTTCCAGTTTTTTGTCCCCTTTTACCGTATCCAGTTTTATCTGGGTTTTAGCAGCTACTTTATGTTTGTTGCCTTTATCCATATAACTAACAACGGAGTTGGTCTGATTAAGAACTTCAGATCCGATATTATCAAAGAACTGCTTATTGTCTTTTTTACTTTTGCTGACTGTTTCGTTAAGCTGATTATACGTCTGGAAACGGTAGTCATCTGTAATCTGTTCTTTTTCGATCGCTTTGTTAATGATTTCACTGATGTCGAAGTGAGAAACCAATGTATCAAACTTAATGGCCTGATCGGGTTGTTTTTGTCTCACATTGTCCCCTTTTCCTGCGAAAGCATCTTCAAATACATATCCATTATACAGTACAAGTTTCAGGAAATTCTTATTCACAGCCGGAACAAATTTTCCTTTTTCTGCTACTACAGACTGCTGATTCTCATAAGCATTAGCTTTTTTGTGTACAAAAACCCCTTCAATATTTTCCCCGTTTTCCCCATATATTTTATCAAACTTCACCATATAACCCGGGATCTGGTCAATAAACTGTCCCGGAGTAAAGTTGATTGCCGGTTTCGTCTGGGCAATATTGAAAAGCATGTTCTTGGCTTTCTTTTGAAAATCAGGAATAATATTATTGGAAAAGAAAAACAGCATGATCGCCAGTGCCGTTGAAATTCCCAATAGGGGAGTCATGACTCTCGTCAAAGGAATCCCCGCTGCTTTCATTGCTGCAAGCTCATAGCGTTCCCCAAATTCCCCGAACGACATGATGCTCGCCAAGAGAATTGTAAGCGGAAGAACCATACTGATGACGTTTACCCCCAGATAAAAAAGAAGTTTGAGGATTTGCCAGTAGCTTAATCCTTTTCCCATAAACTGTCCTAACTGAACCCAGATAATGTTTACAATAAAAATGAAAAACAATACGCTGAATATAAAGAAAAACGGTCCAAAGAAGGTTTTTATGATATATCGGTCTAGTATTTTTAACATGCGCCAAAATTAATCAAAAAGCCACAAAGTTTACTTGTGGCTTTTTATATTTTGTTATTTTTTTAACTTAAAAAGCAAATTTGCTGAGTTGCGAATTCACTTTCAGCTTTTTAAAGTTCTGTAATGACGTAGTTTTTAAACTTATTCTTGTCAAAAACAAACATATTTGGATCCAGTTCCTGGTTTTCTTTGTATTCTTTAATGGCAATTACGGCAACATCTTTGTTGTTTCCGTGCTGTTCCAGTTTTACCATTTGTTTTTTCGCAGAATCTACGAAAAGATACACAAACTGTATTCCGTTTGCTTTTACGGGAGTAAGCTTAATAAAGTCAGCATTCACACCATTTACCATTTTCTTACCGTTATACGTTACATTGTAATCGTTTCTGTAGGTGGTAAGGTAGTTGATAGGGGAGAACATGGTACTGCTTCCGTTAGGCTTAGCAATGGTTACTTCCATATCATCAGCATTGATGTTGTAAATCTTGCTTCCGTCAAAGATCTGTTCTGTATCCATGATCTTTAGCTTGTACTTTTCTCCGGCAGCATAATAAATACCTGGTTCGGTTTTTGTCACCTGTCCGTTAAGGCCGCTTCCAAAAGAAAATTTGAAGTAAGAATTCTTTTTAGAATTGTAGTTGGCTGTAATATCATCCAATATCTTTTTAGCTTTAGCATCAATCTTCTGAGCATTCGCCATACCTACTGCACTTACAACAAAACTTCCTAATATAACTTTTGAAATAATATTTTTCATTTTTTAATTTAATAATCTTTAGACATTTTCAATTTTAAAAAGGTTAAATCATTCAATTTTTCCTCTAGTTACGCAGATCTTCCAAAAACTGTTCCAAAGAATGAAGGTCGCTGATAATGACTTCTCTTGCTTTAGCTCCGTTGAAACCTCCTACAATACCGCTAGCTTCAAGCTGATCCATAATTCTTCCGGCTCTGTTATATCCCAACTTCAATTGTCTCTGAAGCATTGATGTGGAACCCTGCTGAGTAGAAACGATGATTCTTGCAGCTTCTTCAAATAAAGCATCCTTTTCGTTCGGATCAAAAGCGCCCACTGTACTCGTAGAATCTTCAGAAACATATTCAGGAAGTAAGAATGCTGATGCATATCCTTTTTGTTCTCCAATGAACTCTGCCAATCTTTCTACTTCCGGAGTATCTACGAAAGCACACTGAAGTCTTAAGATCTCATTTCCGTTGAAATAAAGCATATCTCCTTTACCGATCAGCTGATCTGCACCCGGAGAATCCAGAATCGTTCTTGAGTCTACACTCGAGATTACTCTGAAGGCTGCTCTTGCAGGGAAGTTAGCTTTAATCATCCCTGTAATTACATTTACAGAAGGTCTCTGTGTTGCTACAATTAGGTGGATTCCTACGGCTCTTGCAAGCTGTGCAAGTCTGGCAATTGGCAACTCAACCTCTTTTCCTGCGGTCATGATCAAGTCCGCAAACTCATCTACTACCAATACGATATAAGGTAAGAAACGGTGTCCGTTTTCAGGATTTAATTTTCTTTCAGCAAATTTCTTGTTATATTCCTTTAAGTTTTTACAGAAAGCATTTTTAAGAAGATCATATCGGGTATCCATCTCAATACACAGAGAGTTCAGGGTATTGATTACTTTATTGGTATCTGTGATGATGGCTTCATCTGCGTCCGGAAGTTTTGCCAGATAATGTCTTTCAATTTTTGAATATAATGAAAGCTCTACCTTTTTAGGGTCTACCATCACGAATTTCAATTCGCTTGGATGCTTCTTGTAGAGTAGGGAAGTAAGGATAGCATTAATCCCAACAGATTTACCCTGACCTGTTGCTCCCGCCATCAGCAAGTGTGGCATTTTTGAAAGGTCAGCCATGAAGACTTCGTTAGAAATGGTCTTTCCAAAAACTACCGGAAGATCCATATCCGTATTCTGGAATTTCTGAGAAGCAATCACAGAACGCATAGAAACCATGGTAGGATTTTTTCTTGGTACCTCAATACCAATTGTCCCTTTCCCTGGCATTGGAGCAATAATTCTGATTCCTAATGCAGAAAGGTTCAATGCAATATCATCCTGAAGTTTTTTAATCGCTGCTACTCGGATTCCCGCTTCCGGAACAATCTCGTATAAAGTTACTGTAGGACCGATTGTGGCTTTGATTTCTGCAATTCCTACGTTGAAGTTCTTCAGAAGTCCAACAATTTTATTTTTATTCTCTTCTAATTCTTCTTTGTTGATAGAGATTTCTTCACTTCCGTAGTCTTTCAGCAATTCTACTGGTGGCATTTGGAATTTAGCCAGATCAAGCTTGTGATCATACAAACCATGTTTTTCTACCAGTTCCTGCGATTGTTTCTCAGAATCGTCCAGAATATCAATAACAGGTGCTACTTCCACCTTAAATTTAATGTCATCCTGCGTTGGTGCTGGTGCAGTGGCTACACCCGAAGAAGGTGCGGATGGTCTGATATCAAAAGCTTCTTCAGGGCTGGAAACCGGAATAGTTGGTTTTGAAGAAAGATTTAAATTTACTGATTGAGAAACCTCTCTTGGTTCTGCTTCAAAAGAAGTATGGTTGGGAGTAGTAATCGTTTCTATATCGGCAGAAACCGGAACTTCGGGAAAGCCTTTCGGAACACTTACCGGTTCTGGTTCTCTTACTGTATTGATTGGAGTATTTGGAGAATGATTGCTAATATCACTTACCGTAACTCGGGATGCTGTTTCTTCTTCTGCTTCCTCTGCTTCTTCCTTCAATTCTTCATCTGCCTCGAAATCATCATTAGAATCAGGCATCATAGATTTTACTTTTCCAATGGTATTTTCATTGATCTTGTCCAGTTTAGACTTGATTGAACTTGGACGAAGATTGAATTCAAGAATAAAATATAAAAGAATACTCGCCGCTAAAACGGTCCATAAACCTACTGCTCCAATAATAGAATTAAGATAGTCCATAATCTGGTAGCCGTAAACTCCGCCTAAAACACCTTGTCCTTTAGTAAGTGCTCCCATAAAAATAGGAAGCCAGCAAATGAAAAATAAAGAGTGTCCGATGGTTTTCCAAGGTTTGAATATTTTCTTCTTAAGAATCAGTGTACCCACTACCATAAATAAAAAGGCAATAATAAATGAAGCAATACCAATACTTTCAAATATGAAAATATTGCCCAGCCAATCACCTATCTTACCAAAGATATTTGAAGATTTTATAGTCTTGTCCAGCATAGTTCCTGCCTGGCTTTGATCTGCTTTCCAGTTCATTAAATAGGAAATGAATGAAAGTGCCATGACAGCCGAGAAAAGGATAAGAGTAAGCCCGAAAAAAATACGGGGCTTAGATAAAATTCTGCCTTTTTCAGGCATTTCAGTCGGTTTTTTTTGTGTCTTTTTGTCCATAATATCAATGTCACAAATTTAATGTTTTTTCAACACTAAAAGAAGCTTTTTTCTCCAAAAAATATTTTGGAAATCCCGCTTTTTACAACGATTATTTAATTTTTGATTAAAAAATATTTTCAGCAATTATGAGATAAAATTAGGTGTTCATTTTTGTTTATCCAAATCTGATACCGTTACATTATATTTTCGATTGCGTCTTTAATATTTCTAAAAAAAGATAATAAAATTTCTTATTTAAATCTATATAAATGAAAAAAAATAATAATATTAAAAATTATAATGTATAAATAGTATTTTTTGAACTAGTTCAAAGGTCAGGAATTGAAGCCTCTGTAATTTTGTCCTATAAAAATTTACGTATGGAAAATACTTTTAAAACAGTTCTGACCCTTGGTCTGATATTGATTTCACTGATTACAATGAACGCAAAACAAAAACAAAAAATGGAAAACACCACATTATTAATTATTGACGTACAAAACGATTACTTTCTGGGAGGGAAAATGGAACTGGAAAAAGCTGAGCAGGCTGGTGAAAATGCAAGAAAAGTGTTGGGATATTTCAGAAAAAATAGGCTTCCTGTTATTCATATCCAGCATATTTCTACCAATGAAGGGGCTGCTTTTTTCCTGCCGAATACAGAGGGTGCTAAAATTAACAGTTTAGTTTCACCACGAGAGGACGAGAAAATAATCATTAAACATTTTCCAAACAGCTTCAGGGAGACTGATCTTTTGAGCTATCTCCAGTCAAAGAAAATCAAAAACCTTGTGATTACAGGAATGATGACGGATGTTTGTGTAGAAGCAACTACAAGAGCTGCCTTTGATTTTGGTTTTCACAATACAATCATCGGAGATGCTACGGCAACCAGAAACCGTGAACTGAATGGGGAAGTGGTAAAGTCAGCAGAGGTTCAAAAGTCCTTTTTGGCAGGAATATCTGCTCTTGGAAATCTCTATGCCAACGTATTAAATACTAATGGATTTTTAAAATAAGACTATTTTGAACATGGAAAGGCACAAAGATTTTTAAGATAAGATTTTTGGAATCATCTAAAAGTCTTTTCCATTTGTTAAAGAATGGAAATAAAAGGCTATTGTAAAACGCTAAGGCGCTAAGAATCTTTAGAATATCAGGTGTTTTTAAGACGCAAAGATTTTATCTGCGATAAAATTTAAAACAGGTCATCTTGCTGAAAATCTTCGATTTTCTTGCGTCTTAAAATGAACAATATGTATGATAAAACTTTGCGCCTTAGCGTTTACCCAACAAAAACTAGAGTTCTATTGCTTAAATACAGAAATAACTTAACATAACTTAATTCTGTAAGGCTGTCAATAATTTTGATACCTTTATTTTGCTTAAATAAACCCATGTCCGATTTACTTTTTAAAAATATTAATCAATACATCAACCTTTCAGAAGAGGACTTTCAACAGTTTGTAAAACCTTTTGAACTCAAATCGTTTAAAAAGAAAGATGTTGTGCTTAAAGAAGGAGAATATTGTCTTTTTGAAGGATTCGTTCTTAATGGCTGTTTTAAAATTTATTATTTAAACGAAAGCGGGTTTGAGCAGACTTTATATTTTGCAGTGGAAGGGTGGTGGATTACAGATATAGACAGTCTTATCAATAATGTTCCCGGTATTCTGAATATCGAAGCCCTTGAAGACAGTGAAGTATTGATGATTCATAAAAAAGATAAAGAAAATCTATATGAATCAATGCCTCAGATAGAGAAACTTTTCAGAATTATGAATCAGAAATCTTCGGTAGCATTGCAAAGAAGGATTCTTTCTTTGACGGGTAAAACAGCAGATAAACGATATTTGGAATTTCTTGAAAAATATCCGGGACTGGAACAAAGGATCACTCAACAACAGGTAGCTTCCTATTTGGGAATTACCCATGAATTTTTAAGTAAAATAAGAAAGAAGCTATTGATTGGGTGATTAAGTTGGTTCTTGTCTTGTGGTTTATAGTTGTAAGTTGTTGTTTTATAGAATTTTATTTCGTTTGTAGATAGAAGAGTTCAATCACTGGAATAGTTTTTATAAATCTATATTGTTTCGATTTTAAAAATTGAATTTTTCCTAATGTTTTCGGGCTTATTAAGAACGTTTCAAAATAAGCAAAACCGAGGCCAAAGTGATAAAAAACAGCTTTTTTTAAGCTCTTTGTGGTTTATCATGCTTATTTTTGCATGTCAAGTACAATAAATCATGAAGAAGCTCCAAGATATTCTTATCTCAACCAGGACAATGGCTGTATTGCTGCTGGTTTACGCATTTGCGATGGCTTATGCAACGTTCTTAGAAAACGACTACGGAACTCCTACAGCAAAAGCATTAATTTATGAGGCTAAATGGTTCGAACTGATCATGGTCTTACTGATTCTTAATTTCATAGGAAATATCGGAAGATACAGACTATGGAAAAAAGACAAGTGGCCGGTTCTTGTTTTTCACCTTGCCTTTATTTTTATTTTTATCGGTGGTGCTATCACAAGATACATCAGTTTTGAAGGAACAATGCACATCAGAGAAGGTGAAACTTCAAACGAAATCGTAACGGATAAAAATTTCTTTAAAATTCAGGTTGAAGAAAAAGGAGACGTTCTTAATTATCAGGATGTTCCTTATCTGATGTCTCCATTACACAAAGATTTCAAAGCAACTTATGACTTCCACGGAAAAGAAGTGAAAGTGTTTGCCAAGGAATACATTCAAAGAAAAAAAGACAGCCTTGTAGCTGAGCCAAACGGTGCAGAATATCTTCACCTGGTTTCTACCGGAAATACAGGAAGACAAAATATTTACATCAAACCGGGAGAGACAAAATCGATCAACGGAACTTTGGTGACATTCAACAGAGCGATTGAAGGAGCTGTTGAATTCAAAAATGAAGGCGGAAAATTATTCATCAAAACTCCTGTAGATGCCAACTATATGACGATGGCAACTCAGGCAACAGGAACTACAGTGAAAGATGAGTTCCAGCCTTTGGCATTAAGAAGTCTATATACAATCAACGAACTGAAGCTTGTAGTTCCTGAAGGTCTTAAAAAAGGAAGACTGATGGCTATTGAAGGCGACAGAAAGAAAGATGCCAATGTTCCTGATATGCTTCAGATTGAGCTTCAGGGGCCAAAAACAAAACAGATTGTAGATCTTTCTGTTGAAAAAGGAAACCCGAATGCGTACAAACAGGTTACGATGGATGGTTTAAACATCATGGTAGGATTCGGTCCTAAAGTATACAATACGCCTTTCGCACTGAAACTGGATGACTTCGTAATGGAAACGTATCCGGGGAGTTCATCTCCAAGTGCCTATGAAAGCCATGTGAAAATCATTGATGAAGGTAAAGAAACTCCTTATAAAATCTATATGAACCACGTTCTAAATCATGGTGGATACCGTTTCTTCCAGTCAAGCTTTGATCCGGACAGAATGGGAACAGTACTTTCTGTAAACCACGATTACTGGGGAACTTTGATTTCTTATATCGGATATACCCTTTTATTCTTAGGGATGTTTGTGATTTTCTTCTGGAAAGGAACTCACTTCTGGAAACTGAACAAGATGCTGACTGATGTCAACAAAAAGAAAGCTGCGGCAGTTCTTTTAGTATTCTTAAGCTTAGGGTTAAATGCTCAGAAAATTGAGACTCACGGAACCACTGACGGAAGCAGAGAACATATTCATGTGGAAGGAGATAATCATTCTCACGCTCCGGCTCCATCTGCCCAGCCGCTTGATGGTGCTGCTCCAAAACAAAACTCTCTGGCTACACCAATGGGTAAAATGAGATCTATTTCTCCGGATGAAATTATTGCTAGAAACAAAATCAGCAAAGAGCATGCGGACAAATTCGGATACCTTTTGGTGCAAAGTTTTGAGGGAAGAATTGTTCCTATCAATACAGAAGCATTAGATGTTTTAAGAAAACTATACAAAAAAGACGAATTCAAAGGAACAGACGGAAAGTCTCTTACAGCTAACCAATGGTTTCTTTCAATCAATACAGACACACCAAGCTGGACAATGGTTCCCATGATCAAAGTGGGACCTAAAGGGGGTGATGAACTGAAAAATAAAACAAAGGCAGATGAAGATGGTTATACTTCACTGATGAACCTTTTCCCGGCAGATGCTAACGGAAACTTGAATTATATTCTTGAGCATGATTACAACACAGCATTCCGTAAAAAACCGGCTGAACAAACGAATTATGATAAAGAAGTAATTGCTGTAAACGAAAGAGTACAGATCTTCAATGAGTTCTTCAGTGGCCAGTTTATGAGAATTGTTCCGGTGAAAAATGATGCCAATCATACATGGCATTCATGGTTAGACCAGAAATTTGAACCGGATATGGAATCTCAGCAGGTAATGGGACCTTATTTTGCAGAAGCACTTACGGCACAGAAAACAGGTGACTGGAGCAAAGCAGATGCAGAATTGGCGAAGCTTTCAGAATATCAGCAGAAATGGGGTAAAGCGGTTGTTCCTGCTAAATCTAAAGTAGATCTTGAAGTATTTATGAACAAAGCGGATATCAACTTCAAATTGTTGATCTTCTATACGCTTGTTGGCGGTCTTCTTCTGATCTTAGGTTTTGTTGAGCTGTTCAAATCAAATAAACTATTAAACAAAATAATTAAGGCAATTATCGCGGTTGGTTTAGTTGGATATCTATTACATTTCTTAGGACTTGTTGCAAGATGGTATATTTCAGGACACGCTCCTTGGAGTAACGGTTATGAAGCCATTATCTTTATCTCTTGGGTAGGTATTACGGCAGGTTTATTATTATATAGAAATTCAAATGCATTAATTCCTGCAGCCGGATTTATGGTGGCAGTTATTATGATGGGATTTGCTCACGGAGGTTCAGCGCTTGATCCGCAGATTACGCCGCTGGTTCCTGTATTGAAATCTTACTGGTTAATTGTTCACGTTGCCATTATTACCTCCAGTTACGGATTCTTCGCCCTGTCGATGATCATTGCTGTGATTTCACTGGTATTCTATATTATCTCCAACAAAGAAACGTATAGCATTCACCACGATACTACATTAAAGGAATTGGTAATTGTTTCTGAAATGTCACTAACGATCGGATTGTTTGCACTAACAGTAGGGAACTTCTTAGGAGGTATCTGGGCTAATGAATCTTGGGGAAGATACTGGAGCTGGGACCCGAAAGAGACTTGGGCTTTCATTTCTATCATGGTCTATGCATTTGTACTGCACATGAGATTAGTACCAGGATTGAGAAGCAGATGGGCATTCCATGTAGCAACAATGTTTGCATTCTGTTCAATGGTAATGACATACTTTGGAGTAAATTATTACTTAAGCGGACTTCATTCTTATGCAGCGGGAGATCCGGTACCAGTACCAGCTTGGGTATATATCGGAGTAGGTACAATGATCCTTTTGTCAGCGGTATCTTATTTCAAGTTTAAAACTCTAACAAAGAAATAGACTTTTGTCCCTATAAATTAAAATCCTGGAAATTGGACTGCCCCCAAAAAGTTAGACGCTTTTTAGGGGCATTTTTTATGTATAGAAAAGAAAAATTTAGCATTGCTTTCAAATTAGAATGCATTGAACT
>NZ_QICI01000086.1 GCF_004119445.1 Chryseobacterium sp. CH21 | reverse complement strand
TGCTCCATCCCGCGGTATATTTTAGAGTGTTTACCGAAAACACTTGCTTAGTAGCGGGAACCGGACTCGAACCGATGACCTTCGGGTTATGAGCCCGACGAGCTACCTACTGCTCCATCCCGCGATATTGGATTGCAAAGGTACGAATATTTTTTACAAATCCTAATTTTTCTTTTAAATAAAGGACTTTTATGAAAACTATTTTATTATTTGTATCTTTGTTTTATGGCAAAAATATTAAAAATTTACCCAGACAACCCACAGGAAAATCTTGTGAATGAGGTTATTAAAACCCTAAATAATGGCGGACTGATTATCTATCCTTCAGATACGATTTATGCGTTAGGCTGTAATATTTTTGATATAAAAGCCATGGAAAAACTGGCACAGCTTAAAAAAATGAAGCTGGAGAAGGCAAAATTCTCAATTATCTGTAATGATTTGAGTCATCTTTCTGATTTTACAAGACCTATTGAAACTTCAGTTTTCAGATTTCTGAAAAGTCATCTTCCGGGGGCCTTTACCTTTATCCTTGAAGCCAACAAAAGTTTACCATTAGCCTATAAAGGCCATAAAACAATTGGTATCCGTGTTCCTGACCACCCGATTCCACAGCTTATTGTAGAAAAACTGGGACACCCTATTGCTTCCACTTCCATTAAAGATGATGATGAAATCATTGAATATTCTACCGACCCTGAACTTATTGCTGAAAAATATGATCATTTGGTAGACATTGTCATTGATTCCGGATATGGAGATAATGTAGCTTCCACTATTGTAGACCTTACTTCAGGTGAACCCGAGATTATCCGTCAGGGAAAAGGAATTATCTAGTTTAAAAGTTCAAAGTTTAAGGTTCAAAGTTTACGGTTGGCAGATTAGATTATGGGGATTAATGGGAAATATTCTATAGGAATTTTACTCACTTTTGTGCTTTTGGCTGCTGCAATGCTTTACGCTTTTCCTATTGTTACCATGATGACAGGAGTACGAGGCATTACAGAAACCAATTTTCTTCTTACCAGATTTATTATTTGGGGGATCTTTTTTATGGTATTTCTTTATAGTCTTTTTATAGAAAAGGGTTCGTTTTTATTAAAAAAAGAGACCCGGTATTCAATATTCTTTTATATAAAAGCAGTGATCTGTTTATATTTTATCTGTAGTATTGGCGGAGCTTTATTGAATGTAATGATTCATCTTTTGATCAAGGAAAAGATCAGTGATAAGCTTTTTGAACTCACACCCCTTTTTAAAAACAATTATTTTTTACTTATTTTTACCTGCTTTACAGCCGGAGCTGTTGAAGAATTCCTGATGAGGGGCTATATACAGCCCAGAATTGAAAAAATATATAACAGTCCTCTTCTGGGAGTTTTCGCTTCAGCTATTCTCTTTGGAATCCTGCACAGCACTTACGGAACCATAGGTCAGGTTGTGATACCTTTCTTTATTGGAGTCGTTTTTGCTATGTTTTATAAAATTTATTCAAATATTAAGATCCTGATCATCTGTCATTTCATGATTGATTTTATCTCTCTGATGGCGATGAATTTTATGGATATTAAACACTTATTTTTATTGTAACATTATGAAAATTATAACATCACCTGCCAAATTAATGAACGTAGAAAACGCAACGGACCTGTTGAAATCTTCTACCCCGAAATTCATTGAAGAGGCAGCATTCATACAGTCTTATTTAAAAGAAAAATCACCAAAATATCTTTCCGAGCTGATGGAAATATCACCTAAGCTGGCTGATGAAAACTGGGAAAGAAATCAAAAATGGAAATCCAAACCTACTGCAAAAGAATCTGCTCCGGCAATGTTTGCTTTCACGGGAGAAGTTTACAGAGGGTTGGATGCCAAGACACTGGATAAAAATGCAGTAGATTATCTGCAAAAAAACTACAGAATGCTTTCCGGATTGTATGGTCTGTTGAAACCTTCTGATAAAGTAATGCTTTACAGATTGGAAATGGGACGCCCTTTCCAATTTGAACAATACAAAAACCTGTATGAATTCTGGAGAGAAAAGATTACAGAACAACTGAATTCTGAGATGAAAAAAGGAGAAATCCTTCTTCACCTTGCCAGCAACGAATACGGAAAAGTCATCGACAGAAAAAAACTCAACCATAAAGTAGTTGATTTCGATTTCTACGAATTAAAAGATGGAAAACTGAAAACCATTGTAGTGTATACCAAGCACGCAAGAGGCCTTGTAGTAAGATTCTGTGCAGAAACGAATGCCAAAACACTTGAAGATGTAAAAGCTTTCAACTATGAAGGATACAGAATTGACGAAGAGAAATCCACGGATACAAAACTGGTTTTTACAAGATAAATGACAATTTCAACATTTAAAAAATACTTCAAAGCAGAACTTTCCGACCTTTATACTGAGTCGGAAAGTGTGTTTTTATCGTCTCTTTTCATTCATCAGATCGTTGGTTTTGATCATTTTCAGCAAAGAAGATTTTCTGAACAGGAACTTCTGACAGCTGATGAAGAAAAATTGTGTCAACTCATTTCAGAACTCAAAACCGGAAGACCTTATCAACAGATTCTTGGAGAAACTGAATTTTACGGCATGAAATTCTTTGTAGATGAAAACGTCCTGATTCCTCGTCCTGAGACGGAAGAACTATTGGAGATTGCCATTCGGGAAATTCAAAATTCAAAGTTTAAGATTCAAGGTTTAAAGATTTTGGATATAGGAACCGGAAGCGGAATAATTCCTTTGGTTTTAAAAAAGTATTTTCCCAAAGCTGAAATCTCGTCCGTAGATTTTTCTGAAAAAGCACTGGAAACAGCCAAAAGGAATGCAGATTACCATCAGTTGGAAATACAGTTCATTCACACTGATTATCTCCATTTTGAGCCAACTGAAAGCTATGATATCATTATTTCAAATCCACCCTATATCGGCATTGAAGAAGAGATTGAAATTGCTGATTCTGTGAAAGAATTTGAACCTAAAATGGCGCTCTTCTCTCCTACTGATGATGCTTTGATATTTTACAGAAAAATTGCTGAAGATTCCAGAAAGCATTTGAATAAGGATGGTTTTTTGTTTTTAGAAATCAATCAAAAACTAGGATCTGAAACTCTGGAATTGTATCAATATTTTTCTAACGTACAATTATTGAAGGACTTATCTGAAAACGACAGGTTTATTTATGGAAGGAAATAAGTAATTTTGCTTTCACATCCTCAACCTATGAAAACTTTAATTGGAAATATCCTCATTGGTATTTCACTGATTACACAACTGATATCCTGCAAACAGCATCCTCAGGATGTTATGAATGAATATTACAGTAAAGGAGAATTCAACGGCTCTGTTCTGATCGTAAAAAACGGTCAGATTGTTTGTGATACCGCTTTGGGCTTCCGCAATATTGAAAAAAGGCTGAAAGCAGATAAAAATACTTCTTTTTATATTGCATCTCTCAGTAAATCTTTCACTTCTGCAGCAATTCTGATGTTGGAACAAAAAGGTTTATTGAAACTTGATGACAAAGCGTCTCACTTCATTGCACTTCCTGAATATGCGAAAAATATCACGATCAGACAGCTTTTGCATCATACTTCAGGCATTAAGGATTATGAGAATTTGTTTTCGAAAAAGGATTGACCAATCAGGAAGTGATCAATTGGCTGTTTCAACTTAAAAGTCTGGATTTCATTCCGGATAGTCAGTTTAAGTACAGCAACAGCGGGTATATTATTCTTTCACAAATTATTGAAAAGGTTTCCGGAAAATCTTATTCTATTTTTATCAATGATCGGATTATTATTCCTTTAAAAATGAACAACACTTATGTGTATGAACCAGATACCGTTATTCAAAATAAAGCGTTTGGATATAATAAGCAGCAGAAACCTGATGATTATTCAATCTTAACAACTGGAGATGGTGGCATCTATTCTAATTCTGAAGATTTGTATAAATTTGATCAGGCATTGCGAAATAATACTCTGATCAATAAAGAAAATACCACGCTTATGTACACCCCTTCAAAACTATCCGGTGGTCAAGTTTCAAACTACGGATTTGCCTGGTATTTGGAGGAGAATAAGAATGAAAAAATCGCAATGCATACAGGTGGACTCAATGGTTTCAAAGCTTTATTCTGGAGAGATCTTGAACATAACAGTTGTATCATTACCCTTACCAATCAGGGAGATACATTTCCCCTGGATCAATTTTTACATGATATCAAAAAAACAATTCAATAACAAAATGACCATTCAATCTCACGAAATTAATGCAATAAAAATTGCAGAAATTATTTCCGATGATATTATTATTCAATCTGTTCAGGACGGATTAGATCTTATGGGAAATATTTATTATCAAGGGTTTGATAAAGTAATTCTTTACGAAAAAAATATTACGCCCGAATTCTTTGACCTGAAAACAAAAATTGCCGGAGAAATTCTTCAGAAATTCTCAAATTATCGTATTGGGCTTGCCATAGTAGGGGATTTCGGCAAATATGAAAGCAAAAGTATGAAGGACTTTATTTTTGAAAGTAATAAAACAAAACATATCAATTTTGTAAGCACTCTGGAAGATGCATTGAATAATTTTCCAAAATAGACTCTTTTTCAATTCTTTATATAAAAAAGGATGAAATTTTTCATCATTTTCAAATATCAGCACCTTAATATCATCTATTTTTTAAGATTTTTTAATACAATACAAAGATTTACATAGTAAAAACAATCTCATAAATTTGTTAAATATGTAAAATTTTAAACCAAAACACGTTAATTATTGAGGAGAATTTAGAATTAATTCTATAAACACCAACTTCTGAATATTTCTTTGTACATTTGCACAAAACACGAGGGAATATGAATCTTACTTATTTAAGAGCTTATACAGCTACGTAAATCAATTTATTTTTCCGACTATTTCAGATAAGGCCTAAAGTTGTCCTCTATAGGGCATTATGTTATATCTGTTAATTGACTTTTAGGAACCCAAAGGTTTCTTCATGTCATTCTATGGACACAATTCATTATTCAAATGAACTGTTGGTGATACTTATTCCTTTATGGAAACGACCTGGCTGAAAAAATGCCTTCCAAAAAAACATAAAAAACATACACAGATAAAAAATTATTAAGAACATCATGATTAAAAAATTATTTCTACCAATCGTTTTAGTAAGTTCATTTTCATTTGCACAGATAGGGATAAACACACCAACACCTGATGCCAGTGCAGCCCTTGATGTTTACAGTCAAAGCAAAGGAATGCTGATGCCAAGACTTACTACAGCACAAAGAAATGCTATTTCCAATCCGGCCAATTCACTTCTTATCTATGATACTGATAAAAAATGTTTAAGCCAGAATATAGGAACACCTACTAGCCCAGATTGGCTATGTATCAGTAATAATGCTGTAAAAATGTTTTACATGCCTAGTGTTTCTTTTGATACTTCTACCACGGCAAATGGCAGAACTAAAGATTTATATACATTATATAAAACTCAATTCGGATCTCCAAGAGCAAAAAGTACAAGCGCTCCTGCATCCATTCCTTTTTTCCCATCCAGCAAAGATCTTTACTATTATGTAACTGATGCGGATACTAATGTATTCAGTAATATAACTATTTCAGACGATGGAGTAATGAAGTATGATGTAAAAGCAGCAGCTACAGACTGTTCTTTTATTAATATTGTTTTTGTTGTTAAATAATTGAGTTATGATAAAAAGAACCTCAATTGTACATTATAAAAGATTTTTGTTTATTTTTTCGTTGTTTATTTTCTCACAAAATATTCAGGCACAGAATGAGCAAGGAACGGGCTATCCGTATTTTGTTAACTTTACACAGGGATTACAACCTCAGGAAGCCTATAAAGTGGCAACAAGCGGAGTCCAGAATGATGCTACTTTTACCACAGACGGATTACGACTTACCCGCAGTGTAAATAATATTTCAGGAGGGGTAATCCTTGCTGATAAAATATTCAAAAGTGATCAGGGAATCAAGTTCGAGTTTGAATTTGCCATTTATGGAGGAAATACGAACGGAGGAGATGGTATTTCTATCTTCTTAGTAGACGGATCTATTCCTAAAGATCAGCTTAATCTAGGATATTTTGGTGGAGGATTAGGATATAGTTTCGTACGTGGAGGCGAGTCTACAGAAGGACTTCGAGGGGCTTATTTAGGAATAGGTCTGGATGAATACGGAAACTTTAAAACAAGCTTTAATCAAGGTGAAAGAGTAAGAAACGGAATTTTTGGGGTAAGCTTAGCTGATGGACGAAGCAATGTTTCTTTAAGAGGTAAACGCGGAAACCAATACCTGTCTTCTGCTGAGCCTGCAGGTTATAACGGTTATCCTTTACTTTACAGTACCGCTACCAATGCAGCACCTTCCAGCAACAACAGAACGGCTTATCTGGATACTGCAACGGGAAAATATATTGGTATTAAAAATACGACTCTTCAGCAATTCAGTATTGAAAGTGGTGGAACAACTATTCCTGCTACTGAAAGTGATGCAAGATTCCGTAAAGCATACGTAACTTTAGTTCCCAATCCTGCCGGCGGTTACAATGTAACTCTGGAAATACAGCACGGAACAGTGAAGGAAAAGGTAATTGATAATTATTACTACCCTACTTCTTTGAAATATACTGAGACAACCATCTCCAACAGTACGGTAAGAACTTTGGATACTTCAGCTCCTTCTACTTTCAGAATTGGTTTTGCAGCTTCTACAGGAGCTGCTAAAAACATCCATTTATTGAAAAATTTAGGGGTTACAAGACCTTATGCTGCCGAAGTGACTGATGATTTGTTTGCAGGCTGTCCAGGGATAAAATCTACGTATTATCCTTTGCTTAATGATGCAGCTTATTCTTCAGCAAGCGGTCAGAACCCGCCAACGCTTTCCTATAACAACCTTGATTTTAATTCATTCCGTTTTTTGGATAACAACGGAGCGGTAATTCCGAATATTACGGGTGGTGTTTATACCAACAGCCAGGGAACCTGGACTTATTACCCTACTACCGGAGCGCTTTCTTTCAGACCTGCGGCTGGATTTACCGGAGTTGCCCAAATACAATATGATATTAAAGGCGGTGGAAGTAATGGTACTGAAGCTCCCTACAATAAGGAGGAATACAGATCATTACCTGCATTGGTACAGGTTACTATTTCAAGTGCAAATAACTGCAGCAAAGCCTGCGTTGTTTCCAACAAAAATGTAACGCAAAAAATCATAAGATAAATTAATAAAAAACCAGCTTTTAGGAGCTGGTTTTTTATGATTAACAGGGTTTTTAATAAAATACTGAATAGCCTCTTCGATCGCTTTATCAACAGGCTGGTATTGAATACCCAGCTCCTCTACCGATTTCTGATTAGAATAATAATTACAGATTTGCAATGCTTTCATATTGGAGGTGCTGAGATTAGTTTTTATTTTTAATCTTCTTAAACCGTCACCCATCAATCCCAGAAAACTTAACCCTTTATTGGGAATAGCGATCATGATTGGGTTTTGATTGGTAATCCGGTTTACTTTTTTAAAAAATTCTTTATAGGTTAGGTTTTCATTGGCTAAAAGGTATTTTTCGCCCGTTTTTCCATTTTCAACAGTATTTAGTATTGCATTAGCGGCATCTTCCACATGTACAAAATTCTTTCCTCCTTTTGGATAAAAAACCAGTTTCTTCTTCCAGGCCCAGAAGATGATTTTTCCGGAACTCGGTTTACTGTCATAAGCTCCGATCATAAAAGTTGGATTAACAATAACAACCTCTGTATTTCTACTGTTTTTTAAAAGATAATCTTCTGCTGCCAGTTTACTTTGAGCATAGAATGAATGGGTAAAAGGATAAAGCTGCGGTGCTTTTTCACTTCCCCAGAAAGCTGTATTTCCAAACCCTAAGGTATTTGCTGTACTCACAAACAAAAACTTTTTTACGCCCATCAGTTCTGCATGGGTAAACAGGTTCACAACGGTATCATAATTCACTTTTTTATATTCATCATACCCGATGAGATTCTGGCGTGTTTCTGCCGCCATATGAATGATACAGTCGATATCAGTAAGAAGTGTTGAGATATCGGATGACAGATCCACTTCCACCAGTTTCAGATTTTCGTTTTCTTCACCCAGCCAGCTGCTTTTCTTGCGCACCAAAGCAATAACAGAATAACCATTTTGTAATAATTTAATGATAACATTAGTTCCGAGAAGCCCTGTAGCTCCTGTTACACACACTTTTTTCATGCTTCGATCTCTCTTTTTATAGCCTGGGTCATCAAGGGAAGTTTGATCCATATGGGTAAAATTTTCATCACCAGCCAGCTGATTGGATTCACCATAATTACGGAATCTTTTTTAAACAATTGGCGAATACAATATGAAGCTACTTTATCGGGGTTTAAAAGCGTTAATCTTCCCATAAAACCTTGTTTTTCTATTCTTTCACATACATCCTTATTGGTTTTCATCGCTCCTGGATTTACAACACTTACAAAGACATTGGTATCTTTCAGTTCTTCATGAAGTCCTCTTGAAAATGAATGAATAAAACTTTTAGAAGCAGGATATACCGTTTTAAAACCTATGGGAGAAAAGGCTGCCATGCTTGACACATTCAGAATATAAGCTTGGGGTTGTTTTAAAAGATTGGGAAGCAGCTGATGGGTAATCAGTGAAGTGGCTGCCACATTCACCTGTAAAATGGTGTTGATATAATCAGAAGAGGCTTCTGTGAATTTCTTAGTTCCGCCAAGCCCTGCATTATTGATCAGAATATGAATCTCAAAGGAACGGTTAAGCCATTCTGTAAGTTTCATCACATTTTCATGCACAGAAAGATCTGTTTCGTAGTAATGAACTTTCACCTCATACAACTCTTTTAAATCCTCAGAAAACTCTCTGAGATTCTGCCCCGGAAGGCTTATAAGAATAACATTAATATCTTGCTTTGCGAGATTTTCAGCGAATGATTTACCGAGTCCCTGGCTTGCTCCGGTGACCACAGCATATGATTCTTGGGTATCCATAAGTTTACATTTTATGGTACAAAGCTATTTTGAAAAGCAGGCTAAAATGTTCCGGATTATCTGAACGAACTGATTTTCAAACGAAAAGCAACAAATAAATAAACCACTTAAAATCAGTTATTTAAACTCGTAAAAAGTAAAACTTTATAAACCTGAACTTATTTTTTAAACTCAGAAGGAGTTTGTCCGGTCACTTTTTTGAAAGTAGTGTTAAAAGAGGTTTTGGAATTGAAGCCGGATTCGTAAGCAATTCCCAGAATTGATAATTTGCTGTTTGGTTCTTTCAAAAGTTTTTTTGCATAATCCACCCTATATTCATTGACATATTGGAAGAAGTTTTTTCCAAAACCCGTATTGATCACATAAGAAAGATGATGAGTAGAAACAGACAGCATTTCAGCGAGTCTGATCAGGTTAAGTTCGCTGTCAAGGTAAGGTTTTCGTACTTCCATAATCCCTTCCAATGATCCTTTAATTTTTAATAATTCTTCATCGGAAATCAGTTTTCTCTTTACTTCTTCCGGATCAGAATCTTCATCAATAGAGATCAGTTCCTGTCTTTGTTTTTCTTCTAAAGGATAAATTTCTTTCTGTTTCAAAGAATAATAACCTACCCAATAAATAACGGATAAAAAGACAGCATTGATAAAGAAATTCAGTGATTTTGGATCATAAAACAGATTATAAATTACATAAATGATATTCACCATAAGAAGTACCAGAATGATATACTCCAGCCAGTTCAGATTGATTCCTTCCGTATTGGAAGAAAACTGCTGGATCTTCCGTTGGTGTTTTCTGATGGTAATATAGGAAAGTCCGGTATAAAAAAGCGCCTGAATCAGAATGAGAATAATACTCAGATTCTCAAACGGCCTTACATATCCCAATTTGATCAATATAAGACACGCCAGAAAGGCTGCAGGAAGCATTAAAAACTTTACATCCGCAATTCTAAAGGAAAAAGAAGGATTGGTATAAAACAATACGCTGAAGTAAAAAACAATAGGGGTAAAAAACTGGATAAACTTAACCCAAAACAGAGAATGAAACTCAATAATTGAGCCTGTAATGAGAAACAGAACTTCATCCAGCCAAAAGGTAGACCACAGGAAGAGAAATATTCCAAACCAAAAATTGGCTTTATGATTTACTTGCAAAGGATTGGCCAGCTTCAGCAGAGAAAGCAAAACCAATGAACCATAGATAAGTATCACGATGAAACTGTTTAACTCTGATGTGTTCATTGGTTTTGATATTTTGATTAAAAATAGTCTTTTATCCTATTCGCTTCCTTACAAAAATTTCATATCCTAAATAAATTAGTGGAAGCGACATGATTCCTAAGAAAAGAATATTGCTCATAGCTAGCTGCGGATGCATTACAATGGAGTAAACCAGCCCGAAAAAGGCACCTCCAAGGTGGGCTGCATGGCCAAGATTGTCCCATTGCTTTGGATTCAGCATCATATAAACGGAATATCCGAAATACAATGTTCCAAATAACCATCCTGGTAAGAAGTTGACACTAATCTCATTGGGTGCCATGGCTATGGAAGCAAAAATAATTCCTGAAACAGCTCCTGATGCTCCGATGGCTGAATACCAGGGTTGATTTTTATAAATCATCAAACTGAATAAATTCCCTAGAATCATAGATCCGAAATAAAGAATAACAAATCCTGTTTCGCCAAAGAAACTCACAACAACTCCCTGGAAAAAGTACAGAGAAAGCATATTAAAAAATAAGTGCATAAAGTCTGCATGCAAAAATGCAGAACTGATAAGCCTTATATATTCTTTACGATTCGCAATAGCCCCTACATTGAATTTATATTTTTCAAAGAGTGCCATATTGTTGAATCCCATGTAACTGAAAATACATGTGACTGCAATGATAATTAAAACAACTATATCCATCGTATTTTTTTTATGTTATACCGGAATAGATCACTCATGCTCTATTCACTTTCATTATTCCCGTCTTCCTGAAAAAGATCTCCGATAATTCCACCGTCTTCATCTATATCTCCGGTTGGTTCCGGATCTTCATATACTTCAGGTTCTTCTTCTAAAGGTTCAGGAATGGTAATATTAATCGATTTTACTTTAAATTTCGTAAACTGGTTCCCGATTGCTTTTATTCCCTTTACAGCAATAAATTCATCAATATTGATGGTTTCCGGCTCACGTTCTTTTCCTTTATCTTTTGCAAAAATGATTTCTGCTGTTACATCATTGGCAACAATTACGTTCTCAATGAATGATTTCGGGTGTTCCGATGGCATGAAAGTCTGTACATTGACCGTATTTTCCAGCAGGAATCTCTTGATGAAGTAAATGTCTTTTTCTCCATCATAATAGATACAAGTGATTGGCTGTGCAGGTCTCCATTTTTCAAGAACAAGATATTCATCATCAAAACGGTTACCCAGATCAAAAGAAACCAATTTTACTTCACCATTGGTATTGATAGTCAATATTTTATCATCCCCTTTGAAACTACCCAGTAATGTTCCTCTTACATCTGCATTCAGTCTTCTCACAGTATCATCAAACCAGATTTTTCTAGGGGCCAGGGTAGAAACTCCTTCTTCCTTCATATCCACTTTCTTTACTGAGTATTTTGTAACCAGATTTCCTTTAGAATCACGTCCTTTAATGGCAAGATCTGAGAAATTGATCTCCATTTTGTTCTTTCTGATTCTTGGATTTGGCTTCAACAATACCGTTACGGTTTCGGCTTCACCATTAGGATTTGCTGAAAAATAAAGGGTCTCTGAGCCTTTTTTATCTGAAGCTAATGGATAATCTGTATTTCTGGTCACTCCGGTTACGGAGAATCGTTTCATATAATATGGTCCTTCCCTACCTTCACGATAGATCATATTATAGACGGTTCTTTTATCATTTTTCTTCCAGATGGCAACATGCAGAATATCTTTTCCGACGAACGTTTTAGCTTCTACTTTTACCACTTTCATACTTCCGTCTTTTCTGAAGATGATAATGTCATCAATATCGGAGCAATCGAAAAGATACTGATCTTTTTTCAAAGATGTTCCTATGAAACCTTCTTCAAAATTGGCGTAGAATTTTTCGTTGGCTACCGCTACTTTTGTAGCATCAATGGTATCAAAGATCCTAAGTTCTGTTTTTCTCTGTTTGTCTTTACCGTATTTTTTCTGGATATTTAAATAATAATCAATAGCGTAAGCAATCAGGTTAGCCAGGTGGTATTTCACCTGTTCTATTTTCCCTTCCAGCGATGCTATATTTTCTTTAAACTTATCTAAATCGAATCTTGAAATTCTTTTGATTCTGATCTCTGTCAACTTTAAAATATCCTCTTCCGTTACAGCTCTTAAGAGATGTTTTGTATGAGGCTTTAATCCGGCATCAATAGTCTTTATTACATCTTCCCAGGTTTTCACTTCTTCGATATCGTGATAGATTCTGTTCTCAATGAAAATCCTCTCTAATGAAGAGAAATGCCAGCTTTCCTGAAGCTCATGAAGTTCAATTTCAAGTTCCTTTTTCAATAATGATACCGTATGATCCGTATTCATTTTCAGAATATCGGAAACATTCATAAACATTGGTTTATCTCCTACAATTACACAGGCGTTGGGAGAAATAGTCACCTGACAGTCTGTGAATGCATACAGAGCATCTATTGTCTTATCAGGAGAAACATCATTATGAATATGGATCAGGATTTCTACTTTATCTGAAGTATTGTCCTCAATTTTTTTGATTTTGATTTTCCCTTTCTCATTGGCTTTTAAGATTGAGTCAATAAGATCAGTTGTTGTTTTAGAGTAAGGAAGTTCGGAGATTACCAATGTATGTTTATCCGTTTGGGTAATTCTGGCTCTTGCTCTTACTTTTCCGCCTCTGTGACCATCATTGTATTCGGAAATATCAAGGTAACCGGCTGTTAAGAAGTCCGGATACAGCTCAAATTTCTTTCCTTTCAAATAGGCTACAGATGCATTGATAAGCTCATTAAAGTTATGCGGAAGTATTTTTGTAGAAAGCCCTACTCCAATACCTTCTACTCCCTGTGCAAGAAGCAAAGGAAATTTTACAGGTAAATCAACAGGTTCATTATTTCTTCCGTCATAAGACTTGGTCCATTCTGTAGTTTTAGGATTAAAAACTACTTCTAAGGCAAAAGGAGTCAGTCTTGCTTCAATATATCTTGCCGCCGCCGCAGAGTCTCCTGTATAGATATTTCCCCAGTTTCCCTGAGTATCTATCAACAGTTCTTTCTGCCCGATCTGTACCATAGCATCTGTAATGGAAGCGTCTCCGTGCGGGTGATATTTCATCGTATTTCCCACGATATTGGCCACTTTATTATAACGGCCGTCTTCCAGTTCACGCATAGAGTGCATGATTCTTCGCTGAACGGGTTTTAAACCATCATACACCGAAGGGATAGCTCTATCCAAAATTACATAGGAAGCATAATCCAGAAACCAGTCTTTGTATAAACCGGAAACTTTCTTTAAGCTTTCACCCTCATGCGAATGTTCTTCTGTCGTCATCTGTTTTTAATCTTTTTTCTCTTTATTAGCTTTCACTACTTTGTTCAGCGAGAGCTTCAAATCGTTCACTTCTTTCTGGGTCAGATAAGAAATCTGGTACTTTAGTATTGTAGAACCATTATTCTTACTGGAAACGGTAATGTATAATCTTTTGAAAAAGAGAATACTTACCACATCATATTTTATCAGTTTGTATTTTGGAAACTCATCGTGAAGAGGCTTGTCTAAAAAAGGAATAATATTTCTGTTTTTAAAGTTCAGAGCTTCTCCATCGCTGTCATATTCAAAAATCTGCCTTCCGCTGATATAAAATATAATCAGCAGCAGAACGGGAACAATAATCAATAAATAACTTTCTTTACCCAGTGCATTAAATCTGTATTCATTGGCTGCAAATGTGATTATTCCAAATATTGTTGTCATCAAAAGCAGTGTACTTAAAGAATTGTAAATTGATAATTTATTGCGGTTACTTAGTCTCATTTTAATTTTTGGTTGTGTAAGTTTTATAATTTCCTACTTCATCCAAAATTGTGTTTTTTTTCAGTCTCTGCATCGGTTTTAACGAGCTATTTTTAAGTTTATCCCTATTAATTTTCTACTTCATCCAACAATTGTTTTTTATCAATATCAGTATCATCTTCTACCACGAGATTTTCAAGAATAAATACTTGTCTGTCGGGAGTATTTTTTCCCATATAAAATTCCAAAAGCTGGTCAATCGTTTGGTCTTTCCCAATCACTACGGGCTCCAATCGGATGTCTTTACCGATGAAGTGCTTAAATTCATCAGGAGAAATCTCTCCTAATCCTTTAAATCGCGTGATTTCAGGGTTTTTCCCAAGATCATTTAATGCTTTTACTCTTTCGGCTTCTGAATAGCAATATCTTGTTTCCTTCTTATTTCTTACCCTGAATAAAGGAGTCTGAAGAATATAAAGGTGACCGTTTTTAATCAAATCGGGGAAGAACTGCAGGAAGAAAGTAATCATAAGGAGGCGGATGTGCATCCCATCTACATCGGCATCGGTAGCAATAATCACCTGATTGTACCTCAAGTCTTCCAGACTTTCTTCAATATTTAAAGCAGCCTGAAGAAGGTTAAATTCTTCATTTTCGTATACTACTTTTTTGGTAAGACCATAGCAGTTCAGAGGTTTACCTTTCAGTGAAAATACAGCCTGAGTTTCTACATCCCTTGATTTTGTGATAGATCCTGATGCAGAATCTCCCTCGGTGATGAAGATTTGGGTATCTCCTTTTCTTTCAGCTTTCTGATCGTTATAATGCTGTCTGCAGTCACGAAGTTTTTTATTGTGAAGTGAAACCTTTTTTGCTCTTTCTCTTGCCAGTTTCTGGATTCCGGAAAGTTCTTTTCTTTCTCGTTCGGAAATCAAAATTTTTCTTTGAATCGCTTCTGCAATTTCCGGATTCTTGTGTAAGAAGTTATCCAGCTTACTTTTTAGGAAATCAATGATAAATGTTCTTACGGTAGGTCCGTTTGGTCCCATATCATTAGATCCTAACTTTGTTTTGGTCTGAGATTCGAAAACCGGCTCTTCTACATTGATCGAGATTGCGGCAATGATAGATTTTCTGATATCAGAAGCATCAAAACTTTTATTGAAAAATTCACGAATGGTTTTCACATACGCTTCACGGAATGCATTAAGGTGTGTTCCTCCCTGAGTTGTATTCTGCCCATTAACAAATGAAAAATAGGTTTCGGTCTGTGATTTATCAGAATGGGTAATAGCCAGTTCAATATCATCTCCCTTCAAATGAACAATCGGATAAAGAATATCATTTTCCAGTTCTTCTTCCAACAAATCTTTAAGACCATTTTCAGAAAAATAGGTTTCTCCATTGAAAAGAATTTTTAATCCTGGATTCAGATAGGCATAATTACGGAGCATTCTTTCGATATACTCTTTTCTGTATTTAAAATGCAGGAAAATGTCTCCATCTGGGATAAAAGAGATCTCGGTACCATTTCTGTCCGAAGTTTCTTTTTCCTCAAAATTTTCGGTGATCATTCCACGGGAAAATTCAGCAACTTTCATTTTTCCGTCACGGAAAGAACGCACCCGGAAGTAATCCGAAAGGGCATTCACCGCTTTGGTACCGACCCCGTTCAATCCTACAGATTTTTTAAACGCTTTACTGTCGTATTTACCACCGGTATTCATTTTGGATACAGCATCTACAACTTTCCCGAGAGGGATTCCACGTCCAAAGTCACGGATGGTAACTTTTCCGTCGTCCAGTTTTATTTCGATTCTTTTCCCCGATCGCATCCTGAACTCATCAATAGAGTTATCAAGGATTTCTTTAAGCAGGATATAAATACCATCATCAGCAGAAGAGCCGTCACCAAGCTTCCCGATGTACATGCCGGGTCGCAGACGGATATGTTCCTGCCAATCGAGGGTTCTGATATTATCTTCGGAGTAGGTTGGATTTATTTCTTGTGACATATATGATTTCAGCAAACATACAAAAGTACAAAATTGTCCAAAATTATCCGAATTTTTTCATCTTGTTTTTTTCCAATATTCTACTACAAACATTGTATTATTCTTAATCAAATTATATATTTACGAAATTATCATTATCATTATCATGTGAAAAATCTATTTATTTTCCTCGCATTATCTGCAATTTTATTCTTCCCCTCACTATTTTCTTCACAGATCCCCGGGATGGTGAACTATAGTGATGAGGAAGGGTTAAACTGCTCTTATACCTATCATCTGAGACAAGATCAAAATGGATTCATCTGGATAGGCAGCGATAACGGCTTATTCAGATTTGATGGTAAAGAATTTAAACAATACGGTAAGAAAGAGGGTTTAAAAAATATTGATATTATATCCTGTGAGCCTTTGCCCAACGGCGAGGTATTCATTCTTCCCTTTCTGAATGATTTTGCTTATTTAAAAAACGGCCGGGTTATCAATCTGAACATTAATGACTATGTAAAAAATCAGTTTTCAAGCTCTATTCCGAAAATTACCCGTGACGGAAACCGACTTTATTTTTATGGAAATTTAAATCCTCAGAATATTTTCATCTATGAAAGCGGAAAAGTTAAAAAGATCCCCATCCCGTTAGATTATGGGAAAAGATATTTTGCAACACTCAGGTTTGAGCCACACACTTACAATCTTTATTTGCATGATGCTCATCAGAGAAATATACTTGTCTACAATATCCTTACCGGAAAAAAGCAATATTTGAAAGCAGAAACCGGAAGTATGATCTGTGAAAAGGATGATCTTTTTGTCTTCCTGAATAAAAATACCATTGAAGTTTATCAACTCTCTGCACCCTCAGGTATTAAAAAGATCCTATCTTATGATTGTGGCACACAAGAGAATGTTTTCTACGGAGTTATTGATAAAAACAATAAATTGTGGCTGAATATAAGTAACGGCGGAGTTTTATATTTCAACCAATCACTGACTGAAAAGAACAAAAACCTTAGTGCTCCCATCAAAATACTGGATCGGTATGTCATCAATAATGTTCTGGTAGACAAAGATGACAATGTATGGTTCAATTCACGGAATAACGGTGTATTTTTCATATCAAAGTCTCTGTTTGCCAATCATATCAACTTGCCTGTAAAAAGTAATTCTGAGTATATAAAAGCCATTGCAAAAGATAACGGAAATATTCTTCTCGGCTACAATCAATCTGCCGGTGCTCTTATCAGCAAAGACAATAGAATACAAAATATCATCCTTGACAAAGGTGATAAGGATGAAAATATAGCTATTTATTTAAAAGGTAATATTTCCATTTTCGGTTTATCAGGCAAAGTGATTGTTCATGATATCGCCAATAATACTTCTAAAAAGATATATTGTTCCTTAAAGAACATTGTCTCTTATACCCAGGATTCCTTATTGTTCTGTACATCTGGCGGCCTATTGACCTACAGTTTAAAAACTAAAAAAACAACCACTCTTTTTCAGGAGCGGGTATACACCGTTTTCCCTTACGACAAAGAGAATCTGTTTATCGGCAGCTTCAGCGATCTGTACAAATACAATATCAGAAACCGGAAAAAGACTTTATTTTTAAAGGGATACTATTTTACAGATATTAAAAAATTAGATGATCATACTTATTTGGGAGCAACTAACCTCCACGGGATTATTCTTTTTAATACTCAAGGAATTATACGAAAAATCGGAAAGAATGATGGATTAATCAATGATCAGGTAAAAAAAGTAGAAGTAGAAAATAAAAAAACGTTCTGGGCCAGCACCAATTCCGGGATATCCAGAATAGAACTGACAGAAAAGAGCCAAAACATCAACAACTTTACCCAGACAGACGGACTTCCCTCCAACGCAGTAGCCGGTTGTGTTATAAAAAATGACACTATCTTCATTGGAACATCTAGAGGACTTGGTATATTTTCCATCAAAAAACTACTGACTCAGGAAAAATTCATTCATAAAAAGGTGGTCATTAACTCTGTATCTATTGAAAATAATGAGCATTACGAATTACAGAAAAGCCTTACCGCTTATCCTCATAACACGGTTATTTTCAATCTCAGTTTTCTTGACTATCCCTCATTGGGAAAAATAAGCTATAAATATATGCTGGAGGGGCTTAATAGCTCATGGCAGATCAATAATTCTTCTAAAGTCATCTTCAACTCTATTCCCCCAGGTAAATACACCTTCCGGGTTTACGGCTTAGGATATAATGGAAAACAGACCTATGCTTCTACGGATCTCACTTTTTATATAAAACCTCTGTTCTGGCAGACATGGTGGTTCAGGCTGATACTGGCCATCCTCATCATTGGAACTCTATTGATGATTATCTTTTCATATCTGCATAAAAAAAGGAATAAGAAACTGGAAAAAATGGAGTATGAAAAGAAGATTGCCGAACTTGAGCTTCAGGCCATTAAAGCTCAGATCAACCCTCATTTTATTTATAACTGTCTGAATTCCATCCAATTTTTATTGTATAAAAAAGATTACCGTGAAACAGAAAACTATCTGGATATTTTCGCCAAGATGATCCGGAAAACGCTTTATTATTCAGAAAAAACCTTCATGCCTATTAAAGATGAAGTTGAATATCTAACGTTGTATCTTGATATGGAAAAGCTTCGTGTAAAAGATCTTTTTGATTATAAAATTATTATTTCTGAACAGGTAGATCCTAACTGGACGATTCCTTCTTTACTGATACAGCCCTTTGTGGAAAATGCGATAAAACATGGTATTTCAGGATTAAAAGACAGAAAAGGAGAAATTCTTATCACCTTTGATTATACGAATGTTTCTTTATGCATTACCATTGAAGATAATGGTGTAGGGATCCCCAACCAGGAGTCTTTGAAAAAAGACAATTCCTTTGGGGTAAAACTTTCTCATAAAAGGATTGAAACGTTCAAACAGCTTTTTGACATCAATATATTTTTAGAAATCAATGCTTTCCGGAAACAACAGACAGGGAACACAAATCAAACTTTATATAAAACCTTATGAGAAATAAAATACACGCATGTATTGTTGATGATGAACAGGATGGACGAGATTATATTGCATTACTTATGGCCAATGAATTTCCTGAAATCAACATAGAATTTCAGGCTTCCTCCGTTGAAGAAGCTTACATTTACCTTATCAAAAACAGTCCTGACATTCTGTTTCTTGATGTTCAGCTGGGTGATGGAACCACTTTCGATTTACTCTCAAAGTTTAACGAAGTTCATTCCCAGATTATTTTCATCACGGCTTACGAGAATTTTGCTATTCAGGCGATTAAAAATGGAGCTACAGATTACCTTTTAAAGCCTATAAAAAAATTAGATTTCATTATTGCTGTCAATAAAGCACTGGATACTATCAAAAAAGTACAGGCTCCTAATCATGCTCTTCTTAAAGATAACAAAATCGTTCTTTCTACCCTTCAGGGATTCAAGTTGGTAGAAATATCCAATATCATCCGCTGTGAAGCAGATTCAAGCTATACCCTTTTTTATCTTGCTGATAAATCAAAAATAATGGTATCCAGAACGCTTCATGACTTTGAACCCCTGTTGCTGGAACATCATTTTTTCAGAATACATCACAAACATCTTATTAATATTGATCATCTTCAGGAGTATATTAAAGGCAGAGGCGGACAGGTAGTAATGAGCGACGGGTCTGTCCTGGATGTCTCCTACCGCAAGAAAAATGACTTCCTTTCTACCATAGGGAAACCCGAATAAAATATTTTCTTTCGCACTTACTTATTCAACCTCTGCACTTATTAGTTGGAGCTGTTTTTTGTTAAGACTCTTCTCTACTTTCGTCATGTTAAACAAAAAAAAAATTATCATGAAAATCACAAGAAAAGTACTCAGAAGAAATCAAATGAAATCCGTTGCAGGCGGAACAGCGTTTATTACCCCAAGCAGTCCTGGAGCTATTTCACAGCCTCAGCCTCCCATTGTATCTAATCCGCAGCCTATTGGAGGACTTCCTTTTATTTACACAATGCCATGGAACGGATTACCATGGATTGAACCTAAATAATAATGATTTTAAAAATACATTCCAGTCTACCGATTGGAATGTGTTTTTTAAAAGAAAAAGTTTCCGGCAATCTTATTCCGGACCAGAAAATAATATAAAAACTAAAAATTAAAACATGAAAAAAATAGTATTCTACATGGCGTTGGTTTCTCTTCTATCTGCATCCTGCTCTGACGTGATAGAACAATATGAAACTGAAGCCTCCAATTCCCAACTCATGAACAGAGATCTTACTTCAGAGGAAGAAACAAAATACGCTGAAGAGGGAGAACCCACGGTATTAGGAGAACAGCTTCCTATTCCGTACACGATTGAAAACATGATGGCTGCTTACAAATCATTACTGGCTGAGCCAAAAGCAGAAGGCAACAGATCATTCACAGCTGTAAATATTCGCTCTACACACAAATACATTAAATTTAATCCGGCAACGGAAGATGAACTGGAAGCACTTCAGCAATCCGATCTTATTCTTTATGATTATCCACTTGATAAAGAAGTATTGGTAGTCGGTAAATTCTATCACGATCCTGATGTTCCCGCTGATCAGCCTACCCCACAATATGCAACTGTGAGAAATGAGACGGCCTTACCTGCCGGTATTAGCTATGAGATTCTTCAGGAGGTGTATCTTCCCGAAGAGGATATCGAGCTCTTAGGTACTGGTAATATGAATTATAAATTCGTCTATAGTCTCGTCCATAGGGCAGAAAACATATCCGGTTTCACACCTTGGGAGCCTAGCGACTATAAACCCTGGGATAACATAGGAGAGCCAGGACAATGGTATCCCAATCCAAACCCGAATCCCGGAGGTGGCGGAGGTGGCGCCCCAATATATGGTACCATCCGAATTTTCGATTCAAGATTAAATACACTGATTCCTTTTGAAGGCGCCAAAGTTACCGCTAAAAGGGGTTTGAGAACAAGAGAAGGGATCACCAATGCAAATGGTCAGTACGGACTGGATGGTACACCTTTTCCAAACAACAAAAAAGTAGATTTTAAGCTGCATATGGATAGGAAGCATTTTGTAATTAAAGATAACCAGATTAGCCCTTCCAATGTGAGCCGAAATAATATCAAAAGTAATCATTGGAGTCATGACATCATGCCTGGCTATGAAAATATGCAGGGTCATATGTTTAGAGCAGCCTACCGTTATTTTTATAAGGACATTGGTGGTTTACAAAGACCTATCAGGCCTAGTGGAAACCGTTCGCACATTATAGCAAAGAATACAGCTAAAGATTGGCAGGGAATCAATTACGTTGTTTTTCCTTACCTGAAAATAGCAAGATTCCGACCTGGGTCAACAACGGAGTATCAGTCTGATGATTATTTTTCAACAACTGTACATGAACTCGCCCATACCTCTCATGTTATCAAAATGAACAGCGGAGCAGTTCAGTATTCACAGGTTAATTCTATGCTTCAGGAAAGTTGGCCATGCGCTGTAGAATGGTTTGTAACAGGAATAGAATATAGAGAAAGAGGTATTGCAAATTATGGAACTCCAAATTATAATCCATCTAATCCTCCTGTATTTCCCAATCGTTTCGGATATCAGTTCTGGAGTTTGAATACAAGTTCTGACTATACAAGCTTATTTATTAATTTAGTTGATAACTTCAACGAATTGGGACAGTCATTTAGCCCTCACCCCATGGGAACAGTTAATGATCAGGTTGCCGGCTATACTTTAGCCAATATTGAAACCAATTTCCTAAAACATTGTTATGGATTAAGCAGTTTAAGTACTCAGCTTAAAGCGAACAGACCGGCAGGAGTAAGTAATGCACAGATTGATTTATTATTAAGCTTTTATTAAGCGTATTCCATTAAAAAGCAATGACCATCCTGTTTGAGGATGGTCATTTTATATAACTATTTCATATTGGGCATCCTTTATGCGGAAATCCAGAATATTACCTCTTGTTCTCCAGCTGACCAATCATATTTTTCAGCATTGCTGGTACAATCAGTTTATGAAAAGGCCGAACGGGTAAAAAATACAGAATTCCAAGCCAGTTATGAAATTTTACAGTAGTAGATATCGCAAGGAAATTTACGTCTTTTTCATTTTTATTTTTGTCAAATAAAAGGGAAACTCTGAAATCCAAATGCTTGTCATCTTCCCCCAGAATAATTTCGTTATTGGTTTTGTCAAACACTTTGAAAATTCCTAAACGTTCTCCTACTTCGCATTTAAAACCTTGCTCTGTCAGTTTATTTTCTGTTTTACTTCCAGTTTTCAGTCCAAATAATCTCACTACTTTATTTCTGAGAGCAAACATTTTCTTTCCCCATTTTGGTCCGCTTGTAAAGAAAGCTTTCCCAATTTCTGTAATATCAATATTCTGAGCTCCAGCTCCCAGTTCTCCTTCAAAACTATCGGTATAATCAAAATCTTTTTTATTTTGAGATAAAATAGATTTCTCAGGAAACTCTGTTTTTTTAATCTTCATTGTTATGGTTTTAATAGGTTATTACCTAACAAATATAAGTATCTTTTGGGTAGATTCAATAGGAAAACTAAACAAATGTTTAAAATTATTTTATCCATAAAATCTAATATTTGAGCTGTGAAAGCTCTTCATTTCAGAGTTAAATCTAAATTTTATTCAATTTTATTTCTTTAAGATGAACCTGTTTTAAATAATTCATTAAATTCGGTCCACAAAACTGTTTTTATGATACAACTTCCTTTATCTAAACTTTCCAATGTAGGAACTACTATTTTCAGTCAGATGACTCAACTTGCCAATGAAAATGAAGCCATCAATCTGTCTCAGGGTTTTCCTGATTTTATGCCAGACTCAGAATTATTGAATCATGTAGATCATTTTATTAAAAAAGGGTTCAACCAGTATGCTCCTCTTGGCGGAATGATTGGTTTAAAGGAAGAAATTGCACGAAAAATTGAAAACAGCCACCAGGCTGTCTACCATCCCGATACTGAAATAACGGTTACAGCCGGCGGAACTCAGGCTATTTTCACTGCGATTGCCTCTTTTATCAAGAAAGATGACGAAGTGATTATTTTTGAACCTGCGTATGACTGTTATGAGCCCACTGTAGAACTTTTCGGAGGCATTGTAAAACGTTTTGAAATGAAAGCTCCAGATTATGAAATCGACTGGGCAGTTGTAAAAAACCTGGTGAGTGACAAGACCAAAATGATTATTCTTAATAATCCCAATAACCCTTCCGGAAAAATCCTCAAAGAAAATGATATACAGGAGCTTATTCAGTTGGTAAAAGGAACTTCCATTCTTATTTTAAGTGATGAAGTGTATGAGAATATTGTTTTTGACGGGAAACAGCATTTAAGTATCTGTAAATATCCGGAACTGAAAGAAAGAAGCCTTCTTGTTGCCTCTTTTGGAAAGCTTTTCCATGTTACCGGCTGGAAAGTGGGATATTGTGCTGCACCTAAAAGCATAATGAATGAATTCAGGAAAGTACATCAGTTCAATGTCTTCTGTGTAAATACACCTATTCAGCTTGCCTTAGCAGAATACATGAAAAACGAAGATCATTACACCCACCTGAATCAATTTTTTCAAGAAAAAAGAGATTTTCTGAGAAAAGGACTGGCAGGAACTTCTTTTGAACTGCTGGATTGTGAAGGAACTTATTTTCAGGCGGTAAAATATAATAAAATATCAGATAAAAATGATTTTGATTTCGCTTCTGAGCTTACTATCAATCATAAGGTTGCCAGTGTTCCTTTCTCTTCATTTTATAAAAATAAACGGAATGAAAATGTGATCAGATTATGTTTTGCCAAGAAGCAGGAAACTCTGGAAAGAGCGATTGAGAATTTGTCACGGATTTAATTATAATCTTTATGGTTTTGTTAGTAATTGCCAAGACGCAAAGAAATTTTACAGGCTAAATGTTTTCAAGTCGCAAAGATTTATATTCTATAATTTTTCATATATTTAGAATAACCAACTTACGAAACAATAAAACCATGAAAAAAGAAATCTTATCACAAGGAAAGAAATTAAACAAAAAAGAACTGAATACGATTAACGGAGGTTTGGGCAATATAAGATGTACCAATTCTTCAGGATATTGTGTATACATCGGGCCTGGATGCATAGAACAGAAATGCCAGTTACCGGAGCCTCTTGAAGCAGAAGAATAATAAAGTTTGACATTGCAAATCAATAATCCGGGCGGCTCATTCTGAGCCGCCCGGATTATTTTAGTTATAAGGATTTGTTCAAATCATCAAATATTATAAAAACATTCCACCTGAAACTTCAATTCTTTGTCCGTTGATCCATCTTGCATCTTCTGTACAAAGGAAAGCAACTACTCCTCCGATATCATCGGGCAACCCTACTCTTCCAAGAGCTGTAGCACCCGCTACCATTGCATTGATCTCTTCATTATCTCTCACTCTTCCTCCCCCGAAATCTGTTTCAATAGCTCCAGGAGCTACAACATTGGCTTTAATCTTTCTTGAACCTAATTCTTTAGCCATATACTTAGTAAGCATTTCTACTCCAGCTTTAATTGACCCGTAAATGGAAGATCCTGGTGTAGCAAATCTTGCCAGCCCAGAAGATACATTAACAATTCCACCTCCCTCATTGATGAATGGCAATAGCTTTTGAGTCAGAAAAAACACCCCTTTAAAGTGAATATCTACCATATCATCCAATTGTTCTTCCGTCACTTCTGTAATTGGCGAATACAAGGCTGTTCCTGCATTATTGATAAGATAATCAATATGAGTACTTCCTGTATTGTGCTGTAAATGATCTGTCACTTGTTTCACAAAAGCATCAAAACTTTTTAAATCTTTTGTATCCAACTGGAAGGCAACTGCATTTCTTCCCATTGATTTGATCTCATTCACCACAGCATCCGCCTCTTCTTTGTTGCTTCTGTAGGTAATGATAATATCCAATCCTTTTTGAGCTATTTTAAGCGCTGAGTTTTTCCCCAATCCACGGCTTCCTCCGGTTACCAGAGCGATATTTGTTTTTGTGTTCATTGTATTTTGATTATTTTGATGATACAAAGTTGGGATATTTTCAGACTGGTATGTTTGCTTGAATCAATCTGAAATTTGCAAAATTCAAATCAAGATCGAAATTCCATGGGAGTAAATGAGGTCTTTCTTTTGAAAAAGTTGGAAAAGTGGGCTATTTCTTCAAATCCAAGGGCATAAGATACTTCTGAGACATTCCATTTGGTTTGTCTTAAAAGAATTTTAGCTTCCTGAATAATACGGTCAGAAATAAATTCAGTAGTTGTTTTTCCGGTACTTTCTTTTAATTTTTTATTTAAATAGTTTACATGAACCGCTAATCTGTCTGCATAATCTTTCGCTGTTTTCAGCTGTAATCTCTGATCTGATGATTCGATTGGAAACTGTCTTTCCAACAGCTCTATAAACAATGAAACCACTCTCAGTGAGGCATCATTGGAGGCTGAGAGCTTTGCAGCAGGCTGTAATTTTTGTCCATAATGAATCAGCTCCAGCACATAGTTCCTGATCAGATCATATTTGAAAATATAATCGGAAGCTATTTCCTTTTTAATTTTTGCGAACAGAATTTCTATTTCATCTGCCAGTTCATCCTCAATTTCAAACACAGGAATATTACCCGGCTGGAAAATGGGCAGGTCTTCCAATGAAAAGCGGGATTGCGCCTTGATAAAAAAATCTTCCGTAAACACACAGAAACTTCCCGACTGATCAGGATCTTCCGGAACCCAGTGATAAGGAACTTTTGGAGTAGCAAACAGTAAAGCATTTTTTCCGACGGTAATGATTTTGTCGGCATATTCTGCCCTGTTTTTGCCTCTGATAAGACTTATTTTATAGTATTTCCTCCTATTATAAGGCATTTCTGAGGTGGTTTTCACTCTTTCAATAGTCTGCCTTATATCAAACACATTAAAGTGTCCGATATCTTTATGAAGACCCTTTGGAAAAATACTTTCGAGATCTTTACCTAGTTTGGCGGCCATCTCTTTATAGAAATCTTCCAGTGAGGTATGTCCTACTTTTTCCATGGTGATGATTTGTAAAATTCAAATATACGAACTTATAGAATAGTCTGCTTTGAATACGTTACAGATTACTCGCCAAAATTCCAAACTCTTTTTTAAAAGCAAATGAAAAGTGTGATAAATCCTCAAATCCCAAATCAACATAAATATCTGAAGGCCGCTGTTTTTTTTCTTCAATCAAAAATCTGGCTTCCTGTAAACGCCTTTTAACCAGCCAGCGGTTGGGTGTTTCGTTGAATATTTTTTTAAAATCTCTTTTAAAGGCAGACAAACTGCGTCCGGTAAGGAATGCAAAACGTTCCAGATTTACATTAAACTTATAATTTTTCTGCATAAATTCTTCCAGATCCAGCCGTCCCGGAATAGCAAAATCAAAGAGGATGTCTGATAATTCAGGGTGCAGCTGTAAAAGGATAAGCAGCAATTCTTCTCTTTTTAAGTCTGAAAAAGCATTATTTATTTGCCCTGATTCTGTATAATAAGGATCCAGTGAAAGCAAAAAACTGCTGATCAACGGATCTTTTTTAATAGGGATAAAAGCATTTTTTGACTGATGATTCTGAAAAGACAGACTGTGCTTTTTTTGAAAGCTCATTAAAAATGGTTCATCAAACATAAAAATAACTTTTTCAAATTCATTATTATCTCTCTGTTTATTGTAACGAGCGAGACGGTTTTTGCGCACAATACAGCTGTCACCGGGTTTTAAAACATAATGTGTATTACCGTCATAACCATTCATTGTTCCCTTGGCCAGAAACAAAAAGAAATGTTCTGCTATAAATTGTTCCGGTGAAACAGTGGGCCCCACAAAACAGGATTTGATTTCGGTTATTTTCATTGTTCATCATTTTATATTTTTCCACCAGGGTCTAAACTGCTGTGCATTGTCATTTAGCTTTACCTTTTCACCAATAACAGGGGTAGCAAGACGGTAATTTTTCCCTTGAGACAATACCGAAATACGTTCTAAAGGTTCATTCCACGGGTGTCTTGCCAGGGTAAATTTAGAATGATGAACAGGCAGCATATTTTTCGCTTTTAATTCTGTCGTAGCCAATGCAACTTCTTCAGGCAATTCATGCACAGACTGCCATGCTTTATTGTATTGCCCACACTCCATGATCGCCCAATCGATAGCGGGATATTTTGCTGCAATCTGTTTAAAACGATCACTGTATCCGCCATCTCCACTGTAGTAAATATTCATCCCCGGAGACTGGATGAAAAATGAAAGCCATAAAGCCTGTGAGCTTTTAAATCCTCTCCCGCCGTCATGATGAGTACTTTCGGCAAAAATGGCAAAATCAGGCTTTACCTGTACTTTTTCGCCCCAGTCTTTCTCCATGATCTGTTGCTTTGTATATCCCCATCTTTCATAATGAGCTCCGGCTCCCAATCCGCAAACAACATGTTTTACTTTACGCTGTAATGCAGTTACTGTTTCATAGTCCAGATGATCGTAATGATCGTGAGAAAGCAGCATATAATCGATCTCCGGCATATCATCGGCTGTATAAATATCACTTCCTTTGTAAGCTGTTACTCCCCAAGGCAGTGGTGATGCTTTACCGCTGAAAATCGGGTCTACTAAAATTTTCACTCCATTCAGCTGTAAAAAGAATGAAGAATGCCCGAACCAAACGATTACATTTTCGTTGGCAGGAATTGCTTTCAGATCCGTTTTTATGGAAGGAAGAACGTCATTAGGCTCTGTATCGGGAAATTCTTTAGTAAGAGAGATCCATATTTCTCCCAACATGCTATATCCTTGGGTTATTGTTGGTTTTTCTTCCAGATTCCTGAATTTACCTTCTTTATAGTGAAGGGATTTTTTTATAAGCTCCAGCCTTTCTCCTTCCGGCAATGCTCCAAATTGGGGTTTCCTCATGTAAAACCAGGTTATAAAAATCATAATTAGGGCAAGGGACAATACAGCAATTAATGTCCTTTTTACTACTTTTAAAAATTTCTTCATCGGGCTGATATTTTAATATCTTTCACTTCCAGAACAGCTTTAGGATAGCCTTTGGAAACGCAATGAATCATTGCCAGTCCCACTTCTTCCATTGTGCATATCCAATTAGGAAATGTAAGATACCACAACGGTGATATCGCATCAAAAATACGGTAAATAAAACGAACATTTTTTTGTCTTTTTACAGGTCTCATAAATCCGGGACGGAAATTATATACGGCTTTAAAAGGAAGTTTAAGTAAAGCGTTTTCGGTACGTCCTTTTACTCTTGCCCACATTACTTTTCCCTGTTCTGTACTGTCTGTCCGGTTTCCCGATACATAAATGAATGTCATAGAAGCATTGATTTTTGATAAAGTTTCTGCAAACGTAATGACAAAATCATAGGTTTTTCTGGTAAATGTTTCTTCTGTTTCTCCTACAGAACTTGATCCTGCACAAAAGAAGCATGCATCATATCCACTCAGTTCAGAAGCGTAGTTCTTTATTTCTGAAAAATCTTTTACTACCAATTCTTTCAGCTTATTATGCTTATGATTAATTGGTTTTCTGCTGATGCTTATAACTTCCGTTACCTCCGGATTTTCCAGACAAACCAGTAAAACTCCTTCGCCTACGAGTCCTGTTGCTCCTGTAATAATGATTTTCATTTTTTTAAATCTGGTTAAATTTAATTAAACTTTCTGCTGCTGCCAAGATAGCCTCATCAGCCTTTCTGGGTTTCCATCCCAGTTGTTGTATTGCTTTTTCACTACTTGATCTTTTTACCAGCCCCAAGTGAGGAACAATCATTTCCAGTTTTGGATTAAAAATAGCGAGTAACCTAATGAACCAATTGGGTAATTCTCTTGTGGGAGCTTTCTCTGTAGTTTTTCCCAGTTCTTTTCTGAGAATTGAGGCTACTTCCAATATTGAAAGTGCTTCTCCTGATACCGCAATAAAGCGCTGGCCGTTTGCTTCAGGCATACTTAGGGCTTTAAGATGAAGATCTGCAACATCACGAACGTCAACAAATCCTGTAATCAGCTTGGGACAGCCCTTCATTTCCCCATTGAGCATTTGTTTTATGAGCTGAATAGAGTGGGCATAATCGTCTGATAAAACAGGTCCCATCACTGTGGTTGGATTCACTACCGATAGCTCCATACCTTTGCCTTCATTTTGTATAAAATCCCAGGCAGCCCTTTCCGAAATAGTCTTGGAACGCTCATAAGGAGCTACTGTTTCATTAAGCACCGTCCAATCTTCTTCCGTGTAGGGTGTATTTTTCCATGTTCCATAACTTACTGCTCCAAAGGCTGAAGTAAGTACTACCCTTTTCACACCTGACTTTTTTGCGGCTTTCAATACAAACAGCACCCCGTTTTTGGCGGGAATTACAAAATCATCTTCTGTTTTTGCGTTGGTATGTGGTGTAGGCGAAGCGGTATGAATAACATATTGACAGCCCTCAACGGCTTTTTCCCAACTTGTTTCATTTTCTAAATCTGCTACTGTAAAGGATAGCTCTTCAAATGAATTGATCCCTCCTTCTTTAAGCATTTGTTTTACCAGTTCACTTTTATCCAAAGAACGAAGTGAAGCTTTTACTTTATATCCATTGTTAAGCAGGGCAATCATACAATAGCAGGCTATGAACCCTGAACCTCCTGTTACCAAAACGGTTTCTTTATTTTCCATTTTCTGAAATATTAGTAAGACAAATTTCCAAAATAAAGCATCACGTTACTATGTTGAAAAGTCCATTTTAATTGTGTTTAAAAGTTCAGATTTTTATTAATTCAATTTAAATTTAATGATCAATATTGTAATTCATTATTAAAATAATTCTTTATTTTTTCTAATAACCGTGATATATTTCATTTATTTTTATTATTTTCGTCAAAACTAACTCATTAAAAATCAAACCTATGAAAAATCAAATCAGTCAAATCGGAAAAAAGCTGAACAAGAAAGAATTGAGAGTCATTACTGGCGGAAAAGAAATGTGTCTGCTTCCGGATATGACATGCAAGAAGATTTCTTTTGCTTGTGGGGAAAAACAATGCCAACCAGGTATTGAATTGTAGCATATACAAAAAAACTAAACCATAAAAACTTTAACGAATGAAAAAACAACATTTAAACAATGGCAAAAAGCTCAATAAAAAAGAGTTGAAAACCATTAAAGGAGGAGTAAGAATATGCAGCATACAGAATGGGACAATATGTACTCAAATTCACCCATCATGCTATGAACCGCAGTGCCGAAGTGGTCAGCCAGATTTAACATGTACAGATATAGTTGGTAACTGTGTTACTATCTCCTTAAGTTGCATAGAGCCAAAATGCCGATTCGAAACAGGTATCTAGCTTTAAAATAAAACAAACGGACTGTTCTCTAATTTCAGGGAGCAGTTTTTTTTTCAGCAATATTTGTTTTAAATTTCAAATAAGAAATATTGATCTACTTTGCAGCCAATACATGCAAAAAGCGCTCCCAAATACATGGAAGCGCTTTTTATTTATAACGAACTTTAATATTTTCTTATACGTTGAATCTGAAGTGCATGATGTCACCATCCTGTACAATATATTCTTTACCTTCTACAGATAGTTTTCCAGCTTCTTTTATCTTTACTTCAGAACCGTACGTGATATAATCATTATACTTGATTACTTCTGCACGAATAAATCCTTTTTCAAAGTCAGTGTGGATTACCCCAGCTGCTTGTGGAGCTGTCCATCCCTGACCGATAGTCCATGCTCTTACCTCTTTTACTCCGGCTGTAAAGTAAGTCTGTAGTTTTAAAAGGTCATAAGCTTTTCTGATCAAACGGTTAACTCCCGGTTCAGTAAGCCCTAATTCGTCAAGGAAAATTTCTCTTTCTTCGAAAGTTTCAAGCTCATTGATATCTGCTTCGATTTGTGCTGCTAATACTACTACTTCAGCTCCTTCATTCTTAGCCATTTCTTCAATCTTACCAATCCAGTCGTTCCCGTTTTTGATAGAATTCTCGTCTACATTACAAACGTAAAGAACTGGCTTATTAGTCAATAACTGAACTTCTCCAATGATTGATTTCGTGAAATCATCTGTAGCAAATTCTCTTGCATTTTTACCATCTTCAAGGAATTTCTGTAAACTCTGAAGGGTTTCATAAGTAAGGATATCTTCTTTCTTCCCAGACTTAATGAATTTTTTAGCTTTCTCAACTGCTTTTCCTACTGTTTCAAGGTCTTTCAGCTGAAGCTCTATATCAATAATTTCTTTATCTCTTAACGGATCTACAGAACCTTCTACGTGAACGATGTTTCCATTGTCAAAACATCTTAAAACGTGAATAATCGCTTCACACTCACGGATATTAGCCAGGAACTGGTTCCCCAATCCTTCTCCTTTGCTGGCTCCTTTTACAAGACCTGCAATATCAACAATTTCCACTACAGCTGGTAAAACTCTCTCCGGCTTTACGATTTTTCCAGTTCAAACAATCTTTGATCCGGTACAGAAACCGTTCCTAGGTTCGGTTCAATAGTACAGAAAGGATAGTTTGCTGATTGAGCTTTTGCATTGCTCAGACAGTTAAAAAGTGTTGATTTACCTACATTCGGCAGGCCTACGATTCCACATTTCATATTGTAAAATTCAAAGTTTAAGGTTTAGGGCAATCCAAGGTATTCTCAACTTTAAACATTGAACTCAGAACCTTGAATTACGAGTGTGCAAAGATAGTGATTTTTAAGAGAGTTTCATAATAAAAAAATCTGTCAATATTCTGACAGATTTTCAAAATGTATGGTTTTACCGGATGTTTTATGGATTGTCTCCCGTGGCATTCTGAGCCAGCGGAACATCATTCGGTGCTTCCTGTAAAGTTTTATCTAAAGTAAATAAAGATTCATCAGTAGCTCTGTCACCACCAGCAATTTTCAGTTTATCAATTAAATTCTGAGCCAGTGTTTCTTCTTCAATCTGCTCCTGTACAAACCACTGCATAAAGTTCCAGGTTGCCCAGTCCTTCTCTTCCATAGAAAGATCTACAATTTTGTAAATAGCAGTTGTATTGTCCACTTCATGCTTAAAAACACCATCAAAGCATGCTGTGAGCGTTTTAGGGTCAGCCGGAGGAGCTGGAATAGCGTTTACTTTTGGTTTTCCGCCTCGGTTTAAAATGTATTCCATGAATTTTATGGAGTGATTTCTTTCTTCCTGAGAATGTCTGTAAAGAAAATTGGCTATTCCCTGATAACCTTTGTCATCTGCCCAAATTCCATAAGATAAAAAAACGTGTGATGCATGAATTTCTTTGTTCATCTGGTCACTAAGTGCTTTTTCCATTTTTGCGGAAAGTCTTTTAGTATTCATAATGTTATATTTTGGTGATTATAGAATGAATCATGCAAAAACAGTTCCGATAAGGTTATTGTTTTGTATGAATTTTTCAAAAACACTTTAAAACATAACTGTATTTCAATTATTTAAGTTAATAATTTATAGTTATTCTAAAATAAAAACCAGCTTTTTTTCAAGAGCTGGCTTTTTAAATTTATTATTGAGATTGCTTCACCTAAAGGTTCGCAATGACATATTTAGAGTGTGTTTTATCCTAACTATTTAATCTTTCTGGCTGTATAATCGCTTTCATTTCCTAATCTGTCGATGGCTTTGATGGCGACTGCATTCAGTTTTTTACCATCTTTAAATTTAGGAATGTCTTTTGAAAGAGTATCTAGCGTTAGGATTTCGGTCTGCCAGACTCCGTTATATTGGGTAAAAAGAACCCATAGAAAGACATCAGCGGCATTTTTTGTACTCCAGTTCGTCTGTGCAAAGCTTCCGTTATCAGTAATGAATAATGTAGGTGTTTGCAGTGGTACAGCTTTGATCCATGGGGATTTCGGAACTAATGCTTTTTCATTATAGGGTCCGTTTTTCAGAGTGGGAAGCATATTTGGATTTTTAGTAAGTCCGGCAATGCTCCAGTGAATTTCTCCGGCATCATTTTTCAGAATATTTCTGGAAATGGCAATCTGGTTTTTGATTTCTGTGGGACGGTGTGAGACTTTAATTTCAACGGTATTCAATCCCGGCCATAAGTGTCGGTTCATTGTATTTTCAGACTGCCACCAGCTTAACAGGGCTTCAAAACTTTGTCCTTTGGAATCTATAGGCCAGTAAAGCTGTGGTGAGAAATAATCTACCCAGCCTTTATTTAACCATAATTTAGCATCTGCATATAATTCGTCATATTGAGAGGAGCCTACAATTCCTGCCGGATATCCGGGTTTCCAGATTCCAAACGGGCTGATTCCGAATCTTACATTATTTTTTCTGCGTGAATTTCTTTATAGATTCGTTCTACAAATTTATTCACATTATCTCTTCTCCAGTCTGCTCTGGATAATGTTCCTCCGCTACTTACATAAGCGTTCCAGGTAACATTATCCGGGAAATCTGCTCCTTTATTGTAGGTAGCATAAGGGTAGAAATAATCATCAAAATGAACGGCATCAATATCATATCTTTTTACAATATCTTTTACCACATTGGATACGTGACCTTGTGTTTTTGGATTAGCCGGATCAAACCAGTACATTCCGTTTTTTAATCTTACCACAATATCAGACAGCTTATTAGCCATAGACAGGCTATTTACAGCTCCACCGTTGGCATGATGGGCACGATAAGGGTTTAACCAAACATGGAGTTCCAATCCTCTTTTATGAGCTTCTTCAATCCAAAACTGAAGCGGGTCATAGTTGGGAGAAGGAGCCGTTCCAGTTTGCCCGGTAAGGAAGTAAGACCATGGTTCAATGTTACTTGTATAAAGTGCGTCTGCAGAAGGTCTGATCTGGAAAATAGCAGCGTTGAAATTGTTGTCTTTCAACATATCAAGCATACTGATAGCTTCCGCTTTTTGTTGATCCACCGTAAGGTCATTTCTTGAAGGCCAGTTGATATTGGCTACACTCGCGATCCATGCTCCACGAAACTCTCTTTTGATTTCCGGAAGATTGGTTCTGAAATTTTCTTCAGTTGAAGCTGTGGTTCCTGTAGTCGGTTTTGTTGTTACGACAGATACTTTTGGTGGAGTTGTATTGTTGGTTGGTTTTGTCGGATTTTTCGTGGAAGGTGTTTTTACAACATTGTTCTGTACGGAACATGAGGTAGTGTAAGATGCAAAAAAGCCCAGTAAAACGATAAGTTTTAATTTATTCATTCTCATAGTCACAAAACTACATTAAATTTTATTTTTATTCTTAGAGATTATTATGCCAAAATAAGCATTTTAATGAGTTGACATAGAAAAAAAGCCCCGAAAATCGAGGCTTTATTATATTTTAAGAATTTGAGATTAAGCTTTCGCTCCTCTTTCAACTCTTTTTCTTTCTTCTTCAGAAAGGATTTTCTTTCTCATACGGATGAAGTTTGGAGTTACCTCGATCGCTTCATCACCCTGGATGTATTCCATACATTCTTCAAGAGAGAATAAGATTTTTGGAGCAACCCCTGTATCTTTATCTTTTCCAGAAGCTCTCATGTTGTTCAACTGTTTTGCTTCTACGATGTTTACTACCAAGTCTCCTGGTTTGTTTTGTTCACCAATGATCATCCCCGTGTAGATTTCCTCACCCGGATCAACGAAGAACTTACCTCTATCCTGTAGTTTAGCAATAGAATATTCAGTAGCAGGACCTGTAGTTTTGCTGATCAAAACACCATTGTTTCTTCCAGGAATAGCACCTTTGAAAGGCTTATATTCTGTGAAACGGTGTGCCATAATAGCTTCACCAGCAGTAGCTGTTAACATCTGAGAACGTAGTCCGATCAAACCTCTTGAAGGAATTTCAAACTCCATGTGCTGCATTTCACCTTTCGTTTCCATAATGTGAAGATCTCCTTTTCTCTGAGTAGCCAAATCGATTACTCTTGAAGCAAATTCTTCAGGAACGTCAACTACCAAAGATTCATAAGGCTCACATTTCTCACCGTCAATTTCTTTATAGATAACCTGTGGCTGACCAATTGTCATTTCGTACCCTTCTCTTCTCATTGTTTCGATCAAAACAGATAAGTGAAGAATACCTCTACCAAATACAAGGAATGTATTGGCATCGTCAGTCTGCTGAACTCTTAATGCAAGGTTTTTCTCTAATTCTTTAGTTAATCTTTCTTTCAGGTGGTTAGAAGTAACATATTTACCGTCTTTCCCGAAGAAAGGTGAGTTGTTGATAGAGAACGTCATGTTCAGCGTAGGCTCATCAATTGCTGTTCTTTCCAATGGTTCAGGATTTTCAAGATCTACGAAAGAATCACCGATCTGGAAAGCATCGAAACCTACTACAGCACAGATATCTCCTGCTTTTACTTCAGTTACTTTTTTCTTTCCTAATCCTTCGAAAACGTAAAGTTCTTTTACTTTTCCTTTTACAATTTTACCTTCTGCCTGAGCAAGACCAATCCATTGAGATTCTTTGATCTCACCTCTTGTTACTTTCCCGATTGCAATTCTTCCTAAGAAAGAAGAGAAGTCTAGAGAAGTAATCTGCATCTGAAGATTTCCTTCTGTTACTTTCGGTTCAGGAACATATTGTAGAATACCATCTAATAGTGGTAAAATATCTTCAGTCTGCTCTAATGAAGTGTTGAACCATCCTTGTTTTGAAGATCCGTAGAATGTAGGGAAATCCAATTGCTCTTCTGTAGCTTCAAGGTTGAAGAACAAGTCGAATACTTTATCATGAACTTCGTCCGGACGACAGTTTGGTTTATCTACTTTGTTGATAACCACTAATGGTCTCAATCCTAATTCCAATGCTTTCTGTAGTACGAATCTTGTTTGTGGCATTGGTCCTTCGAACGCATCCACCAACAAAATAACCCCATCAGCCATTTTCAATACTCTTTCTACTTCTCCACCAAAATCGGCGTGACCAGGAGTATCAATTACGTTAATTTTTGTGTCTTTATAAGTAACAGAAATATTCTTGGATAAGATGGTGATCCCTCTTTCTCTTTCAAGATCGTTGTTATCCATAATTAACTCCCCACTCTCCTGATTTTCTCTGAAAATGTTGGTAGCGTGAATGATCTTGTCAACCAAAGTCGTCTTTCCGTGGTCAACGTGTGCGATAATCGCAATATTTCTAATGTTTTGCATAAAAGATTTTTACGGGTGCAAAAGTAGTGAATTTTAATGAAAAAATATTTAGTTATACAAATATTTAATATTTTGTTTAAAATACTTATTGACAGAATCATAAAAAAAGAGTGTTTAAAAAACACTCTTTAAGCTATCTATATGCAGATCTGTACTTCGCATGGATCTACTGCAGGCGGTTCTCCACATATAATGTCGAATTCGCCACAATTACTGGAGAACCCGGTTGCCCAACCCCATTTTACGACACAGGTATCAGCGTCTTTACATCTTACCATTCCTTTTGCAATTCCTCCCTGAACTGATTTCATCTCTGTTCTGGAAATTTTTCTAAGATTTCTCATGTTGTTTTTGTTTATTTGTTATTAGCATGATAAAAATATAAAAAAAATACAATAACAAGGTATATTATTTTAATATTTAACACTCACTTTCAATGCCTTAACAATCTGTAAAACACAACCAAATCAATTAAAACAACCAGTACAAATTTCATGAGAAAGGATTTTTTGGAAACTTTATGATTGAAAAGAATCATTCCGGAAGCGGCTCCCACGACACCGATAAGAGAAAGTCCTAAAAGGGTGTTTTCGGAAATTCTCCATTGATGTTTTTTGGCTTGCCATTTGTCAAAACCAAAAACCCCAAATGTAACGAGGTTCGCTATCAGCAGAAAAGGAATCATTTTCAATTAATTTGCTGCAAAAGTAAAGTTTAATTTACAGATAGAAAAATCCCAAATTAGGCCTACGGAGCTTAAGATACAGGTAAGATTATCTCAGCAAGATTTTTTAAATTTGCTCTCTTAAAAATAAATCAATGACAGTACACGATCTGGTGGGAAGCTACTCTATTGAAGGAAGCAACCAGGAAGAATCTTCCCTGCCAACTTATCATGGTATATTGACCTTATCCGTTGATGAAAACAACCGTATTATTGCTCAATGGACGATTGGTGAGCATCAGCAAAACGGAACAGGATTTTATAAGGATCAAATTTTGGTGATCAATTTCAACTATGAAGGTGAAGATGGTACCATTTATAAAGGGGTTGCGGTATACCGATGCCTAAGCAAAGACATATTGGATGGATTCTGGTCTGAGAAACATGGCAACCCTTTGTATCTTGGAAGTGAATATGGTGTAAGAATTCAACATTCAAAGATTTTGAACTGATTTTATTTGTAACGGTTTAAAAAGAACACAAAATAAAAAGAGCAGCCTTCATGAAGGCTGCTCTCGTAGTTATTATAATTTAAATAACTTATTTCTTAGCTTTTACGTCGATAGCGATCTCGATATCTTTGCTGATCATCCATTCTGCAGGATCTGCTTCAGAAGTACCGAATTTAAGTCCCCAGTCTGCTCTGTTTACCGTAAATTTAGCCTGAATAGCCGCTGAGTTTTCAGCTACCTCTACTTTAGCAGGGAAAGTAACATTCATTGTTTTTCCTGATAAGGTAAGGTTTCCGCTTACAGTTTTATTAGCTCCTGCTACCGCATCTTTTGGTGCTTCTTTCAAATCTGCAACACTTGTAATTTTGAACTCTGAAGTAGGGTTTTTCGCTACATCAAAGAAATCAGGATTTTTAAGGTGTGCTTCAAGATCTGCCGGTTTTTTATCTTTTTCTGTTACTGAAGCCGGATCTACTTTGATAGAGTTCATATCGATTACAAAGTTTCCAGCAGAAACCTGACCTCCATCAACACTGATGTCTCCAGATTTTACAGCAAGTGTTCCCCAACGAGGTGCCATACCTCCTTTGTGGAAAGCTTTCCAGTTTACTACTGAACCTACTGCATCTACTGCCAGCGTTTCACCTTTGCTTTCTGCTACGGTTTGTTCCTGAGCGGTAGCAGCAGTTTCTGCTGTTTTTCCTTTATCACATGATGCCAAAAGCAATCCTACTCCTACTAATGCAATTACGCTAATTTTTTTCATATTGAACTGTTTTAAAAAAGTTTATTGAAATTTTGTTGTTTTCGGGTACAAAAATAGAAAAACCTGCTCTGTATGATCTTATCATATATCAAGAAATGTAAAATTCTGCAATTATTTTCAATCATATATCCATTTTCTGTATAAATCCCATCTGTATTGAGAATCAAAACTGCCGGAATCTTATACATTTAAAATTTCAGAAATACTGTTTCAAGGCCAAAATAAAAAATTTATTATTTTCGTGATTAGTCACAGCTGTTGTTAGTTCCTGCTGAATTATTCATGGGTTGTGAATTGCTTTCAAAATTTATTATCTTCGTGATTAGTCACAGCAACCACTCTTGAATTTTAGTAGCTTTCCTTGTTGTGAATTGCTTTCAAAATTTATTATCTTCGTGATTAGTCACAGCCTGCGCTATTGCGCCCATGCACTCATAAAGTTGTGAATTGCTTT
>NZ_QICI01000053.1 GCF_004119445.1 Chryseobacterium sp. CH21 | reverse complement strand
AACGAGTCTGGTAAGCGCCACTTCAATTATCGGTCCGCCTATTATGACTCATCTTTTTTACTATTTTACGCATGATAAGGCTCCGTTTAAATTTTCAGGGGCTCCGTTTTCTTCTGGCTTCGGTTTTGATGATGATAAGTGCTATTATCATCTATTATACATTGAAGAACGAGTCTGGTAAGCGCCACTTCAATTATCGGTCCGCCTATTATGACTCATCTTTTTTACTATTTTACGCATGATAAGGCTCCGTTTAAATTTTCAGG
>NZ_QICI01000056.1 GCF_004119445.1 Chryseobacterium sp. CH21 | reverse complement strand
TCCCGCAAAGGAAACTGCCTGGATAATGCGGTAATAGAAAACTTCTTTGGAACTTTAAAATCTGAAATGTTCTATACTAAGAAATTTAAAACCATTGATCAGCTCAAAAAAGAAATAAAGAAGTATATCAATTACTATAATAACGACAGGATAAGACTTAATCTAAAAGGAAAGAGTCCGGTACAGTACCGAACTCTTTCATATAATAATATTGTTTAATTTTGTCTAAACTTTTGGGTGCAGTCTAAAGTTGGGATTTTTTTGTGCAGAAATCTTTGAAATTCCGTGAAAATACTGAATTTGAATATTAAAGTGATATTTATTTTTGTTGTTTACGGGAAGCCATAAGAGAGCAATACTTATAATTAGTTACATTTAATAGAGAATAATTGTCTAAAACTAAAATATAAATTAAACATTGAATCTAACACGTATTATTGAAAAAGGTTATTTTCCTAAAGAATTACCTCCTCCATTTCAAACAGGAACATTTGGCAAAAAATCTCCATATATTTTAAGAAAATGGACACAATTTGAAAACAATATAAAAATACCTATTGGTACTGAAACTGGTCGTCAAGCTAAATCACGTTATAAACCTATTTTAGCTAAATATTCAGTTTCTAAATTATTTGAATATAATATTGCTAAGGGTATATATTCAAGAAGAAAAATTGAAATACCACATCCTCAAACTTACTTTTTGTTATGTGAAGGAATTGTTAATAATTGGAATATTATAAAAGATGTATATTCACTTAGCCAATTTTCTGAAAGTAAATTAACAAGTGATCCAACTAGCAAAAGATCTGTTAGGACAAAAAGTAAATCTTGGAGTCGATTTAAAAATAAACTTACTGAAATATCCTATAACTATAAAGTTCAATTGAAAATTGATATTACAAATTATTATCAATCTATTTATACTCATTCAATACCTTGGAGTATTTTAGGAAAAGATATTTCTAAACACTATTTTAAAATTAAAAATGATGATCCAAACGGATTCTCAGCCCTTTTATCAACAGATTCAAATGCAAAAAAATATCAAATTGCCGATACTATAGATACTTTAGTAAGAAATTGCAATGATAAACAAAGTGTAGGTCTTCCAATAGGCCCTGATTCTTCATTTATTTTATCTGAATTACTCGGTTCAAGACTTGATAAAGAAATAGCTGAAAGTATTGAAAATACAGATTATGAATGTGTAAGATATTATGATGATTATTATTTCTATACTAATAACGTTGGGGATGCAGAAACTATACTTAAAAAAGTACAAAAAATATTCTTTGAATATAAGTTAGAAATTAATGAAAATAAAGTAAACATCAAACAATTACCCCATTTTCAGTCAGATTTATGGAATATTGAAATTCATAATTATCAATTTAGAGATACAACTATTGATAATATTCAGGATTTAACTTATTATTTTACTTTAATATTTAAATTAGTTGAAGATTATAAAGAAATGACATCTTGGATTATTTCATATTCTTTAACCAGGTTTGAATTTGGTAAGGTTAAGGTAAAAAAAATGATATTGATGTATTTATATCATTTCTCCTACAAACCTTACACTTAGACACAAGTAATATTGATAAAATTTTTAAAATAATCTTAAGCTACAAAGCATTCTTAGAATCAAAACATTTAAAAAAAATTAAACAATTATTAGATAAACTTATCCCAGAACACTTAAATCTAAATCATTCATTTGAAGTTGCTTGGGGATTATGGTTTTTTAAATCATTTGATATCAAAGCTGATAATAGTTTACTTCAGCATGTTTTAAATTCTGATGATCAGATCTCAATTTTAATAGCGCTTGATATTATTGATTCTAAACCAATAAGCAAAAGAAATTTTGATTTTACCATTCTAGAAAGTAAACTTACAGCTGATAATTTATATTCTAAATATTGGTTAATTTGCTATGAAATAGAAATTAAAAAATGGATCAATACAAATGTTAACATAATTATTAATCACGAATTTTTTAAAATACTTAGATATTATAATGTCTTTTTTTATGATAGGAATGCCCAGATTAGGAGAAACTTTATTGCTAGAAATATAACTCCTCCTATTCCATTCGATTGGGATGATTTAGAAGATGATGTTCCATTTGTTATGGAATATGAAAATAGTAGTGAAGAAGAAGATGATGATGATGAAAGTGGTGAAGATTATTAAAGTAATAAATTCTGTATTTATTAAATGTCATTAGTCAATTATAATTTTTAAAAACGGATTATGGAAAAAATAAAAAAAATAGAAAAATCCAGAATAGATAGGATTTATAAAAATCCTGAATCAAGCGGTTTAGCGTATAAGGTTTTTGGAAAATCAGAAAATATTAATGATTATTCTGAAAGAGAAATTAATGAGATGATTTTGGGAATCTATCGAACAAAAAAGCATTTATTAGTTGATGGAGATTACTTTGTTAATCTTCAAGATGTAATAAAAACAGAATGTTTCTTACAAGACGTTTCTTACATTAAAAAACCAACACTTGCAACAGTTGGAGATAACTCTTGTAATAACATAAATAATATTAGAACATTTTATGTAAAAGATTATTATTTAATTACTAGTGATTCTATTGGAGGAAATACAAAGCATAAAATAACAAGATATTTACATAACATTGGATTCTTAAAAACTGGTCGTGGGCAATTTAGTAAATTATATAGCATTGCCAATGACTATAAAACAATTGAAAATGGAATATTTCCAAAAGATTTATATCACCCAATCAAAAGATATATAAATGGATTATTTTTCAATGATGATTACAAGATTTCAAACTTTGAAGTTATTAGTACACTAAAAATATCTGCAAGCTAAAAACTTATATAACTCTCCGCTACCGAACGAATCCTTTCGTGTGGATTTAATATTAAAACCAAACATTCTAAAAACAACAATATAAATATCCTTGTCAAGGTTTAAAACCTTGACAAGGTTTAAAACCTTGACAAGGATGCCTACGCAGGTCTTTCCATCTGAAACTTATACTGTATGGGTAAAAACAGTACGCTGTCTTTTTATTTTACTCATAATTACCGGTTCCGGAATACTCGCGCACGGTTCTAAACCCATCCGGATCTATAAAAAGCCTCTCCATTGGGGTTCACCAACCGGAAATTTGGTGTTATGAACCGCTCGGTAGACTCTAAAGACCGTAAAGGAGCACTTCAGAACCCCGAAATAGAATTCCGAAACCTCGGCCGATATATCTGGAACCTCAAATGATGGGTTCAGGACACTTTTTGTAAAAGAAACTACTGGGAATTTTCAAAAAAAACATCATCTTTCAAAAGAAACTTCTAAATATTCCGTTTAATTCTTAAATTTGGTTCATGCGAAAGAATTTTTATCTCATCATTATCTTATTTTCCCTTACCAGTTGCTATACCTATCAGGTAAAAAAGCCTGTAGATCCGGCGGCTAACAACAAACAAGATCCTAAAAACAATACAGCTCTTGCCAATACTGCTTCCCCGCAAATGAACAGTACAGGAGCGGCACCTCAAAATCTGAACGCAGTACAGGCACCTGCTCCAGTGAGTGTTCAGGAGAAGCTTGCCCCTGGTAAGAATGTTAAAATTGAAGTCAATGGTAAGAGTTATAAAGTAATCGTTGACCGATGGGAAAGCGACAGCCTGGTAGCCCATCCTGTTCGCAATGCAAAAACAAGCTTGAAGTTCCATAAGAACCAGATCAATAGCGAGAAAATTGCAGAAAAACGTTTCTCACAACCTATTGCGGATATTCTTACGGTGACCGCTTATACTGCTATTGGTGTTGGAATCTATCTTCTTGTCCGCTAGTTTTTAAACTTTCTTATTGACTCAATTGCGTAACTGAGTTTTCATTAACCAAATGAAAAACTATACTATTAATTGAAAGACTTCCTGAATTCTAAAGGAGAAAGTTTGGTTTTTGTTTTAAATAAATTGCTGAAGGATTGAGAATGCTCAAATCCCAGTGCATAGGCCACTTCACTCACGGATAAGCTTGTGGTGGAAAGCATTTCTTTGGCCTCGCTGATCAGTTTATCATGAATATGCTGCTGAGTACTCTGCCCCGTTAAAGAACGCAGCATATCACTCAAATAGCTTGGTGAAAGATGAAGACTGTCCGCAAAATAACTCACCGTGGGTATTCCTTTATTAAGAGATATTTCATCTTTAAAATAGGCATCCAGCAAATCTTCAAATTTCTGTAAAAGGGTACTGCTGGTTGCTTTACGGGTAATAAACTGCCGTTTATAAAAACGGTTAGCGTAGTTAAGAAGCAATTCTATTTGAGAAACCATCACATCATGGCTGAAATCGTCAATACGGCTGTTAAGTTCTGATTCAATGAAATTAAAAATAGAAAGGATTGTATTTTTCTCTTCTTCAGAAAGATGCAGTGTTTCTTTTGTGGAATAGGAGAAAAAACCATATTGTTTGATTTTCCTGGAGATAGGATATCCCAAAAAGAAATCCGGATGAATAAGCAGAGAATATTGTGAACAGACCGTATCACTGTTTCCATTCCCTCCTATTACCTGGCCGGGTGCTGCAAACAATAAACCGCCTTCGTTGAAATCATAATAGCCTTGGCCATATTCTATCCTGCCATCTAATTTGGGTTTATAAGAGATTTTATAAAAGCTCAAAACATGCCTTTGAGACAGTTTATCCGTCAATACCAGATTGTGTGCCCCATTCATTAAGCTGATGAGAGGGTGCTTGGGTTTGGGCAGTCCAAAAAATTGGCTCGCTTCAAATAACGACTCAAATTTTAGTGGAATTTGATCTTTCTTTTTCATAAATAGTATTTTAAAGGTACGAAAAACCGATTATACATGGATAACCGGTTTTTATGTTGTTACTCCCCTTGCGCAGCACTGGAAACCTCGTCCCACGCTTCCCAAAGACTGATCCTGTCAGCATATACAGCCTTCACCTGTGGAAGATTATGACTTCCCAAATGAAAGCGTAACGGTGGATTTTCAGCATCTACAACTTTGAAAAGTGCTTGTGGAGTTGCATTCGGATTTCCTCGTTCATAAGATTGAATCGTCTTTATAAATTCTGACTTAAAATCATTGTATACATCCAGGTTTTGAGAAAACTTCAGAGAGTCCTGGCTTCCAAATTCTGTAGCATAAGCTCCCGGTTCTATAATAGTTACTTTAATCCCGAATTGCTTTATTTCTTCTGCAAGACTTTCGTGGATGGCTTCAAAAGCCCATTTAGAGGAGCTGTAATACCCAATAACAGGCAGTGTAAAATGCCCAAGATTACTTGAAGTGCCTAAAATATGTCCATATCCTTGTTCTCTTAATATCGGTAGTGCTGCCTGAATGACACTTACGGGACCCAGAATGTTGGTTTCGTATAAAGCACGTATTTCATCTGCACTGGCCTCTTCTATGGTTCCTACCAGCGAATATCCTGCGTTATTCAGTACAATATCCAGTGTTCCAAAATGCTGATGGGCTTTATTTATTGCTTCTTTTACCTGATTTGGATTGGTAACATCCAGTTCTAGAGTCAGTACATGATCGCCATATTTCTCTTTAAAGTCTGCAATGCTTTCCAGTTTTCTTGCGGTTGCTACCACTTTATCGCCACGTTCCAACGCTGCTTCAGTCCAGATGCGTCCGAAACCTCTTGATGCTCCGGTAATGAACCAGATTCTATTTTGCTGTATCATAATTGTATAGGTTTTATTTACAAAGCAAAGGTATACAGCTTGTCTTTCGGATTTGTAGGCTAATCGCAGACCTTTGTAGGCAAATTGAGGATCTTTATGAATAGTTAATCATAAAGTGTAATATTTTTTATATTCAATCAAATTATAAGTAAAATTTACATTTCATCTTTTTCATTTGTATCATTTATTTATTTTTAGTAAGATACCCTCAACGACTTCTTTATTTTAAATTAATTCTACTTTTCTTCTTCTCAGGAAGATAAAATGAAGCCCATTTCATCTTCTTTAAAAAATTTAACACACCATGATTGGACTTATTATATCAAATTCATCTTTTAGCTTACATAACACACTAATAAACAACAATATAATCAACATAAATGAATTTACTAAAATGACTTAATATTACAAGTAAAATTCCAAAAAACCTATCAATATTAATCTAATTTTACCACAGAAAATAAAACATATCCCTCATTGATAAAATTAAACTTTATGAAAAAAATTTATCCTTTTTGTTCTTTTATAAAATTTTTTTATAACCTAACATTCCACAGCCTAAGAAAGCATAGCTGAATTTATTCGGTTATATATGCTTCAAAATCCATTCAAAACCTTACTCCCTCATTATATATGGTTCAGATTTTTTCTGAATCAAGAAAAGTACGGAAACACCCCTCCTGTTTCTTATTGACATAAAACACACACTATGAAACCCTTACAACAACAATTGAAGTTATTTCTCCCTTTATACAAGTGGGCTTCATTGTTGTTGTTTTTATTTTTCGTATCCCCCGCACAGGCACAGATTCTTTTTTATGCAAAAAGAACTGACATTACTATTGGGGAAAACACAACACTGTATGTTGCCAATTCTGGAGAAATACATCAAGCGGATCTGAAGGATTTTGAGGAAAAAACCTCAGAAAAGAAAGGCGTATTAAAATCCAGAAAACAGAAAAAATCTGTTTCCAATCCGGAGAAAGCCATTACCAGACATCCAATAGAAAAAATAAAAACATATCCAAAAGTAAAGCCTGTTCAATTTGCAATACCCCAACCTAATGATTTCTTTTTATTATACTCAAAAGGAGAAGCTATTTCAGCATCGGTCACGGTTCATTACCACACGAGTTATTCACTTGAAAATAAAAAACTGAGACTTACCCACGAATATCCAAACAATACAAATAATAAGATCGTCAGCAATAGTTTTATATTATTCAAAGACTATTACTGGTTTCAATGTAAAAACCGCCCTCCTCCATCTTCATTTATTTAAAAGAAATCTATAGTAATATTTAAATTTTAAACAAATCAAGGTGAAAAAACATAACTTATTAATGGGTATATTCTTTATAATGAATGTATTCATATTCACAAAAGCTCAGGCTCCCGGAGGAGTTACCGGGGGATTAAAATACTGGTATGATGCAGGTGTTACAGCCACATTAACCAATTGGACAGACAGAACCAGCGGATTAACCCTCAGCAAAAATGGTGCAGGAACTATTTTATTATCCAGCGGGGATGCCAACAGTAATTATAATCCGTTTTATACCTTTAATGCAACTGATGCTGCAAATTTTACAGCACCAGTAGATCAAACCATTATAGGCAGATTACATACTACTTTTGCTGTAGGATCTAAATCCGGAAATACAAATGCTATTTATAACCATATTTTCAGATTTGCCAATATCCCTGGAAGTGGAGCAGCCCACAGTTTTGGGCTGGGTATTGATAATACTTTTAGCCCGATAGGAGATTATGTAACACTCCATTATATAGATGCAGCTGTACCTAACGTACAAAATACTTCTGTTTCTCCGGTTCTCAATAAAATGATTTTAATGGGAGCACAGGCAAGTTCAATAGTGAGTGGTAATAATAAGCAGGTAGGTTATAATGGAAATTTCACCACATTTTCAGGAGCTATCAGTGATGGTAGTCTTTATCCTAACCTTCAGGTTGGCGGTGGTGTCTATGGTTTTGCAGGTAGAACACCGGAAATTGCCTACTATAATGTGAGCTTATCTGCACAGGACAGAGATAAAGTAGATTCTTATTTTGCAATAAAGTATGGTATCACTTTAGTACAGCCACAGAATTATATTAATTCAGATGCAGCAGTTGTGTGGAATTCTTCTGTCAATACGGCTTTTAACAATAACATTTTTGGTATCGGAAGGGATATTTCCGGTGCTCTGGATCAAAAAATTTCCCACAGTATTAATGATAACAGCATCCTCACCGCATCAACGGTGAATGATTTCACATCACCTAATTCTACAGTCACCAGAACTTCACTGGCAGACAAAGGCTTTATGATGTTTGGTGATAATAACATCAATACAGGGACTACTCCGGTGAGCTGTCCTGCTTTGGAAAATGGCACTGAAAGAATCAATAAAACATGGCTGGTACAGAAAACCGGTACTGTAGGTGCAGCTTATTTCCAGGTTGATTTATCGTCTTACAGCATCAACAATGAAATCGCCTTATATGTTGCCGATGACAGCGGATTCACAACCAACACTGCTTTTATGCCTGCTGTAAGTGTAATTGGAGGTAAAGCTACCTTTTATTATAACTTTAAAAACGGACAGTATTTTACGGTAGTAGGTAAAACAGGACCTATTAACTGCCAGACCTGTAATGGAGGAAAACAGACACTACAGAATGCACAGGCATGGTTTAACGGTGGAATGACGGGCATGAATAATAATACTTTAACCAATGTACCATTGGCCGGAACAGCTCCTGCAAGCGGTGCTTTATCTGCTGATATCAGCGTTACTTATCCATCAGGAGTTGAGTGGATCTCTACTCTTTTCCCAAGAATGTTTGGTACATGGACCCAGCTGTCAAGATATGATGATCTGGACGGTGCTGCAGGTAAGGTATCTTATACGGTAAATTTAAAAGATGTAAGCGGAAGCAAAGCTGCTAAGGCCAGCTTCCAGGTGGCAGGTATTACCAGACTGGCAGGGCAAGCTGCTGTAGTGAAAATAATTGGGTATTGCGGAACCACTCAGGTGACCCCAAAACTTAATTATGCCTACAACTCCACTCCTGAGCTTAATGCCTTATTAAGAAGGTATACGATTGATAATTCAACCGGTACCGCTACAGGAACTGAACCATTCTTAGATTTTCTGGATTTTGCAACAGTGAATGTAGAGTTTGAAAAACCGGTTGAAAAAATTGTGATAGAATGGACGATTAACAGAGAGCAGGTGTTCAGTAAGGTTGACTTCCTTTATATTGGTGATATGTCCTTTGTATGCGTGAATCCTATTGAGCCTAATGCAGATAATGTAAACCTGATTGCATCTTATGTTGAAAGCCAACTGCCAACATGTGAAGAGGGAACATTAAAGGTTAATATTAAAAATAACAACTGTATCTCCAAAACGATTAACATCAACAATGTTTTACCGGCAGGATTACAGTATGTAGCAGACAGCTATGTAGGACTGGGAACAGAAACTCCAACTTATTCCGGACAGAATTTCTCCCTGAGCAACCTTACTGTACCTTCAGGAAACTCTTATATCTATATCAAAGTAAAACCTTCCGGAGCAGGAACGTATGCTACTTATTTCAATTATACGGTAAACGGAGGAATTAACAACCCTAATCCTTACAGAAGTGATGATGACAGCGGTACTACAGGATTCCAGGATACCAGCATTACTTTTACGGCAAGCACCGTTATTACAAAACCAACGGTGACCAAATCGGTCAACAGATGTTTCGGAACCTCTTCCACTGAGCTGGAATACACAGTTAATATCACTAATAATGATATAAACCCTATTACCAATGTTGAATTTATGGATAACCTGGATGCTGCTCAAACTTATGTAGCCGGATCTTTGGTTCAGAGTAACTTTACAGCCAATGGAACCGCTACCTTCACGGGAGGACTTCTTTATATTACAGGAATAAGCATAGCACCGGGGCAAACCGCAGTGGTTAAGTTTAAAGTGAATACCAATAACTCTGCTACAATGGCTTATACCGATACTAACGGAAGCAAATATCTTAACAATCAGGCTACGGTTTCTGTAAATCCTCAGTCACAGTGCGGGGCAGCCAATTCTGTAGCGTCTAACCTGTTAAAAATACTTGCATGTACTTCTTGTACAAAAGACCCAAATACCTCTCCTGCCGATACGATTACGAAAATCGGTATTACCATCCAGACCAAACAGAACGGATGGCCGGAAAATATTCCAAACGGAGCGGTAGCCCTTGAATCTAAAACAAAAGGATTTGTCATCACACGTACTCAGAGTTCAATGATTACCAATCCTGTAGAGGGTATGCTTATCTACGATACCGTGGATAACTGTATAAAGCTTTACAATGGAACCATCTGGAACTGTGTAGTAAGAAGCTGTAATGAATAATAATTTTTAATGAATCAAAAATGAAAAAAGTAATCATATTAGCGCTTGTTTTGGTCGGCCTTTCTTCCCTGAAATCGCAGGTGGGCATGGGTAAAGCTTCTGTAGACGGAGATGCTATTCTGGATTTCCCTTTATCTAACACAGGTATTATTCTCCCGATTGTAGAAACACTTCCAACAGGAACTGCGGCAACCAACGGAACATTTTTACTAGATAAAAATGATATTACGATAAAAATGCGCCAGAACGATTTGTGGGTATCTTTATCAGATGCCGGCAACCTTACCGGTACAATGCCTAATACTTCAGCTGAACAGGGAGGCGGTATCATTATTGGTGCCGCAAGCTCACCCGCTCAGGGAGTACTGGTATTGGAAGCCACTAATAAAGCATTAGTTTTACCCAAGGTGAATGATCCTGTAGCCAACATGAAAAGTCCGGTGGCAGGAACTATGTGTTATGACACCGTAAGTAAAACAATGGCTGTCTTTGACGGATTGAAGTGGAGTTTTTGGAAATAAAAAGCTCATGAGATTATAGTTGTGAATCCCGGCACCTTTGGTGCCGGGTTTTTTATTTTTGAAATAAATAATTTAGCTACAACAAATGGCTCAGCCGTGTTCACGATGTCAAGGTGCCTATTGAACAGATAATTTCTTTTCTCATCTATCCCCCTATTCTTAATAAGCCAACTCTCAAATAAAATTCAAATATTTTTCAAAAAAAACTTAAATAAAACACTGGTTGTTAATATTTTAAAAAAAAATAAATTAATTTTAAAATTACACTTACACTCAATCATTTTGATTGCTGACAACCGTTAATTTCGCAGGAAGAAAATTTTCATCCCCTAATACATTGAAAATCTAAAATTTATTATAAAAATAAGGGACCAGATTATAGATCTGGGAACCCAAAATCAGTCCTTATATCTTCCCTCCTTTAAGGCTGAATTGAGTGAGTCAAATTTTTGACTTTTAAATACCTATAACACATTGATGAAATCCTTACAACAGCTGAAATCCATTTTGCCCTTTTATAAGAGGGTTTTAATGCTGTTGTTTATTTTTGTTTTAATTTCTAAAATCAATGCACAGGGGTTTTATCATCAGGAAGGCACTACAATCACCATTCTTGAAAACACAACATTCTATATTACTGATTCAGGAGTAGTCAATGAGAAAAGATTAAAAAACCTCAAAAGGAATGCCTCTATTTCTCATAAAACGGAAAATATTGCATTGAATAAAAAATCCAAAACCTTTTCCAAAAGAGAAAAAAAAACATGGACTGCCAATACCTATAAGAAAAGGATAAAAACAGAACCACGTCCTGAGCCTATTCAAGGAATAACAACTTCTCCCGATAATTTCTTTTTGAATTATCAGAAAGGAGAAGCTATTTCTGCTTCGGTAACCCTTCATGATTATTCAGGCTATTCAATTGATAATAAAACATTTAAATTTTCTTGTCATTTTTTAAATAATGATCATGATAAAGTAATTCTAAAGGGCTTTATCTTTTGTAAAGACTCTTATTTCTTTCAATATAAAACCCGCCCTCCACCATCTTTATTTATTTAAAAGAAATCTATAATAATATTTAAATTTTAAACAAATTAAGGTGAAAAAAAACAATATCTTAATGGGTATATTGCTAACAGCGAGTATATCCGTTTTCACAAACGCCCAAAGCCCGGGAGGAATTGCGCCTCAGCTATGGTACAAAGCCGATTCAGGGGTTACAAATTCTGCAGGAACTGTCACTCAATGGAATAACAGTGCTTCTCCGGGAACTTATGATCTTATCCAACAGGCAGTAGCAACCACTACTTTGCCTGCTTATAATACAAGCCAGATTAACTTTAACCCATCAGTAAGATTTGATGGTGTAGACGACCGTTTGGCAGCACCAAGTGTTCCACAAAGTGTAACGGTTAGTTCACCATCTCCTTATCAGTCATCACAATATATAGTATATAGAAAAGTAGGAAGTACTGCAAACTCTTTATACAACCATTCTAATGGTTTTGGAGGAACATGGAATGTGGGAGGAAATTCCAATGGTAATATGCTTATTACGAACCGTAGTGTAGGTTCCACAACTCCTGCAATCAATGAAATTAGGTTACAGTCAACAGACGGAACTTCAAGTTCAATGAATGTCTATGTTAATGGCCAATTTAAGTCTTCTGCCTTTTCAAATGGTAATGCTGTTGCTACTGCAGGTACACAGCCAGTTTGGGTAGGAGGCCAGGGACTTAATAATTTTGTGAATGTCGATATCGCTGAAATCGTTATTTACAATACAACAAAAACGCCGGAACGTCCTCAGATAGAAAGTTATCTTTCTCTGAAATATGGAATTACAAAATTTGGTGATTATATTGCTTCTGACGGAACAACCACCTATTGGAATTCCACAACGAATAGTGCTTATAGCAACAATATAGCAGGTATTGCAAGAGATGATAATTCGGTCTTGTATCAAAAACAGTCGATGAGTATTAATCCCGGACAACAGCTTTTGATTGGGCTTACAGGAATGGCTAATACTAACGCTTCCAATTCGGGCACATTAACAAACCTGCAGTCACTTGTCGTTGGAGATAATGGTCTGGCAAAAGCACCTACTACTCTTGTTACAAATATTCCCGGAGCTAATTATCTTTTCGGTTCTGTTTGGAAAGTTCAGAACACAGGTTCGGTAGGAACAGTAAGAATAATGTGGCCACAAGGGCTGAATAATTTAAAATTAGTTCAAAACCCCTCTGATCCTACCTTTTCTTCAGGAAATATAGTAACTGATATGTCAGCAAATACGCAGACTATCAACGGAGTTATTTACAACTATGCGGATGTTTCGCTGGCAGACGGACAGTTTTTTACTCTGGCAGCTTTTGTTCAGGCACCGGGAGGGGTTTTAAATAATCTGCGTGTTTGGATAAAAGCAGATGATAATCCCAATGGAAATACTACTGATAATGTAGCGATAAGCACCTGGCCCAACAAGTCCCCAATTGGTGGAAATTTTGTTGGAGGGGCACCTTCTCCTAATACAATTGCATCACAAACTACAGGACCATTGTATCGAAATTCTTCAGCAATGAATATCAATTTCAATCCTGTGGCACAATCTACCTCTACTTCGGGACTGGGTATGCTCAATGCATTTGCCACTACAGGAGATGATTATACCATGATTACTCTGAATAAAAATCCTACCCTTCCTTTTGCAGGATTTAGAAATATGTTCAGCTTCCATGGTGCTACAACCCTGAATGGAACAAGTGTCGGTATTGGATACTTTGGAACGTATACCAATACACCTATTGCATGGCCAAGTGCTTCAGGAAGTGCTGCATACACCGTAAATATTCCTGCAGTCACTACATTTTCAGCTACGGGAGCAGGAACAATTGCTTACCAGATAAACAGTGTATCAAAAGGCAGCGGTACCACTATTTCAAAAAGCGGAACCAATTTAGTGATAGGAGTAGATGCTGATGGTGGAGCCGATGATGGTATAGACATTATCATGCCTGAAAATATTATGTATAATACCGTACTGAATGCTGCAGATTACAACAAGGTGGTATCCTACATGGCCATTAAATACGGTGTAACTTTAGGAACCTCAACAGCCCCGGTGAACTATAGCAGTACTAACGGTACAACGGTATGGTCTACAGCTGCAAACACCTACCAAAATAATGTAATAGGTATTGCAAGAGATGATGTTGAAACTTTACATCAGAGAATTGCAAAATCACAGGATGCCACAGCAGATATTATTACCATCAGTACTAATAATGATTTTACAAGCTCAAATACAAGTATTGGCCATTCAGATATTACCAATGATCAGTTTTATTTCATAACTGGAAATAATGGTGCTGCAACAACATATAATGCTCAAAACTTAATGTTACGCAGATGGAAAGTACAGTCTACAGGTACGGCACAGAATCTATATATTAGCACTTCTGACAGCCAGGCAACCTATCTTGTGTATGCTGACGACGCTGCGATGACTACCAATGTTGTGAATATTAGCCTTACAGCTGGTGCTACTTCTGGTATTCAAATTCCGAATGGAAAATTTTTCACATTTGGAAAATTTACCTACTGTACACAAGCCCCTAATAACTCTCCTTCTAATATGGTTACCAAAATCGGTATTACGACTCAGTCTAAGCAAAACGGATGGCCTGAAAATCTTCCTAACGGTGCCGTTGCTTTGGAGTCGAAAACCAAAGGTTTTGTTATTACCCGCACGCAAAGTTCAGCTATTACAAACCCTGTAGAGGGCATGCTTATTTATGATACAGTAACTAAATGTATGAAACTTTATAATGGAACCAGCTGGAACTGTGTGGTAAGAAGCTGTAATTAATAATAATTTTAATGAATCAAAAATGAAAAAAACAATCATTTTAACCCTTATTTTGGCTGGCCTTTCTTCTCTGAAGTCGCAGGTGGGCATGGGTAAAGCTTCTGTAGACGGAGATGCTATTCTTGACTTTCCCGTCTCTACTACCGGAATTATTCTTCCTATAGTAGAAGTACTTCCTACAGGTGCAGCGGCCACCAACGGAACATTTCTTCTGGATAAAACCGATCTTACGATAAAAATGCGTTCAAATGATTTGTGGGTGCCTTTATCTGATGCCGGAAATCTTACAGGAACAATGCCTAATACTTCTGCAGAAACCGGAGGTGGAGTTATTATAGGAGCTACAAGTTCTGCTGCGCAGGGTGTTCTGGTTTTAGAATCCATCAGTAAAGCTTTAGTTTTACCTAAGGTTAATGATCCGGTGGCCAATATGAAAAGTCCGATAGCAGGAACCATCTGTTATGATACAGTTAGTAAAACAATGGCTGTATTTGACGGAGTGAGATGGAGTTTCTGGAAATAGTAGATTTTGATAGATTAATGATGAAGTCCGGCACCAAAGGTGCCGGACTTTTTTATGACAATTTTATATTGAATTTATTTCTATTCTTCAAGGTTTAAATTAGCCAGATATTCTGAAGGGGTAACTCCTTCGATCTGTTTAAATACCCTGTTAAATGTAGACTGATTGGAAAATCCTGATTCTGTATAGATGTACATAAGTGTCACTTTGCTGATATCATTTTCCTGAAGCAGCTTCTTCACGTTCTCTATTCTGCAGGTATTAAGATAATGGCTAAAGTTGGAGAATCCGTTTAATTTAATAGATTTGGATATATAGAGATTATTGGACTTCAAAATATTAGACAATTGAGAAATGGTAAAGCCTACGTCTTTATAATAGCCTTGATCTTCTACAATATCCCGTATATCATTAAACAGAAGGTTGTATTTTTCTGTATTTTCAAGGTTGGGATAAGCCGTTTTATCTTTTTCAATAAGGGCTTCCTCGTCAGACCTATCAGGCATCTCCTCTTGTCCGGAAAACACTATTTTAGTCAAGATATTTTCTTCAATTTCAGCTTTTCTTATCTTTTCATTATAATAGAGCAAAAGACCAAATACCGCTATATTAGATACTCCTACAAAAGTGTCTGACGCTACAATTACTTTCACGTCATTCAGAGTGAAATAATTAAATACAAAGAATCTGGTAAGAATACTTACAGCCACTATGATCAGTAATATATATAAGGTATAAATGTATATATATTTTTTCCCAAGAAAAATATGAGCACCCAAGGGTACGGGAAGAAGCCACATAGCCGTTGCAGCAGAAAATTTCCAGAAATCCAGCATGATAAATCCGGCAAATAAAGGAGCATAGGACATATAGAGATGTACCAACATCTTTATATTATAACTTTTCTCTTAAGATTATCTACAGATTGGCCTGTGAATTCTTTATCATCTGTCATTCTAGTGTATTTCAAAAAACAGCTCATGCAAAAAGCTAAATATCAAACAATTACAAAATTCAATGAATTTAAAAATTCAATTGAAGCATTCAATTTTTGATTGTTTTTATCTCTTAATTTTGCTAAAGTAAGTTACAAATTTAACAATATATGATGACATTCAAAATGATGGATAATATAAATTAATTTTCAAATCATTATATATAAATCATTATACGAAGAAAAATACCAATAGATCTATTCAAATATTAAACAAAAGCAACATTTACATTAAACACCATCACATTTAGTAAAAAATACAAAAAAATACCAATTTTAGATAATTTAACAAACGATCAAGTAGGTTTACGTCTGTTATTTTCTAAACACACAAGGATAAAAAAAATTAAAAATTTATGATAAAAAAACATTGTTTCGAGACTCACAATTACTTTGTTACACCCCTACCTAAAAACCATGCTTAGATGAAGTTCAAGAATATACACATTGGCTCCATGATCAATAAGCGTGTGAAGGAATGTGAAACTCCTATGCCCAGAATCTGCAAATTTTTCAACTGTACGGAAGAGAACATTTCGGAAATGTATGCTTCTAAAAGTCTGGATACTGAAATTCTCCTGAAATGGAGTAAAATTTTAGAATATGATTTCTTCAGATTCTATTCTCAAAATCTGATTTTCTATTCGCCTGCATCACCCGTTGTAAAAAACAAAAAAATATTCCCAACTCTGAGATGCCCTATTTCCGAAAGAATATTTATACCAAAGAGGTGATCAATTTTATGCTGGAAATGATTGAATCCGGGAAGAAAACTAAAAGCCAGGTGATCAGTGAATACAATATTCCTAAAACTACTTTATACAAATGGATAGAAAAAAACAAAGAATAGAACAACCTTACTACAATAAAATCTATACAGATATTCTCCTCATGAAGTTTCCGGAAAAGCTTGATGAATGTAAATCTCTACTCTCAAAAGAAAAACTGAGTGTGTTGGATATTATTCAGCTCAATCAGAAGATTTTTGGATCTGAAGAAATTTCGTCAGAGAACCAGCGTCTGCGCTCTTATGATGATGAGACGATTATACAGATATTAGAATATCAGAAGAAATATAAACTTAATAATACCCAGCTGTCTAACCATTATAAATTAAGCAGAAATACCATCACAAAATGGAAAAACTGCTTTAAAGTTTAGCTTCAATTCAACTAATATCCATGTAAACTATATTATACATTTAACACAACATTAATGAATAAAATTATTTTGACAGTACTACTCACCGGTGCTATCATTCCTGCGTGTGCACAAAGCACAGGAAACGTAGGAATCAATACAACCAACCCCGAGAAAGAGCTTACGGTAAACGGTACGATGAAAACGTCAGGAATGGCCCTAAAAGATCCTATTGAAAAGCTGGGAGCCGATGAAAATTATTCTTTTTTAATCAAATCTCCGGCTCCCCAAAACAAAATTACCTCTTACAATGAGTCTTTTGTACCTACTACTCCGGCTCCTATTAACCTTATCCAGTATAAGATCACTTGTAATAGTGCAGACAAAGATTGGATAGATGAATATGATACTAAAATCAATTCAAATAAGTTTTTAGTTGTTATTGCCTCATATGGCTTTACGCAGCCCATATTTACTTATACCTCAACTTTAATTACTCCTGTTCCCGAAGTTTATGCCTATAGTACCAATGGTACATGGAAACTCAAAGCTGATTATGTAGGATTCTCAACAGATGATTCATTACCTGATGGGGTCTGGACACTCAATTTACTGGTTTTTGACAGAGCTTATGCAAAGGAATTTACTTCTTCTCAAACCGTTAACACCTCCGGAACAGGCGCCGCTTCTGCTCCTTTAATCCAATAATAAAAGAGAATATGAAAAAAATAACCGTACTTTTATTTACGGCGTGTGCTTATTTGGGGGCCAGCGCACAAGTGGGAATAAACACAACAAATCCGCAGGGCATGCTGGATGTTCAAGGAGGAACACTTATTGAATCTTATATCATTGATACTGTTAATTCAGATGCAACCGGTAACTATTATCTGCTTACGCGTTCAAAAGATACAACCCCAGCAGGAAAGGTCAAGCTTCTTGATATTTCCCTTCGAAATGTAGCTCCTGTTAATACTTATAATATTATCCTCAAGAATGTGAGCCAGACAGATGTTGTCAATCTTAACACAGGACTGGAAACGGAAAAATACATTGTTGCCATTACCGGAGCTGTTTTCACAGATGCTACAGCAGGTGTAAATTCAACAACAAGTATCCCATCATACGGAGCCTATTCTACAGAAATAACCCATGTATCAAGTGGAGGAAAAACTTATAATGCTGTTAACCTGAGTTTTAAGGGAGCAGGCACAACATCTGCTCAAAACGGAACCTGGACACTTACACTTTGTGTCTATGAAAAAGCGCTCATCAAAGACTGGGGAACTTACACAGGAAGCGTAAACAGTTCATTTATAGGAACTTCAACTAATACCCCAACAGGACTTCAATAAACTACTATGAAAAAAGTAATTTACAGCACAATTATATTTCTTTTAGGAATATGTATTAATGCTCAAAATAAGAAAATAGGAATCAATACCACAACACCAGCAGAAACACTTGATGTAAACGGTTCAAGCTTTACCAATTCTTTATATGTAAGAAACCCTGGTGAACCGGATAAAACGGGAGGTAGTTTTCTTGCCACTTCTAAAAACACCCTCGATTTGTATAATCCTGCACTTGAAACCAGCGGATTATTTAATTATGTCAAGCTTACCATTTCAGGAGTTCCTTCCACAGGAATCACAGATTATGATACTAAAATAGATGCTACCAAATTTCTGGTAGTAGTGCATAATTATTCATTTCAACTTAGCAATGGCTCTACAAAAGTTGCTCTTGACTATGGCAGTAACGGCGTTAATGATAATAAACAGGGATCTCCCAATGTAAATACCTTTAAAAGTAACGGAACCTGGCACATCCGAGCAAATTTTACGAATAGCAGACTAGAACGTTACATCAACCCGGACGGCACTTACAATAGCTTTAAAGTTGATCTTTATTTAATGGCTTATAAATATCTTATTACAAAACAGAATATTAATGATGATACCAAAGATCTGGGCGGTACAAACGGATCCGCACAAATATTAAGCAAGCCATCCGGTTTTAGATATCTTAAAAAATTAATTTCCGTTTATCAATTTCTGCTCTCCGAAGTCTTCCGGCTTCGGAGATTTTCTTGCACCACCTATCTACCCTCGCTCCCCTTTTTACGTTAATCTTATACCTTACAAACAAAAACAACTTTTAAAAACTTATGCCATTTCTATCAAAAAAGATACGCATCTGGCACTGAAAGTTTTACTGAATGGTGTACACCAGGCTGTTTATGTAGATAATTTCTCTTTAACACCTAAAAAATAAATCTCTTAAGATCTAAATAAGCTGCCTCAAAAGTGTCATTCTGAACGCTATGCTGTGAAGAATCTCACTTTTGAGGCAGCCTGCTTTTAGACATCATAAAATGCTTTATTGAAAACTACACCACTTGTGCATACATATCTATAAAACATTGCAAAGCTCGTGATTGTGGCCCATCTTTTCTAAAAACCAGAATTGTATTCATGGTTCCCAGCTGTTTGTTCAGTCCGTAAGTTTTAAGTTCTCTTCCGACATAATATTTAGATACAATCTCTTCCGGCAATATACTGATACCTAAACCTGCCTCTACAAAGTTAATCACTCCTTCAATAGAGTTCAGCACTGTACTTTTATAATTCAGAATTCCTTTATGACTTAACCAGGATTCTAATCTTTCCCTGAAAATACATCCTTCATCAAATACCACTATTTTCAAAGGTTCATTCGCGATGAGCGTCTGCAGGCCCGGGCCTTTTGAGGAGGCAAGAATAACAAGCTGCTCTTCTTTGATACAAACTTTCTCCAATCCTTTAGCATTCACAGGAGCAGAAACAAAAGCAGCATCCAGATTGTAATTTACGACATCAGAAAGCACCGAATCTCTGGTGTCTGATTTAAACTCCAGCTCAATACCTGGATATTTTTCATCAAAAGTATTCAGGATTTCAGGGACTTTCAAAGCCATTGTTGTTTCTATACAGCCTATTTTCAAACATCCTCTGATATTGTCACCACTTTGGATATTATTTTTGGCTTCTTCCACCAGATGCTGAATCTGTTTAGAATACTGCATCAGAATCATTCCTTCGGAAGTTAGCTCTACTCTTCTGGAAGTACGGGAGAAAAGCTTCGTATTAAACTCTTCTTCAAGACTTTTTATTCTTGCTGTAACATTGGACTGAACCGTAAACATCATATTGGCAGCTCTTGTAAAACTTCCGGTTTCTGCTACAGCTTCAAATATTTTCAAATCGTGTGTATTCATTTTAATTAATCATTAAAAGTGATTTAATAAATTACAATTAATCGTTTTTAATAATCAAATATCCGTATTAATTTTGAATATCAAAAAGAATAAATGAAAATAATTTCAAGACAATTTATTACAGGTCTGTCGGCTGCCCTATTAACAGGCAACATGGCAATGGCTCAATCCAATCAAAAATTACATTTAAATCATCACATTATGGAAAACACCCATCCTATTCACTACCGCAACATTAAAGTAAATGATCTTAACCTGTTTTACAGAGAAGCCGGCCCTTCTGATGCGCCCACAATCCTTCTTCTTCACGGGTATCCTACATCATCTCATATGTTCAGAAATCTGATTCCGATTTTGAGCAAGAAATACCATGTCATCGCTCCGGATCTTCCGGGATTTGGTTATTCTGATGCTCCGGATCATCATGAATTCTCTTATACCTTCGACAATCTTGCAGGAACGATACAAAAATTTGTAGATAAGCTGGAAATGAAACGTTTTGCCATTTACATCTTTGATTATGGTGCTCCGGTAGGTCTGCGTCTTGCCATGAACAATCCTGAAAAAATTACGGGTATTGTTTCTCAAAATGGAAATGCCTATGAAGAAGGATTAAGCAATGAGTGGAATCCTATCCAAAAATACTGGAAGGAAACAACAGAAGCCAACCGCCTGGCATTGAAAGGCTTTGTTTCTAAAGAAATTACCTTATTTCAATATCTTCATGGTGTTTCTGATCCTTCTTTAATTGCTCCGGAAGCCTACACCCTTGATCAGAAATTTCTTGACAGACCAAGAAATATAGAAATACAACTGGATCTGGTAAAAGATTACAGAACAAACGTGGCCTTATACCCAAAATTCCACGAATACTTCAGGAAATATCAACCCAAATTATTATTAGTATGGGGAAACAAAGATCCATACTTTCTTCCTGCAGGAGCTGAAGCTTATAAAAAAGATTTACCGGATGCTCAATTAAAATTTTATGATACCGGACATTTTGCCCTTGAGACCAACGCTGAAGAAATAGGTGCTGAAATCTTTGAGTTTATGGGAACATTGCCTCGATAGTACATATTCATCAACAAATCAATCCTTAAGAAAGTAAGAGAAATATCTTATTATGAAAACAATTATTATTAAAAACTATGGCGGACCGGAAGTTCTACAGCTGGAAGAAATGCCCGTTCCCATTATAAAAGATCCGTCTCAGGTGCTTGTAAAAGTAAGGGCAACCTCTGTTAATCCTCTCGACTACCAGATAAGACGAGGTGATTATGCCTCATTTTTCGATACACCTATTATAACAGGTCACGATATTGCCGGTGATATTGTTGCAGTAGGTGAAGCTGTCAAAAAATGGAAAGCTGGTGATAAGGTTTATTATTCTCCCCGTTTTGGCAGTTCGGGCAGCTATTCAGAATATCATATTACCGATGAGTTTTCATTATCCAGGATGCCTGATAATATTAGCTATGAGGAAGCGGCATCCATTCCACTTATAGGAGGAACGGTTTGGGAAATGCTTGTAGTACGCGCAAAATTAAAAAAAGACAACAGTATTCTCATTCTTGGCGGTTCCGGGGGCGTAGGAACACTCGCCATACAGATAGCTAAATCTCTGGGGGCGTTTGTCTATACAACGGGACAAAGTATTTTACATGAAAAACTAAAAAACCTCGGAGCAGATATAGTGATTGATCATCATAAAGAAAACTGGATTGAGGAAATAAAATTACATACGAATGGAAAAGGTGTAGACGTAATTATTGATACTGTAGGAGGAAGCACACTTTCAGACAGTCCGCTTGCTTTGGCGGATTATGGTTCTGTTGTAACCCTGGTTGATATTCCGCAGCCACAAAACCTCATCAATGCCTGGGAGAAAAATGCGACTTATCATTTTGTTTTCACCCGGCAAAGCAGAGATGAACTGCATCATATCACAGAATTAATTGAGACCGGACGTATCAAACCTGTTATTGACAGTATATATCCGCTTGAAGACGTTCAAAAAGCTCATCAGAGAATAGAAGACTCGAAACGGGACAGGCCTCTGTTTGGGAAGATTGTACTGTCTGTGTAGTTTTGGACAAAATAATTTAACAAAATAGGCTGTCTTAAAAGTCAGATGATTTGGCTTTTGAGACAACCTATTTCCAATAAAACAACTATTTTTTGAGAAAAATCATTCCATCACAACCACTTATTTACGATCCATTTTGTAGCAAATTATTATATTTGAAAAAACATCAAAAAATCTGTTTTTCTTCGAATTAAAATATGGAAAAAAAATTGACGCTGGGGCAGTTAAAGCTTGCAACACTAGATAGTCAGGGATTAACCCAAAACACTCCATTCGGAATTGGAAAAGCTGCAGTTCTGAATGCTTTGGAACATCTCGGATATATTCAGATTGATACATTATCTATGGTAGAGCGGGCTCATCATCATACACTCTGGACAAGAATTCCGGATTTTCAGGCAGATGATCTGGAAGGGCTGGTAGAGGAGCGCAAAGTATTTGAATATTGGTTCCACGCTGCTTCTTATCTTCCTATGCAGGATTTCAGATATGTTTTACCTCAAATGCTGACGATCAAAAGAGGAGAATCCCGTTACTACAACGCTGATCCTAAAGTAATGGAGTATGTGGTAGACACCATTCGTAATGAAGGTCCAAAAAGAGCAAGGGATTTTGAAAATGAAAGCCATAAAACAGGAAGCTGGTGGAACTGGAAACCTGCCAAACTCGCTCTTGAAAGACTTTTTATGCAGGGTGATCTGATGATCAGCGGACGCTCCGGAATGCAGAAAACTTATGATCTCGCTGAAAGGGTTCTACCCTCTTCTATTGATACTACAGAGCCTACTCCACTTGAACTGGCGGAATATCTGGTAAAAACCAATCTGCGGGCTTATGGATTTACTACATTAAAACAGATCACCCATCTCAGGAAGGGAAATGATTTAAAGACGAATGTCAATAAGGTTTTACAAATGATGCTTGAAGAAAATATAATATCAAAAGCTACTATTGAGGAAGGATCTTTTGTCTTTGTTCAGAACGATGTTTTTGAAAAGACATTTGATACTACAGATCCTGATGTCCGGCTGTTGTCTCCATTTGACAACTCTATTATCCATAGAGATCGGATCAAACAGATTTTTGATTTTGATTTCCGTCTGGAATGCTATACTCCAAAGGAAAAAAGACAGTATGGTTATTTCTGCCTGCCTATCCTGTTTGGAGATCAGTTTATTGGAAGGGTTGACTGTAAAGCCCACAGAAAAGAAAAAAAGCTGGAACTTATTCATTTACATATTGAAAACAATACTATAGAAACTGAGTTATGGCTGAAACCTTTGGCAGAATCGATAAGACGTTTTGCCATTTTCAATAGCTGTGAGTCTTTGGTTCTGACAAAAGTAAGTCCATCAAAATTAGGTTCTACAATAAAAAAAGAATTATCAAGGTTAAAGTTTAAAAAGTAATTAAGATCTATTAAAAGACAAATCGCATTATTGACTTCAATAATGCGATTTTATTTTTTCAGGATCATCCCGATTAGTTTAATTGCTGATTTGATTTCTGAACAAAATCATTCCATTGCTGGTTCAAATAAGTTATTGCTTTCTTTTTTTCACCATCATTCAAAGAAGAATAATTAATAGAATTGAAGACCAGTTTTTTCAATGCTTTCACATCCAGTTCCCAATAAACCTGTGTCACCCAGAAATCATAGCTCAGACCTGTGTATCCGTATACAGACGGATCATCACTGCTAATGGAACATTGTACACCATTACTCAGTAAAACCCTTGCAGGATGGTTTCTCATATCACTTACATACCCTAAGATCTGATTACTGATCGGGCTTACTTCTACCAGTTTATTCTGTTTCCTGATTTGTTCCATTGTTTTTGGAAAGTAGATCAGATTCAGTCCGTGGCCAATTCTTTTATTATTTAACAGGGCAACATCCAGAACATTTTTATTCAAGGCAGAATTACTTTCTCCGGCATGAAGGAAAAGAGGTAATTCCACTCCATACTTTTTACTAAGTTCATTCATTTTTGCCCAGTTTTTTTCAAAGAAATTGATGTTGTGTCCCGCAGCTTCATCCGCTACAAGATCAAAACCAGAGATCATATCCGGAAATTCTTTTTTCATTTCAAATACCGTTTCCAGCTGTTTCCCAATACTTTCATTATCCAGGAATTTAAAGCTTGAATAGATCAGCTTCAGGGTAAACTGAGGATCTGACTGGTGTACTCCTTTAAGAATATCCTGAAGATCTGTAATCGTAGTTTTCAAAGGGTATTTTCCGTGCTGAAAATCATAAAGTTCCTCAAAGATATATCTGATTTCTACATGCTGTACTTTGTCTTTTATCAAATCCTGAAATCCTTTCAGATAATATTCTTTAAAGAAAGGGCGGTATGGAAGCAGCAGACTGATGCGCTTAAAACGTTTTTCAAATTCAATCCAATAATCTGTATAAGAGCAAAGATTATCACGTTTCAAGGTAAGAAGATTCTCCAGCTCTTTTTCAAAACCCGGTGTTGAAGTCAGTTTTTTCTCAAGACTTACAAATCCGGCAGGAACTTTTCCTTTTTCAAAAAATCCCAGTTGTCCGAAAATAAACTGGTTATTATCTTTCTGATCGAAAACATAGCATTCCTGATATTTTCTGGCAGCTGAAATGATCCATTTCACATCGGTTATTCCTCCACTGTGGGTATGCAGTAAACCTCCTTTCGGCATTGTCTGAAGAAGTTCAAACAGCTTGCTGCTTTCTATTAATGGTTTTAATTCATTAAAAGAGCTGTTATATAAAGATATTTTTTGGGCTTCCGTATCACTGATAAATTGTTTATGGAGCTGAAATATTTTTTTATCCAGAGCAATTTCTGCATCAGATAATTTCACATCAGCATCAAATGCTATGGTCTCGTTTTCTTTCTCCGATAACGTCCAGTTCTGCTGGTATACAGATTTTTCATTCACTTTATTTTGTCCCCAAAATAAGGGTGCTCCCAAAAGTGATATATAAATAAGGTATTTTTTCATCATAATATAGGTGGGGTTTGTACGAACGATTATGTCTTAAACGATAAAAGTAGCTTATTACAGCAAAAATTGTGCAGAAATAAAGCTATTTCAAAAATAAGATTAATTTTTCTGTAAAAAAACCTTCCAATATTTATTTTCTTATCTATTACAAGCCATTCTTCGCTTTTTACTGAAAAGATGTTCTGAACTCCAATGGAGAAAGCTGTGTTTTATTTTTAAAGAGTTTAGTAAAGGACTGTGGATGTTCAAAGCCCAATTCATAAGCAATTTCACTTACAGATAGATTTGTTGTAGAAAGCTTTTCCTTTGCCTTTTCGATCAGTTTATCATGAATAAATTGCTGAGTACTCTGTCCGGTAAGGGTTTTTAATAACCGGCTGAGGTAATTGGGAGAAATTCCAAGTTCATCTGCAACAAACTGCACTGTTGGTAATCCTTTTGAGATCAAATCATTATCATTGAAATAATCACTCAACAAATCTTCCAATCGATTGAGAATGGAGTGATTGGTTACTTTTCTTGTGATAAACTGTCGCTCGTAGAACCTTTCGGAATAATTCAGCAATGTTTCAATATGGGAAATAATGATATTCTGACTGAATTTATCGATCACTGTATGATATTCCTGTTCAATATTTTCTATAATTCCATAGATGGTAAGCTCTTCTTTTTTAGAAAGAAACAAGGCTTCATTCACAGAATAATCAAAAAAGTCATATTGCTTTATAGTCTGAGCAAGTGAAGTATGCCACAGAAAATCGGGGTGAATCAACAGCATCCAGCCAGATTGTTTTTCCTGTACGGCGGGATCTGATTCAATTCTGAAAACCTGATTCGGAGAAATAAAAAACAGAGTTCCTTCATCAAAATCGTATTCCTGCTGGCCATACTTCAATTTTCCATTCATTCCTATTTTTAAAGAAATCTGATAAAAATCCAGCATCCAGTTGAATTCTCCGATATCGGCAGGCCGCTTTACCTCTTTATAGTCAATTACACTGATCAACGGATGCTCAGGAGGAGGCAGTCCTCTTGAACGGTGAAATTCTGTGATAGATTTTATTCTTTTTATAGCCCGTTGTTCCATGTCTATAAAATTACAAATTGTTTTACAGTAAACTTTTATTGTAGGGTCTTTTTTACCACGGATGGCACAGATTTTCACAGATGCTTGTGGTTAAAGTAGTGCTTTGTTTATTCTTAAACATTTTGACGTTTGTGGTTTGATATTTACACTTCATCACTTTGATAAACAGCAGCAAATTCTTTTGCAAAGTCCGCTAACTTTACTTTTCCTAAAACAGTTAGATGCTTATCATAATCTTCATACAGAATTCCGCTTCTCTGACTTGCCTGAGTTTCTACAAAACCCTTAGCCACCTGTTCATTGAAGCCAATATTCAGCCAGCTTTTCAATAATTCTGCATCTGAAATCACTTTCCACTCAAGTTCCGGGTTACCGATGGCTTCACCCAAAGCTTTCGCAATTTCATTAGGAGAAACTTCATCACTGGCCACGTAACGTACTGTTCTTCCCTCAAATGGTTTTTCAATTTCTTCCGTTACAACGGCTGCAATATCCAATGGAGAGACCCATGGTTCTTTCCGGTCTCCTCCCCAATTGGAAATAATCGCACCTTTGTTTTTAATGGTATTGATGAATGAAAACATATTGAAATAAATACCTACCGGACGAATAAATTTAATGGCCAAATCCTCCGGAAGCTGCTTCAGAATCTGTTCTACATGGTGATGAAACACAATAATCCCTGTCCCTTTATCCGTATGAGCTCCAATACTGCTGAGATGGATAATTTTCTTCACTCCTGAACGCTCTACAGCCATTTTATAGTGGTGCCCAATTTCATTGATTTTTTCGATAAAATCAACATTTTCATCAAATAGATCGCCTGCCGCTTCCATAGTTTCCATGAGATAGACAATGTCTGCTCCTGTAAATATTTCAGTAAGAAAATCAGGATCAAACATATTGCCTATAGCAGCTTTTGCTCCCAACGCTTCAATAGCTGCCATTCTCTCTTTATTGCTGCTGATCACCGTTACAGAGTGTCCTTTGTCCACCAATTCTTTTGTAAGCGGTTTTCCGATGTTCCCGATGGAACCTGTTAAAACAATATTCATTTTTTTATTTTTTTGTTGATGTAAAATTCCGGAATGCTCCTAAAGAAGACTTCGCCAGATCTATCTTCTTCTTATCCAAAAAGAAAAACTGAGAAATAACTGTGTTTTTTTAATCAAAAAAGGCACTTTTTAACACTTTTTTAATCTACAATGGTTGCACCTGGTGGTAACTTTGCCTACCTTTGTACTGGGATGCGGAAAAGGTTTTATCAATATTTATACAGTTTGTTATTTGCGTGGCTTACCGTTTTAGGTTGGTATTACGGGCAAATTCAGCAGTATATTTCAACAGATATTTCTTCCGGCCTTCACTTTACTACTGATCTTCTGGTTCACCAGAAAAAAGCATTGATGATCCTTTTGCGTTTATCAATAACCATGAGGCCAATGATGTTTACAATATCAGCCATCCCCGCTACAACAAAATCAGAGCAAATCTTGCTGAAAACGACAACGAAAATGATGAAAATGTAGAAACACTGGGTTCTACAGAATTTCTTGCGCTTTTCAAAGATGGTTTCTGGCATCTGATTTCAGGCTTCGTCACTACATTTCACAACAGACAAATTGCTGTTTCACTCGCTCAGTCAGAACATTTAAAACCTTTACATGATGATCTGTACATCCAGTACAGGGTCATCCGACTGTGATTTTATACTAATTTTTCAGAAAATCTTATCTGCTTTCATACTTTATTGTGATAGCCGGTAACTCTATTTTTTCAATTATAAATTATTATAAAAACAATATTTATCATGGTCAAGAAAAGTCTCATGTATATCAACTTGTGCCTTATTTTCTTGTTTGTAGGCTGTCAATCTGAAAAAAAGGAAAAAACAGAAGCAGCGTCATTCAACGTTACAAGCCCGCTTATCAAAGATACTTTAGTTAACAAAGATTATGTTGCGCAAATCCGTTCTATCAATCATATTGAGCTTCGCGCTCAGGAAAAAGGATACATCCAGTCTATTTATGTAGACGAAGGACAGTTTGTGCAAAAAGGGCAGCTGATGTTCAAAATCATGCCTAATCTTTACGAATCTGATGTAAACCGTGCCAAAGCGGAAACCAAGTATGCAGAAATCGAATATCAGAATACCAAAAACCTTTCTGACAAAAACATCGTTGCTCCTCAGGAAATGGCTATGGCTAAAGCAAGATACGAAAAAGCCCAGGCCGAACTTTCTTCAATGAATACCCATTTGAGATTCACAGAAATCCGTGCCCCATTTACCGGAATTGTAGGAAAATTACACGTAAGAAAAGGAAGTCTTGTAGATGAAGGCGAGCTTGTAACCGAGCTATCAGATAATAGCAAAATGTGGGTATACTTCAATGTACCGGAAGCTGAATATCTTAATCAGATGGATGCTAAAAAAGATAACAATCCAATGCATGTGCGTTTAAGAATGGCCAATGGCAAAGAGTTCACACAAGACGGCATCGTACAAACCATTGAGTCTGATTTTGACAATGAAACCGGAAATATCGCTTACAGAGCAACTTTCCCGAATCCAAAAGGACTGTTGAGATACGGTGAAACCGGAAACATTGTTATTACTTCACCTTATGCCAATGCGATGATGATTCCACAGAAAGCGACTTTCGAAGAGCTGGAAAAGAAATATGTCTATGTGATTGGTAAAGACGGAAAAGTACATGCAAGAGAAATAAAAGTAGCTGCTGAGCTACCTCATATTTATGTAGTTTCTTCAGGACTTGGAAAGGATGATAGAATTCTTCTTGAGGGTCTTAGATTGGTTCAGGAAAACCAAAAGATCAGTTCAAAGTACGAAAAGCCTGAAAAAGTAATGTCGAACCTGGATCTGTACGCCGAGTAACCCAAAAGCAGCATTATGTTTAAAAAAGTAATACACCGACCGGTTTTCGCCATTGTGATATCGGTTGTGATCCTGTTTATGGGAGGGATTGCCATGAAACAGCTTCCTACAGAACAGTTTCCAAAAATTGCCCCAACCACAGTAGCTGTTTCTATTGCTTATCCGGGAGCGAGTGCAGATGTATTGGTAAAATCATCTTTGATTACAATTGAAAATGCCATCAATGGAGTTCAGGGAATGCGTTACATCACTACCGATGCCACCAGTGCCGGAGAAGCCACAGTAAACGTTGTCTTCGATCCCGGAACGGATCCCAATGAGGCGGTAGTTCTGGTAAAAACCAGAGTGGATCAGGTAATGCCTTTATTACCGGAACTTGTACAGAAAGAAGGAGTTGTGGTAAACCCGATTCAGCCGAGTATGCTGATGTACGTAAACCTTTACAGTACGAATAAAAGTATGGATGAAAAATTCCTGTACAACTACTCTATGGTAAATATCATTCCGGAAATCAACCGTATTCACGGGATTGCAAAATCTCAGATTCTGGGTAGCCGTAGATATGCCATGCGTATCTGGCTGAATCCTGACCGTATGCGTGCGTATTCTATTTCCGTAGATGAGGTGATGAAAGCTATTGGTGAACAAAGTATCATCGGACGTCCCGGAAGAATCGGGCAAAGTTCCGGTATTGCAGCACAGTCGCTGGAATATGTATTGACTTATAAAGGACAGTACAACAAGCCGGAAGAATATGAAAATATCATTGTACGTTCCAATGCAGAAGGAGAAAATGTAAAGCTGAAAGATATTGCCAAAGTAGAGCTTGGAAGTGAGTTCTTTGATATTTATTCCAATCTTGACGGACATCCTTCCGCTTCTATCGTTTTAAAACAGAATTACGGAAGTAATGCCAATGACGTGATCAGAGATGTGAAAGCCAAGCTGGCAGAAATGAAAGGAAACTTCCCTCCGGGTGTAGATTATAAAATCAGTTATGACGTATCCCAATTCCTGGATGCTTCCATTGAACAGGTAATGCATACATTGAGAGATGCGTTTATCCTTGTAGCCATCGTGGTTTTCATTTTCCTTGGTGACTGGCGCTCTACGTTGATTCCTATTATTGCCGTACCGGTTTCTTTGATCGGAACTTTCTTTGTGATACAGTTCTTTGGGTTAACCATCAATTTGGTTACTCTTTTCGCATTGGTATTGGCGATCGGTATTGTGGTGGATAATGCCATTGTTGTCATTGAGGCTGTTCACGCCAAAATGGAAGACAGTAATATTTCACCTTACAAAGCGGTAAAAGAAGTAATGGGTGAAATTGCAGGTGCTATTATTGCGATTACAGCCGTAATGGTAGCTGTGTTTATTCCTATTTCATTTATGACAGGTCCGGTGGGAACTTTCTATCGTCAGTTTTCGATTACTATGGCGAGTTCTATTGTGATTTCAGCGGTAGTAGCGCTTACTTTGACTCCGGTTTTGGCTGCAATGTTATTGAAAAACCATCATGGGAAGCCTAAGAAAGTCAATATTTTCACCAAAGCTTTAGACTCTTTTAACAGCGGATTTGATAAAATAACAGGAAAATATGCTTCATTCCTTAGAAAAATCGTGAACCGAAAGGTGGTAACATGGGGAATCCTGATTGCTTTCTGTGCCGGAATTGTGATGATCAATAAAGTACTTCCGGGCGGATTTATCCCGAATGAAGACCAGGGAACTATTTATGCCATTATCCAGACTCCTCCGGGTTCTACGCTGGAACAAACGAATAAAGTTTCCAGAACGTTGCAGAAAATCTGTATGGGTGTAGACGGTGTGGAATCTGTTTCATCTCTGGCAGGATACGAAATCATGACGGAAGGTCGTGGTTCGAATGCGGGAACCTGTCTGATTAACCTTAAAAGCTGGAACGACCGTGAGCATTCTGTAAAGGAAATCATGGAAGAACTGGAAGAAAAATCTAAAGATCTCGGAGCTACCATTGAGTTCTTTGAACCACCGGCTGTACCAGGATTCGGATCTTCGGGAGGTTTCTCCATGAGACTTCTTGACCTGAACAGAACGACTGATTATCAGGAATTTGATAAAGCTAATAAAGATTTTATTGCACAGCTTAAAAAGCGTAAGGAACTTTCAGGAGTATTCACCTTCTTTGCAGCTAATTATCCTCAGTATGAACTGGTATTTGATAATAATGCAGCGATGCAGAAAGGAGTTTCTATCGGAAAAGCGATGGACAACCTCAACATTCTGATCGGTAGTACCTATGAACAGGGCTTTATCCGTTTCGGACAGTTCTTTAAAGTATATGTACAGTCGTCTCCGGAATTCAGAAGACTTCCTACGGATATTATGAATCTGTATGTGAAAAATGACCGTGACGAAATGGTTCCTTATTCCGCATTTATGACGATGAAAAAAACACAGGGACCAAACGAAATCACCCGTTACAACATGTACAATTCTGCGGCAATCCGTGGACTTCCGGCTGCAGGATATACTACGGCTGATGCTATTCAGGCTATCAATGAAACAGCGGCTAAAACACTTCCTCACGGATATAAAATAGCCTGGGAAGGATTGTCTTACGATGAGGCACAGCGTGGTAATGAAGCCATCTATGTATTCCTTGTTGTTCTGGTATTCGTGTATCTGGTTCTGGCGGCTCAGTATGAAAGTTTCCTTATTCCGTTTGCGGTACTTTGCTCTTTACCGGTGGGAGTTTTCGGATCTTTCTTATTATTAAAAGCGATGGGACTTGAAAATGACATCTATGCACAGGTAGGATTGATCATGATTATCGGATTACTGGGTAAAAACGCAGTACTTATTGTAGAATTTGCAGTAAAAAGACGTCAGGCAGGAGATTCTATTCTTGAAGCAGCTGTAGAAGGTTCTAAAGCCCGTTTCAGACCGATTCTGATGACCTCTTTTGCCTTTATTGCAGGATTGGTTCCGCTTGTTTTTGCAAGAGGTGCGGGAGCGATCGGAAACCATACTATTGGAGCTTCTTCACTGGGAGGAATGCTGATAGGAACGTTATTCGGAGTGATTGTAATTCCGGGGCTCTACTACATATTTGCCAAGTGGTCTGATGGTAAAAAAATGATCAAAGACGAAGATGAATCTCCATTAAGCGAAGACATGATCCATTATGAATAAAAGAAAAATATATCAATATGCAGGTCTGGCAGTCGTCTTATTAAGTCTTACTGCCTGTAAACCTATCGAAATAGCACAGCGTGCTGAAAATAAAACCGTCCCTGAAAAATACGGTTCAGCAGAAAATGACACTATCAATACGGGAAAAATGAAGTGGAATGAATATTTCAGTGATCCTCATCTTCAGGAGCTGATTAGCCAGGCTCTTCAGAATAATCAGGAACTGAATATTGTCCTTCAGGAAATTGAAATGTCAAAAAACGAAATCAAAGCCAAGAAGGGTGAATATCTTCCGTCTGTAGGTTTAAAAGCCGGAGCTGGTGTAGACAAAGTAAGCCGATACACCAATATCGGAGCGATGGAGGCCAATACCGAAATAGAACCCGGCAGAGAAATGCCAGAACCTTTGTTTGACTTTGGAATTGGTGCTCAGGCACAATGGGAAACCGATATCTGGGGAAAACTTCATAATGCTACAAGAGCACAGGTACAAAGGTATCTTGCAAGCATTGAAGGAAAGAACTTCATGACGACTCACCTGATTTCTGAGATTGCTGATTCTTATTATGAGCTTCTGGCATTGGATAATGAACTGGTTATTTTGAATCAGAATATCAAGATTCAGAATGATGCATTGGATATTATCAAAGAGTTAAAGAAGAATGCCCGGTCCAATGAACTGGCCGTGCAGAGATTTGAAGCTCAGGTTCTGAAAACTCAGGGAATGCAGTATGATATCCAGCAAAAGATTGTTGAAACTGAGAATAAGATCAATTATCTGGTGGGAAGATTTCCGCAATCTGTGGAAAGAAGTCAGAATTCTTTTGATTCTGTTATTCCCCAAGCCGTGTATGGAGGAATTCCATCTGAACTGTTGGAAAACCGTCCGGATATTAAGCAGGCTGAGTATGAACTGGCTGCTGCCAAGCTTGACATTAAAGTAGCCAAAGCAAGGTTCTACCCTTCTCTTGATCTTTCTGCCGGAGTTGGATTACAGGCTTTTAATCCGTTGTATATTATCAAACCTCAGTCGTTTCTGTTCTCTCTTGCGGGAGAACTTACAGCTCCTCTGATCAACAGAAGAGCGATTAAAGCGGCTTATAATAATGCCAACGCCAAACAGATTCAGGCTGTATATCATTATGAGCAGACTGTTTTGGGAGCTTATATTGAAGTAGCCAATCAGCTGTCTAAAATTCATAATCTGGAAAGCAGTGTGAATATCAAAACTAAGGAAGTGAATGCTTTGACCAAGTCTATTGATATTTCCAACGACTTATTCAAATATGCCCGTGCCGATTATATGGAGGTTTTACTGACTCAACGTGACGCACTTGAATCAAGGTTTGAGCTGGTGGAAAAGAAAGTGAACCAACTTAAAGCAAGTGTTGCTGTATACAGAGCACTTGGTGGCGGCTGGGACCAGACTCCTTTGGACGTTCCGGATATTACCAAACAATAAATTCTTTTCAATCTTGTTTTTATAGGAGTCTGCCAAGAGGCAGGCTTCTTTTTTAGGTTTTAGCTGAAACCTGATGAATTTTAATCTTTGGTAAACGGGCTTCCTTCGACTATGCTCAGGGTAATAGCCCGTTCCTATTGAATATTTTCATTTTTCCCACAGATTACACAGATAAACACAGATGTTTGAGTATATTTCTTCCATTCGCAATTCATAATTTATAATTTATAATTCTATTCTAGCCCTGATAGCAGCGGTTACCCCGCAACAAGCGTTGAAGAGCTTAGGCTAAGCTAGGTGGCAGCCTGGCGTGAGGAGTATGAGCGGATAGCAGGATAAAGCTTCTAATGCTCATTTTCATGGAATACAGCTATAAAATAAACAAAAAGTCTACAAAACAAATAGACTTCTGGTTTTAATTTTAATTCACACTTGAAAATTAACTTTTTTATCATTTTTTAACATTTACAATATTTCATTCAATAAATTGATAATCAGTTTATTATTTTATTAAAATCTAAATCCGAACCATTAACCTACTAATTTAGTAGACTAATATGATTTATCTCATACTCTCCTTTTATAGGGATTTGTCATTTATTAAATAATTTTGACCCAGTTAAAAAAATCATAAACTTTATTCTCATGAATAAGAATACCTTTAATTCTTACCTATGCACCATTACGGCGGCAGCTTCTGCACAGCAAAATTGTTGTGGAATGTCTGCCCCTTCACAGCACAATTGCATTTCTCAAGACATGTGCTTTGCTATGATGGGCATGATGATGATGTGCTAACTTTTAAAAGATACATTCATTACTGTAGGAATTAAAGCCAAGGAATTAAAGGCTTCTTTCATCCGGGTATATCTCCTGTAAATTTTAATCTTCCATTTTTTATATCCTCCCTGAAAAAGGAGGCAGGGAATCATTATTTCTTACGGAGAGATCAGCAGTAATACACAATTCAGTTTTAAACCTAGATTAATATAATGAAAAAGAAACAATGCAAGCTTGGTGTATTGGCCTTACTGCTGTTCGCGGAATATGGTTTTGCCCAAAGCAAAGACAGTCTTTCCAAAGAAACCTCCATCAAAGAAGTAGTGGTGGTAGCTTTTGGAAAGCAGAAAAAGAAGAGATTACAGGATCTGTACAGTCGCTGAAGGCTAAAGATCTTTCTAATCTTCAAAATGGAAATATTCTTCAGGGAATTGGAGGAAAAGTGGCTGGGGTACAGGTGATTTCCTCAGGCCAGCCAGGTTCCCAGCCCACCATCAGAATGAGAGGAATCGGATCTATCAACGCTTCCAGCGATCCGTTAATTGTATTGGATGGTATCCCGTACAGCGGAAACCTGAACAGTATTGCGGCATCGGATATTGAAAGTATTTCTTTTCTGGAAGATGCCTCTTCAAATGCTCTGTATGGTTCCAGAGGGGCCAACGGAGTGATTATTGTGAACACCAAAAGAGGAAAAAGTAAAGGCGTAAGTATTGAGGCCGATGTAAAAACAGGGGTCAACTTCAGATCTATTGAGGATTATTCCGTCTATACTTCTCCGCAGGATTATTATACAGCTTATTACAACAGAGCCAGAATTGGTGAAATTGCAAGACTGAAACAACCGGGAGCTGTTCCTTCAGGCCCTTCTCCTCATGATGTGGGGCTTTCAGCATTGACCAAACTTGGGTATAATGTGTATAATGTTCCGTTTAATCAGTTGATATCAAAGGATGGTTCTTTTAATTCTGATGCGAAATTATTGTATCAGGATGACTGGAAGAAACTGCTTTTCAGACCTGCTTTGAGAAGAGAAGCAACGGTAGGGATCAATGCCAACGGGGATCAGGTAAAATCTTATACTTCCCTTAATTATCTTGATGATAAAGGATATTTAATCTCGTCAGGTTTTGAAAGATTCGGGATCAGATCTAATGTAGACTACGCTATCACTTCAAAACTGAAACTAACCAGTGCTTTATCCTACACTTACAGCAAGCAGGATTTCGGTGAGACCGGAGGTTTCTCCAACCCTTTCCAGTTTGCCCGAAACATTGCTCCTTTCTACCCTGTTTTCCTGAGAGACAACAATTACCAAAGGCTTTATGACAGTTATGGAAATGCTTTATATGATTATGGAGACGGACAAGGACCTAACGGAGCTACAAGATCTTATGCAGTATTTGAAAATCCTGTAGGTAACCTTCAGAAGAATAAATCACAAATAGTAAGTAATGTGACCAATCTTAATCTTGGGCTAAATTATGAAATCATCAAAGGACTGGACTTTACCTATAATTTTGGTGCTTATCTCGAAAATACAAGAAACCTTCAGTTCGGAAATACGGAAGGAGGAACTTCCTCTTCTGTAGGAGGAACTATTTCGCAAAGTTCAAACTTTAAATATACACTGAACCACCAGCAGTTGCTTACTTATCAGAAAAAACTGGGAAATCACAGCTTTAACCTCCTTGTAGGACATGAACTGAATAAGATAAAAGATGATGGTTTTTCAGGATCAAAACAGCAGCTTTTATTACCTGACTCACAAGCTTTTGATAATGCCGTGAAAATTACCGGATTATCAGGAAGCGGTTATGAATATGCTGTAGAAGGCTATTTCACGAGATTACTCTATGATTATGATGGTAAATATTTCTTCAATGCTAACATTCGTAGAGACGGTTCTTCTGTATTTTCTCCGGAGAGCAGATGGGGAAATTTCTATGGACTGGGATTGGCATGGAATATCGCAAAAGAAGATTTTCTTAAGGACAACAGCGTGATTAATTCTTTAAAATTAAAAGCTTCTTATGGCCAGCAGGGAAATGATAACATTCTTTTAAGCGGCTCTTCCAGAGATTACTATGCTTATCAGGATATCTACGGAATCAATAATTTCGGGAATGACAAACCTGTTTTATCTCTAAAAAAACAGGGAAACAAGGATTTAAAGTGGGAAACTTCCAAAAACCTGAATGCCGGTTTTGAAATTTCACTTTTAAAAAACAGAATTAACCTGAATGCTGATTATTTTGAAAGGAAAGTTTCGGATATGATCTACACGCTTCCTCTTCCTCCATCCAATGCGGGTTCCTATGTGAAGTACGGAAATATCGGAGATATGACGAACAGAGGTGTTCAGGCTAATGTCAATATTGATATCCTTCGTGGAGATGAATTCCAATGGAGCTTTTATGCGAATGCTACCCATTATAAAAATAAGATTACCAGATTACCTGCTGAGCAGAGAAATACAGGTCTGGTGAGCGGATTATTTATCTTAACAGAAGGAGGAGACCGCTACACCTATTTCCTTAAAGAATTTGCCGGAGTGAATCCTGAGAATGGTGATGCTTTGTGGTACCGTACAACAATTAATCCTGCTACTCAAAAGGAAGAAAGAACAGTAACCAATAATTATAAGGAAGCTACCGATTATAACACAGGAAAGTCTGCCATTCCAAAGGTATATGGAGGATTTGGGACAGATTTCAGCTATAAAAGATTCAATCTGGCAGTGAATTTTGCGTACCAGTTCGGAGGTTATGGCTATGATGATATTTACAGAAGCTTATTCCATTCTGATACCTATGGATCCAACTATTCTACGGATCTGGATAAAACCTGGACTCCGGAAAATCCAACAGCTGCATTGCCAAGAGTAGATCTTACGGCTACGAACCAGAACGGAAATTCAACACTTTATCTGATCAAATCGGATTATATCAGTCTTCAGGATGTAACCCTCTCCTATCAGCTTCCCGAAGGTTTTGCACAACAGGCAGGATTATCAGGACTGAAAATTTATGTGACGGGGAACAATCTATACCTATGGTCAAAGAGAAAAGGATATGATCCAAGAGCTTCACTGACAGGAGTTTCTGATGCTTATCGTTATTCTCTGCTGTCCAGTGTCTCTTTAGGGTTTAAACTTAATTTTTAAAAGAACAGGAATGAACACAATAAAATACTTTATAACAGCTGCAACCCTAAGTTTTTTGGCTACCAGTTGTGCTAATGATCTCAATACGTTGCCGGAAGGAGATATTTCCGGAGAACAACTGAATAATGACGCTAACAGTCCTGAAAAAATCTTGGGTGGGATCTATCTTGATCTTCGCAGCAATGGTGCTGGCGGTACTACCGTTCACTCAGATTTTGGAATCATGGGAATAAAAGCGGGATCCGACCTCATGTCGAATGATGTGATCCAGTCTACCAACCAGCATTTAGGAATGTTTTATAATTACGAAGCCACCAATGCCAGTAATATTGCTTCTGAGATTGTGTGGACCACTTTTTATGCAAGAATATTTGTGATCAACAAGCTGCTGGATGGTCTGGATAAAAATGCCAATGCAAAAAACAAAGCCATTGCAGGACAGCTGCTCGCTTTAAGAGCCTATTCTTACTTTTATCTAGTTCGCTTTTATGCCAATGATTATAACGGACACCAGTCTGAGCCCGGACTTCCATTGGTTCTCACCGCAGCTAATCCAAGTCAGGGACTTCCGAGATCAACGGTTGCTGAAGTGTATACACAAATCAAAAAAGACATAGAAGAATCTGTTTCGCTTTTGGATACCTATGCCCGTCCTTCCAGAGCCCAGATAGACCAAAGAACCGCTAAAGCTATTGCAGCAGAAGTATTTCTGGAAACTGGAGATTACATCAAAGCAGCCAAATACGCTGAGGAAAGTAAGCAGGGAATTGCCCTGATGACCGAAGATGATTATACCAACACGGGATTTTCCAACATTAATAATCCTGAGGTAATATGGGGTTTTCATAATACGATTTCCACCATGAGTATTGGGAATTATTATGCTTCCTTCTTCTCGATGTTTGATAATACCAACGAAGGGTATGCCGGAGCTGCACAGATCCGTAAACTGATAGACAAGCGTCTTTATGAAGCCATTCCGGCAACAGATTACCGTAAGAAAGTCTTCAATGGAAGCCAGAATGCAACATATACTTTTAATGGAAAAACAAAAAATTATCCTCCTTACGTAAGCTGGAAGTTTAAAGATCCAACTCTTTTTGAAGGAGATTATATTTACATCAGAGCTTCTTCTCTGTATTATATTCAGGCTGAAGCCCTTGCCAGACAGGGACGGGAAGCAGAAGCAAGACAAATCTTGTTTAGCATTACTTCAAAAAGAGATCAGGCTTATACATTGTCTACGAAATCAGGCAGCGAGCTGATTAATGAGATTGTCCTGCAAAAGAGAATAGAACTTTGGGGCGAAGGTTATGCGTGGTTTGATATGAAAAGACTCAATACTCCTTTAGAAAGAGTATACACAGGAACGAATCATACTTTTGGAAGATTCAACCTGACCCTTGATAAATTCAGATTCCAGATTCCTAATAAAGAGATTAATAATAACCCACAAATCAAACAGAATGAGTAGATAAACAGAAACAATTTTACATTCAAATATATTCAGTGACGAGGCGCCATTTACTTGTAAGTGGTGCCTTTTTTATGGATTAAGGTAAAGTGCTGATAATTTTTGACTTTCACCTGCTAAAAATCTTTGATTTTTTCGCGCCTTAAAATTATACATAGGATTTAAAAAACTTTGCGTCTTTACGTTTTCAAAAAAACACAAATAAGAAAGATATAATTGGAAAACGCAAAGACGCAAAATTCTATTAAGACGCTTGCTATAAGGCGCAAAGATTTTATCTGTGATAAAATTGAATACTGTTTATTTTCAAGTCTATTGCAGATTATTTATTTTATAATAATATCAGATTTGTAATGATCTTTTACCAGCTCGCCATTTTTATATAACCGCTGGTTAATCACCTTCCCTTTTTCATTAAAATAAAGCCACAAAGCATTTTTTCTTCCTAAAGAATCCAGACGCCCCATTTCTTTTGGCATTTTATTGTTATGAAGAATCTGAACAGGATATAATCCTTTCAGGTCTTTCAGGGAATCCATTTTTTCAGGGATCAGTTCAGAATCATTCCCGATTTTGAAAATATACTTTTTCCCTTTATCACTATTCAAAATCAGTTCATCGCCAGATATTTTATATTTGCCTTCTGAGAAAGATGCTGTTACGATCTGATCATGACTTACATGTTTCGTTTTTAAAAATTCAAAAGTTCCCTCTTTGATAAAAAGTGAATAGGTTCCGTTCCCCGATTCCAGCTCAACATATTTCGGGTATTCTTTATCTTTTTTACAGGAAATAAATGAGATAAAAATGATAAAAAGGCTAATAGTTTTAATTTTCATAGCAGCTAAATTATTACAATATTTGAAATAAAAGAAAACTGGAATTACTTATATTTGAAAATCATTTTTATTTCTTACATCCCTTACTTTTTCAATAATAAAAATATATAATGACCATAAAAAAATTATTCTTCACAGGTCTATTTTCTACCTTGTTATCTATTACCGCAACAGCTCAGAAAAAAGACGCTTATGCTCATAAAATCGATAGCATTATCACTGCTTCCAGCCCTATTCAGTTCAACGGAGTGGTTTTAGTAGCTCAAAAAGGAAAAGTACAATACTTGAAAACCAATGGCTACAAAGATTTTGAGAAAAAAGTTCCGTTGAAAACAGATGATCAGTTTGAAATTATGTCAAATTCCAAACAGGTGACAGCCGTCTTAATTTTACAGGCTGCCGAACAGGGAAAACTAAACCTTCATACTCCTATCAAAAAATACCTCCCTTCTCTTACCCAAACCTGGACAGATACGGTTACGATACATCATCTTCTGAACCATACTCACGGAATTACCAATCTTGAGAAACCTGCTGTTTTCAAAGCAGGTTCCCAGTTCAAATATGGTAACCTCTCTTACATGATGCTTGGAGAAATTCTTAAAAATACAACCGGAAAAAGCTTCACAGAACTTGCCATTTCTCTTTTCAAAAAACTGAAAATGGATCACACTTTTGTTTACAATACAAAGAATAATCAATCTCTCGTTCCTGGTTATATGAATGAAAACAATCAGTTTGAAAAAGTGAAACAATCATTTCTGAACGATGATATTGCTCCTGCAGCAGGGATCATTTCCACCGTACAGGATCTTGCTAAGTGGGATCAGGCATTATTTAAAGGTAAGCTTATCTCCCCAGAATTTCAGAAACAAATGATGACTCCTTCTACCCGTTCTCAACATGATGTATTTGGAAAAGAAAGCATGGGATTCGGGTATAATGTGAGGTTTATCAAAGAAGCCGGACTGAATTATTATGCAGTGACAGGTCTTGGAGATGGTTTTACCTGCCTGAATGCATACTTCCCTTCCTCCGATACTACTTTGGTTATCCTTGAAAATCAAATGCCTGAAAACCGTGAATACTGGAGTTTTAAAGAAGCTGCAATAAAGAATGTAGTTCTGAAAGCAATTACGGCTAAATAAATCAAAAAATTGTCATATAAAGTATTTGAAATAAACATTATTAAATTTTATCGGAGATAAAATCTTTGCGCCTTATAGCAGTCTTTTTAATAGTATTTTGCGCCTTTGCGATTTTCCAAAAAACATCAATAAAAAAAGTTTAGTTGGAAAACGCAAAGATTTCTATGTTAATACACAAGAGAAATTTGAATTTTTTATTGACACAAATTCTTCTTTTTGTAAAAATGGCTGTTTTCTATTGATGACAGCCATTATTCTGTGTACTAATTTATTTCTTACCGCATTCAGGACACTCATTTTATTTTT
>NZ_QICI01000020.1 GCF_004119445.1 Chryseobacterium sp. CH21 | reverse complement strand
CGGTGCCAGAATGTACATGGCTGACATCGGAAGATGGGGCGTTATTGACCCGTTGGCTGAAACAAGCAGAAGGTTTTCACCATATGCCTACGCTTTAAACAATCCCATCAGCTTTATAGATCCTGACGGAAGAAAAGCATTGATACCTAATGAAGCCAGTGATATGACTCCTCAGCATCCGAACTCAGGATGGTGGATGGGAATTGCAGGAGAAAGAGGCGACAGAACCGAACCGACAGGTGTTGGACGTGGTGGAGGCCCATTTGTAGGAAACCTTCCAACATTTGGAGAAACACAGGCATATAGAGACCTAATGTTAGCTACGCAAAATGGAGGAAACTTCTCACTTAAAACCCACAATGGTTATATGAGCTGGTGGACAGGAGGAGCTGCTGGAAATGCGAATACAGCACAAGAAATGGTAGGACATATGTTGAAGCTTAGTGAGAATTTTCCTTCTAATAAAGAAATAACTCCTTGGCAGTTAGGCGTAGAATGGCTTTCAGGAACTGGTCCAAGGCATCGAGATTTTACTAATGGAGACTTAATGACAGAAATGCTAAGACAACATGATCATGTACAGGCCACTAGAGATATTATCTTATCTAAAATCGCTTTAAAACAAAATAGTTTAGAAGGTTCAAATTCTTATAAGCTAGGTGGTATTAAAGGAGTTGGACTTTATCTTAAAGATTATTCAACGTTGTTAACAGGTGGTTTAACAGGGAATTTAGCAGTAACATATTTAGGATCTTATAATTTGGAATATACGGCAGCAGCATATAATAAGAGTGTAGTTGTTTCATTTAATGTTGAAAATTCCTCTACAATGCAATCTGCGTCTCGCCCTCCTGTGCTTGGCTATCTTCCAATTTGGCAACAGACAGCGGGAAAACTTATTAATGAAAAATTTAAAACAGGTTGGGGATCTAAAACTACTCAATCATTTCACTGGACAGAAGTATTATATTTAAAATGAAAACAAAATTAAAATATTTATTAATCACACTATTATCAATTATGCTATATAGTTGTGGGGGAACTAAACCGAAACAAACAGATTTTATAGGTACTTGGAAATCTTCTGATAATGGATCTATCAAACTAAATAAAAATGGAACTTGCACTTTGAAAGGAGTTGATTATTATAAAATCAGTAGCTTTTCAAAAAATAAAAATAGAGAATTGAATGCTGAAGGAACTTGGCAGTTTATAGAAAATGTAGAAAGTGGAATTGTTGATAATATAGACAATGGAATTGTTATAACATATAATTTGCCCGATGGAACAAAAGGAGAAATTGTATTTTATATCTCGGGGCAAGGTATCAGTGGAAATAATCCACCTTGGAATATTTTTATATGGGAAGGTGATCCTGATGAAATGATGAAATATGAGTTTATAAAAAATAAATGAACAATAAGATAATGTGGTAATGTGGTAATGTTCCAGAGATGTTGGTATTCAATATTTGGAGTTGATACCTTATTTAGGATAAAAAGTTTACACTTCTTATACTTTCTAATTTGAGAGAATTTTATAAAAAATTAGGGTATTGATTTCAATACTCTAATTTAAATTAAAATAAGTTTTACTAAAAACAGCGCAGAAGCTCTTGAAGAAAACAATTATTATCCTTTTGGATTAAAGCATTCAGGGTATAATACTATAGAAGGTAACCCATCTTATAATTACCAGTATAACAGTAAAGAATTACAAAAGGAAACCGGATGGAATGACTACGGTGCCAGAATGTATATAGCCGACATTGGCCGATGGGGTGTTATTGACCCATTGACTGAAACAAGCAGAAGGTTTAGCCCTTATCATTATGCAGCCAGCAATCCTGTAAACTTTATAGATCCTGATGGAAGAAAAGCCGTCCCTGTTCCTTACGAAGGGATGGAGAACCACCTGGTGGTTCTTATATGTGGCAGATGTTAGGAGGCAGCTTTAATCCTCACCAGAAAGTTCCTAATGGAAGTTTACCAAAAGGGTAAGTCCTCAAAAAGGGTAAGTCTCCAGTAATGTTGTTGAATTAAAACCCTAATCCCAACTCCCACACGAATCCTTTCGTGTGGTAACAGGATTGAATCATATTTCAGGACGGGACAAGAAAATAAAAAAAGGCTGTTTCAAACGAAACAGCCTTTTACAATAAATTTAGATGATAGAAATGTTTTCATAGTGGTTGAGAACTCCTACTTTCAGCATACACTCCTTCATTTTCTGGTAAGTTCTTTTAATATCGTGGTCAAGACCGATGGAGAATCTGATTAGTCCGTCGGAAATACCTATGGAGGCTCTTTCTTCTTCAGGGATTTCAGATGAGGTAGATTTTCCTGAGCATGAGAATAAGGTTTTATAGAACCCTAAGCTCACGGCAAGATACCCCAGATTTTCTGTCTGCATCAGTTCCATCAGTTCGTTTGCTTTTTCTGTTGTTCCGGCATCCAGAGTCAATAATCCTCCGTATCCGTATTCTTCATGAATCATGCTTTTCATTAATTCATGGTTTTTATGAGATGGCAATCCGGGATAAGATACTTTTAATCCGTCTTTTTCAAATCTTTCGGCAAGGTACATTGCATTATGACTATGCTGTTTGATTCTGATGTGTAATGTTCTCAGATTTTTTAAAATACTTGAAGATCTTAAGCTGTCCATGGTTGGACCAAGAAGCATACAAGCTCCGGAGTTTACATTTTTAGTATCATCAATGAATGCCTGACTTGCACAATATACTCCTCCTACCGTATCACTGCTTCCGTTGATGAACTTTGTCAAACTGTGAATCACTACATCAGCCCCGAATAAAGTAGGAGAGATAGAAAGAGGAGAGAAGGTATTATCCACAATCAGCTTCAGATTATGTTTTTTACAGATTTCGGAAAGTTTTCTAAGGTCTGCTACTTCAAGAAGCGGGTTACTTACACTTTCACAATAGATCACTTTTGTATTAGGAGTGATTGCTTTTTCTATAGACTCAAAATTGTTGATATCAACAAATGTAGTTGCTACATTAAACTGAGGCAAGAAGTTTTTAAGAAAAGCATAAGTTCCTCCGTAGATCGTTCTGCTTGAAATAATATGGTCGCCACTTTTGCACACCTGCATTAGGACAGAAGTAATAGCTCCCATTCCAGATGCTGTAACATTGGCAGATTCTGTGTTTTCCAGCTTGGCAAGAGCCTGGGCCAGATAAAGATTCATGGGTGATGAATGTCTTGAGTACAGATAGCATCCTTCCGCATTTCCTTCGAAAGTATCAAACATGGTCTTTGCAGAAAGAAATGTATAGGTAGAGCTGTCAGAGATAGAGGGATTCACTCCTCCGAATTCACCAAAATACTGAAGATCCTGGATCTCGTTGGCTGCGTTAAAGTTTTCCATAAATATTGTTCTTATTTTATTGTCCCAATTTGCATTAATTTCCTAATAATTACAATATAAATTTGAATTTATAGAATATAAAACTGTAAAATATTGTTTATTTAGAAAAAATATTTAGTATCTTCGATATTATTAAATTTTTACCAAAAAAATATCTATGGAACTTGACGAAACAGATAAGAAACTGTTACTTTTTTTACAGGAAGATTGTAAGCAAACCACCAAAGAGCTGTCCGGTAAGCTTGGATTGTCGGTTACAGCTGTTTATGAGCGTGTGAAAAAGCTTGAAAACGCAGGCGTTATTTCAAAATATGTTGCCTTGCTGGACAGGAGTAAAGTTAAGAAAAATTTTATAGTTCTGTGTCATGTAAAACTAAGTCAGCACAAGAAGGAATTTGTACTGCAGTTTGAAAAAGAAGTGATGGATCTTCAGGAGGTTACAGAATGCTTCCACGTGAGTGGTGATTATGATTACATTCTTAAAATAGGGGTGAAAGATATTGAAGACTACCGAAGCTTTATGCTGACGAAACTTACGACACTTCAGCATATCGCCAGTACACACAGCTCATTTATGATTTCCGAAGTGAAAAACACAACGGCCATCGTATTATAAATTTTGAAAAATTTCGTGACTGATTACAGATTTTCTTTAGTCATTTTATCAATGAAATAGTGAAGTCTTTTGATTTCGGTTCTGCCTTTGTTTTTGTCATTCAGAAAGCAGGTGGTTACAATGACCATCTTTAAATCAGGTATGACACAGATAAGCTGGCCGCCATATCCGGTTGCTACAAAAGCCTGATGTCCGTTGGTTTTTCTTCTCCACCAGTAATAACCGTATCCATTGGCATTGGGCATTACATCCCATGAATCCAGCTTTGCATGTTCAGCTGTAGATTCCTGAATCCATTTTGAAGAAACTACCTGTTTGCCGCTAAATTTTCCGTTATTCAGAATCATAGTACCAAATTTCAGCAGATCTTCAGGCTTCATAAACATTTCCGAACCACCGATATTTCTGTTCATAGAATCTGTATCCCATCGTGGCGTATTCATTTTTAAAGGTCTAAAAAGATTTTCTGCAGCAAATTGTTTCAGATTCGTCTTTACAATTTTTGCCAAAGCAGCCCCAAAAAGATGGGTTTCACCACTGTTATAATTAAATACAGTTCCCGGATATTCTTCAAAAGGCAGATCCAGTACAAATTTTACGGGATCACCGGAAAAAGACATCGCTGTTGAAATTTTTGAATTTTCAACCCAGTCAAAACCGCCTTGCATGGTCAACAGATTTTTTAATGTTAATGTATTTCTGATGGAGTCATGAGCTACCTTTCCTTCAATATTGGAGATGTTTTTAAAACTGCTTCTTGAAATATTGTATTCCGGAAGGATTTTTAAAACCGGAGTGTTGAGGTTGGGAAGTATGTTTTTATCCTGTGCAATTCCTGCGAGTACAGAGACAATACTTTTCGTAACCGATTTTATACTGAAAATAGTTTCTTTGTTCGCTCCGTGAAAATACTGCTCATATATTACCTTATTATTTTGTGAAACAATGAAAGATCCCAGAGAAGGAATGCTGTCATTAATTTCTTTGGTGAATTTCTCTGAAAATTCCTTCGGTAATTCTTTGTTGAAGGCTGCCTGTGACTTCACTTTGGTGCAGAATAGGGTAAGACAAAGCATTGTCAAAGCCTGCAGGAGTTGCTTGGATCTCATTGTTTAAAAAAGAAGGGATAAATGGATTAGCTAATGAACAAGTAAAAGCTAAATCAATCCGGATGGATTAACATCGCTTATGCTTTCAATGCCTCTAAATTATGAAAAACAATGAACTTTTAAAATATATTTTGTTGGATATTTTAAATTTTTTTAATGATTCTTAAATTCATTTTTTGCTTAAAATGATACCTTAGGAATTACACCAACACTCCATGTTTAGAGGCAATAGGATCCGGAAGATCTGTTTCTCCACTCATCTGAAGAAGATCTATTTCAATCGTTCTGCAGATAGAAAGCATGGGAACGTCAAACATCAATCCTGCGAAAGGGTTTTCAGAATAATCTCCTACGAGTTCCATAATGATGTAAATCCATCCGATAATGATACAGAAAGGAATAGAGGTCCAGATTCCCCAGTCTCCCAATTTTGCAAATTCGTTGACTAATCCCAACGGGAGCAGCATAATGAACAGGATGTTAAAAACAAAAGCTGTACTGGCAAACTGTCTTGGAGAAGGGAACTTCTTAATTCTTTCTGCCTGCCCCTGGAAGTTGTAAAATTCATTCAGAGCATTTTGCAGCTGAGTCTGGTTGAATTCTGTAATGGCTCCCATGTTTTTAAGCTCATTGATGTCTTTTGCCTGCTGAGCAGTAAGATAGGTGGCGAAGTTTTTATAATCGTTTTTAAGTTCATATTCTTCCTCCGAAAGATATTTGTGAAGGAAAATAGGGGCTCTTCCGTAATCCGGAAAACCTGCTTTAATCAGCCTGTTTCTTCTTAGGTTAATATTCCCGAATTTATTATTTTCTCTACTGATATGCTCCCATTCCGTAGGTACCAAAAGCTGTTCACGGAAAGTATAAAGCCATGCAATGTGACGATAAACAATTCTTCTTTTGCGGTCTTCAAGATCAAAAACGCCAATTTCTTCATTTTTGGTGTCGAAAGCATAGACCATTGAAGCAAATGAACGGCTGGAATTCACAATTCCGCCCCAGATTTTTCTGGCTTCCCAAAGTCTGTCATAGGCCTGGTTGTTTTTAAAACCCACAAGGAACGCTTCTGCCGTACCAATCAATGCAACAGGAACCCAGGGAATTGTCATCCAGTGCCAGTTGAAGAAATAAAAGAAAACAGCAATCAGGGTACACCAGATTGAGATTAAGATAAGATGTACACCGGCAAGATTGAGAACCTGTTTATAATTGACGTATTTGGTTGTGATCATAGATTTGTGTGGAATTTTTGGTGTGCAAACAAACAAAATAGATACCAAAATAGGGCATCCATTCCGTTTATTAAAAATAATAAAAAAAACCTCTGATTTTTCAGAGGTTTCATTTATTTAATATTTCAGCATTTCTTCGATCTTACTCCTGAGCTTTTCAGCATTGGGAAGCATTTCTTTTTCCAACACCAGATTGATAGGAACGGCAGGTACATCCAGAGATCCCATTGTTTCTACAGGTGCGTCAAGATACTTGAAGCAGTTTTTGGAAATACGGTGTGCGAAAGCTTCTGCAAAAGAGTTGTTAAGCTGTTCTTCGGTCAGAACGATACATTTTCCGTGTGCTTTTACTCTTTCAAGAACAAGCTCTTCGTCCAGAGGAATCAATGTTCTTAAGTCAATTACCTCAACTCTTCCATTGAAATTCTTAGCGGCTTCTTTTGCCCAGTAAACTCCCATACCGTAAGTTACAACCAATAAAGTTCTGCCTTTTTCAGTTTCATTCTTATCAGCTTCGATGATTACTTTACCTTTTCCAAACGGAAGAACATAGTCTTCAGCCGGTTCTATCGTTTTAGCATCTTCAGTTCCCGGAACTTTACTCCAGTATAATCCTTTGTGTTCCAGCATTACTACCGGATTCGGATCATAATAAGCAGCTTTTAATAAGCCTTTAAAATCGGCAGCATTACTTGGATATGCTATTTTGATTCCTTTGATATTGGCTAAGATACTTTCAACACTTCCACTGTGGTAAGGACCACCACCTCCATAAGCTCCGATAGGAACACGGATGATGTTGCTTACAGGGAATTTTCCACCACTCAAATAGTTGGATTTTGAAATCTCTGTAATTAACTGGTTGATTCCCGGGTAAATATAATCTGCAAACTGAACCTCAACGATTGGTTTTAATCCAACAGCACTCATTCCGGCTGTAGATCCAATAATATAAGCTTCCTGAATGGCTGTATTGAAGACTCTTTTGCTTCCGAATTTTTTACCTAAAGTAACGGTCTCACGGAAAACCCCACCAATTCTTTCTCCAACATCCTGTCCGTAAAGAAGGGCTTCAGGGTGCTTCCACATCAATTCCTGTATCGCATGGATGGCAGCATCTACCATTACGATTTTTTCTCCGTTAGCAGGCTCACGTGTTCCAGTTTCCTCATTAATAGGAGTAGGAGCAAAAACGTGCTGCATTACGGTTTCAGGCTTCGGATCTTCTGCGTTTTTAGCTTTTTCAAAAGCTTCTTCGGCTTCAAGACGAGCCTTTTTGGTGATTTGCTTTAAAAGATCCTCATCAACACCTGATTCCAGTAAATGTTTTCTAAGGATTTCTCCCGGATCTTTAGCTCTATGTTTTGTTAAATCTTCTTCGTCTCTATAGAATTCTCTTCTTACTCCGGAAGTGTGATGGCCAATCAGTACAGTCTTTGCGCAGACAACCAAAGGTTTTCTTTCTGTTCTTACAAAATCTACGGCCTTTTTCATGGCTTCAAAGCTTTCCACGAAATCAGTTCCATCTACTCTCATTCTGCTTAATCCGGTGAATCCTGCAACAAAATCATAAGCATCGCAGGTTCTTGCTTCATCCTTCGTTACAGAAATTCCCCATTCGTTATCCTGAACCAGGAAAATAATAGGAAGCTGATGTAATGCTGCAAACTGTAATGCCTCACTTACTTCACCTTCTGTAACAGAATTATCTCCAAGGCTGCATACCACAACTGGATTATTTTCAAATTCCTGAAGATTGAAATCCTGAATATATTTGATTCCTTGTGCTACCCCTGTAGTAGGGATAGTCTGCATTCCGGTTGCAGAGCTTTGGTGAACAATTTTAGGTTTGTTTTCATCCCTGCTTGAAGGGTGGGAGTAATAAGATCTTCCTCCAGAAAAAGGATCATCAGCTTTAGCCAGTAATTGAAGCATTAACTGATAAGGTTCAAAACCGATTCCCAGAAGAATACTTTCATCTCTGTAATAAGGAGAAACCCAGTCTTCTTTCTTCAGCTGATAGGCTGTTGCAAGCTGAATAGCTTCGTGGCCTCTTGATGTGCTATGAACATATTTACAGACATTTCTGTTTTCTTCGTAAATATCGGCCATGGCTTTGGCCAGCATCATATGATTATACGCTTTGAGTAATATATCCTGAGAAACTTTTTCGTGAAGTGCATTTTCCATAGGAAGCAAATATACACAAAAAAACAAAATACTAACAACTGTTAGTATTTTGTAGAAAATCTTTGTAGATATAGGCTATTCCTTGATCACTTTTTTAGAAATAACATCTTTGTCTGTTTTTACTTCAATGATGTAAATTCCTTTTGTGTAAGTGGATAAATCGATCTGTTCTTTGTCATTATTGATGATACCGCTTTGTAATTTTTTACCGGTAAGATCATATACATTGAAGGTAGATTTTTTAGGTGCTTTAAGAACGTTTGTAAAATCTTTTGTAATGGTAGGCGAAATAGCAAGATTATTAAGAGGGTTGGAAATATCTTTGGTTCCTAATAGCTCAGTAAATCCTGTTACGATAACAGAGTAGTTTTGAGGAGCATTTCCGCCTGTGTTATTTTTCAAGATGCCTTTGTTGGTGATCTCAATTTTATAAGTTCTTCCTGCAACAGGAGTATCTACTACTACCTGTTCTACGTTGTCTACAATATTGTCTCCTTTTGTAGCTGGAGTCATTGGATTGTTAGCATCTAATTTCCATGGATAGTAAACTGTATTGGTAGTGGTATCAGTAATTTTCAGATCCAGATCATTAACTAGCTTCGAATTTCTGTTGTTGTAAATGTCACTCCATTGATTCGTAAAGTTGGTGAACTCAGGATCTATCCATGAAATAGTTACTTTTAAAGGCTCTGAACCTGATGCTTTTACTGTTTTTACATTAGCAACTCCACTGGTTAAGGTTTCATCATTAAAAATAATACTGTTGTTGGATTTTCCTACCAGTAGCTCAGCTCCTTTTTTAGCATCGATAAATCCCCATCCGAATTGTGGGTCAGGACCAATGTTACCTGCTTCTTTTGCAGAGTGTACCATTAGGGTTTTTGCTGATGCAGCATTTAATAAATTTCCTGCAAAAAGTTGTTTGTTAATTTGTGTCCAAAGCCCCACAATACCAGTTACTACAGGGGCAGAATAGGAAGTACCGTCTCCAATATCGATTTTACTTCCTCCTGTGGCATTATTATCAGTCCATGCGCTGGCAACTTCTGTTCCCACGGTAGTAATATCCGGCTTGATCCCTCCGTCATCTCTTGGTCCTGCACTACTATAGCTGGAGTGAATGACATCTGAAGAAGCTGTATACCTTCCGTCATTAGTGGTAATTCTATCCGTAGCTCCTACCACAATGATGTTCTTTCCAAGAGAACCAATCCCTATACAGTCATACCCAAGAGCACAATTGTTTTGTGGTAGTGTATCGGTTGGAGCGAATTCAACCAAATTACCACTATTGTCTCTGTAATATTTTTTATAAGTACTGGTAGCGGCACTAGGTCCTTCACCAAATGAATTTCCGGCAGACTTTACAATGATGTATGAAGGATTGTTGTATACAATTTGGTCATAATCCCTGTCATTGGTATGGTAAGTTCCCTGGGCGTCATAAGAGGTGTTTGGGCTCGCAAACGCCCCATTCCAAACCCATGAAGGTTCATTATTGATCAGCTGGGGATCTGCCCATCCCTGGTTGCTTCCATAGGAGTGGTTAGAGATATTAGGCTGGGCTGTAATAATCTTTTGAAATACAGTTTTTTGTGTTGTTTCTCCATCCAGTATAGAAGATCCGAAAGCATAAGCATCAATGGTAGAATTAGGGGCAATACCTTTGAAATTAACCTGTCTGGTTGTTCCATTCGTAAATGTTACCGTATAAGGATAGTCTTTGGCGCCTATAAAACTGGATACAGCTGTTGCGTGATCGCCATAATTAACGGTACTGCTTTCTTTATTCGTAATTCTGTTAGGAAGATTGTTGAAAAAAACATGGCCTGCAAATACTCTTGCTACCCCGGAAGAAGTACTCCCGTCAAAAATGGTAAACTTAATACCTTCTCCGTTAAAAGATCCTGTTAACCCTGTGATATTTCCTCCCTGTAAAAAATCAGAATTGGAATTTTTAATTTGGTCACCATCATGGGCCTGCATAAAATAAGGTCTGTTGTCTGGTAAAAAACCTGCCAGAGTGGCTCTCTGTAATTCAATCTGCTTTAAAATTTCAGGGCTTCTGTCAGAGCCAAACCGCTTAGCTACATAAGTATCAAACTTATCATTGTTCTCTATTCTCTGTCTTTCAAACTGTCTGTTTAATTCTTCGTTGTTTTGTGCGCTTAATAATGAAATAGCAAAAGAACTAATTAAAAGTAATTGTTTCTTCATTTTAGGTAGTAAATTGTTAAAAAATATAATGAATCAAAATTATAGTAAAATTTTAATAGTCAGTGATATTTTAATATATAACTCTAATTTTTTAATATTATTTTAATTTAACTTAAAAAATTAGAGTTATTGTTAAGATATTTCAGGTTTGGTATGTTTTGGGTATTATTGATTCTTTGTGTCGCGGCTATAAAACAATTATTGGAAAAAATGAAGTAACTTTACATTCTCTTTTATAAAAAAGTTAGAACATTATATGTATTTAATTTTTGACACAGAAACAACCGGTTTACCAAAAAATTTCAACGCTCCGCTTTCAGACTCGGATAACTGGCCAAGAATGGTTCAGATTGCATGGCAGGTGCACGATGACGACGGAAATTTGATTGAAAACCAGGATTATATAATAAAACCTGAAGGGTATGATATTCCCTTCAACGCAGCACGTATTCACGGGATTACTACTAAGATTGCCAATGAAGAAGGACGAGATCTGCAGGAGATTCTTGAAGAATTTTCTAAAGTCCTTGAAAGAGTAAGAGTAGTTTCCGGACATAATGTAGAATTCGACTATAATATTGTAGGAGCAGAATTTTACAGAAAAAACCTGAAAGATAACCTTCAGGAGAAGCCCAAAGCAGATACCATGATTTTGGGAACCGATTTCTGTCAGCTTGGCGGAGGTCGTGGAGGAAGATTTAAACCTCCGAAACTTGAAGAGCTTTATGAAAAACTATATGGGAGTAAATTTGATGAAGCCCATAATGCTGCTGCTGACGTAAATGCTACTGCCAGAGCTTTCTTTGAAATGGTAAGAATTGGAGTAGTACCCGCTGAAACATTAAAGATTTCAGAAGATCAGCTTGCTTACTTCAGGAGTCTTTATCCGGACCCGATAAAGCCTTTTAATATTGTTATCAGAAGGCAGGTTGCCGATTTTCATAATAAGAAAAAGCAGCAGGATTTCGGAAGTATTGATGAAATTGATTTAGGGAAATATTTCAATTTTGATAACCATAGTGTGTTCTCTACACTTATGGCTACTTCCAGCATCAATGATTTGATTAAAAAAGCTTCTGATGAAAACTTCCCGGCTGTCGGGATGGTAGATCTGGGGAATATGATGGGAGCTTTTAAGTTCGTTTCAGCAGTGGAAGGAGCTAATGGAGACAGAGCAAAGAAACATAAAGAATACTTAGCGAAAAAGCAGGAAGCAGAAGAAAACGGAACAGAATTCAACGAAGAGGAACCTGTTTCGGAACCGCTTATTCCAGTTGTAGGCTGCGAATTTTATATTTCGGAACGTTACGAACAAAAGCAGTTTACCAAAGATGATCCGGACAGAAGAACACAGGTAGTGCTTTTAGCAAAAGACTTTAACGGATATAAAAATCTGGCTAAACTTTCCAGTATAGGTTTCCTTAAGGGATTCTATTTTGGAGTTCCAAGGATAAGCCGTGAACTGATTGCTCAGTATAAGGAAGGAATTATTGCTTTGACTTCCGGAATTATGGGGGATATTCCCGATGCCATCTTAAATACCGGTGAACAAAAAGGGGAGGAGCTTTTCAAATGGTGGAAAGATACCTTTGAAGATGATTTTTATGTACAGATTCAGAATCACAAACTGCCTGAAGAAGAGCATTTGAATGAAGTCCTGCTGTATCTGGCAGATAAATATAATGTTAAAATTTTAGCTCAGAACGAAACCTTTTACACCAATAAAGATGATTCTAATATTCAGGATATTGTAAGCTGTATCAAAGATGGTGAAAAGCTGACAACACCAGTCGGAAAAGGATTTGGTAAAAGAAGAGGATTGGCGACAGGTGAATATTTTATCAAAAATTCTGATGAAATAAAAGAAGCCTTTTTAGCATATCCCGATGCTTTTGATGCTTATGAAGAATTCACAGCAAAGTTTAAGCCTTATACTCTAAAAAGAGACGTTCTCCTTCCGAAGTTTGATATTCCGGAAGAATTTATTCACCCTGAAGATGATATTGATGGAGGAAAACGTGGTGAAATGGCATATTTAACACATTTGACCTATGAAGGAGCTAAGGTTAGATATAAAGATACAGGGATTACGGATGAAATTAAAGAACGTTTAGACTTTGAGCTGGAAGTTGTTGCTAATACAGGTTATCCCGGCTATTTCTTAATTGTACAGGATTTTTGTAATGAAGCAAGAAAAATGGGTGTTTGGGTTGGACCCGGCCGTGGTTCTGCCGCAGGTTCCGCTGTAGCTTATTGTACCGGAATTACCAATGTAGACCCGATTAAATATGATCTCCTTTTTGAGCGATTCCTGAATCCGGAAAGGGTTTCCATGCCGGATATTGATATTGACTTTGATGATGAAGGTCGAGATAAAATTATCAAATGGGTAGTCGAAAAATACGGTAAAAATCAGGTAGCACAGATTATCACGTACTCAGTGTTGGGGGGGAAATCTGCCATCAAAGATGCGGGAAGGGTTCTGGATGTTCCAATTCCTGATACCAATAATATTGCTAAACTTATTCCTCCAAGTCCGGGGATGAACATTGCAAAAGCTTTAGCTAAATATGATAAATTAAAACCGGAAGAACAGATGCTCGTTGATGAGATGAGGTATGTTCTCGATAGTCCTGATGATGCCCGACACGGAGTTTTGGCAAGTGCCAAAAAGATGGAAGGCTGTATCAGAAATACCGGAATTCACGCCTGTGGTGTAATTATTACGCCGGAAGATGTGAGTAATCTGGTTCCGGTGACTATTGCAGCGAAAGATGCTGATATCTTAGTGTCGCAGTTTGATAACTCTGTTGCGGAAAGTGCAGGTCTTTTGAAGATGGACTTCTTGGGGTTGAGAACTTTGACTATTATTAAAGATGCATTGAAGCTGGTAAAAGCAAGATATAATATTGACATTGATCCGGATCTTATTCCGCTTGATGATGCTAAAACGTATCAGCTATTTAAAGAAGGAAGAACAGTAGGTATTTTTCAGTATGAAAGTCCCGGGATGCAAAAGTATATGAGAGAACTTAAACCAACGGTTTTTGCCGATCTTATTGCCATGAATGCCTTGTATCGTCCGGGTCCTATTAAATATATTCCAAATTTCATCAACAGGAAACACGGGATTGAAGAGATTGTTTACGACTTACCGGAAACAGAAGAATATTTAAAGGAAACCTACGGAATCACTGTTTATCAGGAGCAGGTAATGCTTTTGTCTCAGAAACTGGCCAACTTTACCAAAGGTGAAGCAGATACTTTGAGAAAAGCTATGGGTAAAAAGCAGATTGACGTCTTGAATAAAATGTACCCGAAATTTATTGAAGGAGGTAGAAAAAACAACCTGAATGAAGAAAGGCTAGAGAAAATCTGGAATGACTGGAAAGCGTTTGCTGAATATGCCTTCAACAAGTCTCACTCAACATGTTATGCTTTCATTGCTTATCAGACCGCATATCTAAAGGCAAATTATCCTGCAGAATATATGGCGAGTGTAATGAGTAATAACATTAACAATACGGATTCAATTACTATGTTCATGGAAGATTGTAAAAGTATGGGCGTAGACGTATTAGGACCGGATGTGAATGAATCCCAATACAAATTCTCGGTAAATGAAAAAGGTCAGATCCGTTTCGGACTGGGAGCTATCAAAGGAATTGGTGAAGGACCAAGCGAGGGGATTACAAGAGAAAGAGAAAACGGAAGATTTAAAAATATTTATGATTTCTTTGAAAGGATTCTACCTTCGCAAATGAATAAAAGGGTAGCGGAAAGTTTAGTTTTGGCTGGAGGATTTGATGAATTGGATTCTTTCCACAGAGGTCAGTATTTTGATATCGATATGGCTGGAAGAACAAATCTGGAAAGATTGATCAGGTACGGACAAAGCTTTCAGGAAAGTAAAAATGAGATGGAACATTCTTTATTTGCTGATTTTGCTGAAGAAGTTCAAATAGAACAACCTAAGCTGTTACCTTGTCCGGAATGGCCTAATATGCATAAGCTTAACAAAGAAAAGGAAATTATTGGTTTCTATCTTTCTGCACATCCGTTAGATGAGTTTAAGTATCATTTCCAGTTTATGCAGGGGCAGCTTTCTAAAAAATCGGTTCTTGAGAAAAATGAAGAAGATAAAGTAGTTACAGATGAAGCGCCTGTTTTGGAGCAGGATACTCAGGATGATGCTGTAGATCTTACAGGAATTGTATCTGATGATGTGGTGGCAGGAGAAGAAGAAGTGATAGAAGAGGTAACTAAAAAGGCGGAACCAAAAGGTAATTTCTTATTTCTGAATCTGGATGAAGTAGATGCTTACAAAGAACAGGCTTTTGCAAATAAGCAGGAAGAATTATTTGAAGAGAAGAAGAAAGACTGGAAAACGTTGCAAAAAGAAAGAGAAAATGGCGGCGGTGGGAAAGAATATACGGTGGCAGGCTTGATTACAGAATATGTGGTGAAAGATGGTTTCAGAAGTGGTGAGAAAGTGGCTTTTGTTACCTTGGAAGATTATTCAGGATCGTATTCATTCAGGTTGGGAGACAGAGATTATATGAGATTGAAAGAGAAGCTTGAAGTTCAGAGATTTGTTATTTTTAAAATAAAATTTGCTCAGGTTAAAGATGGGAGAGTCTTTGTGAATGTAAATGATGTGATAGAGCTTCAGGAAGCATTTGAAAGGTTTGCAAAAAGCATATCATTGGTGATGGATGTGATGGATGTAAGGAGGGAAGATCTAGACTTTTTCAGAACAGTTCTTGATAGAAACAAAGGAAATCAAAAGTTGAAGTTCTTCATTAAAAACCTGGAAGATGACTCACATATTGAAGTACAGTCTATGAAGCATGCGGTAGATCTGAATGGAGATTTAATTAAAGAAATTCAATTGTTGAATAAATATGAATTTTATTTGAATTAAAATCCAATATGTTATTTAAAAAGAGTGGCTTAGGTTACTCTTTTTTTTGTTTACATATTGAGAATATTGATGAAAAATTCTAAATAGTTTTTTATGTTAAATAGAAAATTTTTCTGAAGTCTATTTTAATTATATGGTAATTTAATATTTTGATTATCAGATTATTAGATTTTTTCATTGTATTGCGAAATAAATATTAAAATTAAATAAACGTTTGATTTTATTGTGTTTTTAAGAGAGTTTTAATTGTTTTTATTTAATATTTTATGATAATTATTAATATTTCTGTTAATAATTAAATTTATATTTATATTTTTACAGCCCTAACTTTTTATTATTATATATTTATGAAGAGATTATTACTTTCGTGCCTGACCGCATTTTATTATTGTGTGTCTGCGCAGGTGGGGCCGCCTCAGCTTGCCACCCCGAACACAAGTAACGGATATGGCTTTGCGCAGTCTTCCGGTACTTATACACCATTATCTGCAAGCAGGACAGTATGGCAGTCTGGTGCGACAATAGGAACAGATTTAGTTTCAGGAGCTATTCCTTTGCCAGGTTCTTTTACTTTTAATAACCAGAAGTATAATTCTGTTTATATCAGTAATAATGGCTTTATTACATTTGGGATTCCCGCTTCCAGTTCTACTTACACGGGATTATCTTCCGATATTTCACCAACTACTTACGAAGGAGCTTTTGCAGGCTTTGCTGTCAACCTACGTCATGCAAATACTACAACTTCTGAGATTGCCTATGAAACAGTTGGTTCGAAATTTATTGTGCAATATACAGATGTACAGGGGAATTCTGCCTCTTCAGCCCAGCTTCTTAATTTTCAGATTCAATTAGACCTTACTGCAAAGACAGTTGCTATTGTGTATGGAAACTGTGTTTCTGGAACTTCAACCCTTACTGGACAGGTAGGGATAAGAGGATCGGAAAGTTCCGATGTCAATAATTTAACAGGAACAAACTGGACTTCTCTCGCTGTAGGAAGTTCAAACAGCTCTACAGCGACTCTAGGAACTACCAACGGAACAACAGTTCCTGCCTCCGGATTGACATTTACTTATACTCCTGGAACATGGCAAAACCCACCCGTAGCATATGCTTCATTACCTTTTACAGAGAGCTTTAGTGCCTGGGAAAATGGTAATTCAACCTCAGATCTGCCAAGTGCCGCCTATTGGAGAACATGGCCGGCAAGAGGAGATAACTCATGGAGACAGAGCGATATTGCAACAACAGGATTTACCTCCGCTTCTGGATGGTCGGGCACTAGTGGATCTGCTACAGTTGCTACGCCTGCAGTGGCCCCTGCTGCCCGATTCCACTCTTACAACTGCCAGTATGCTTCAGGATATATGGACTTGTACGTCAATCTCTCCTCGGGTACAGGAACCAGATATTTAAGTTTTGATTATATCAACCCTTCAGGAAGTGATGTTTTAAAGATTCAGATTTCTACTGATGGAGGAAATACATTCACAGATGTAGGTTCTGCTTTAGGTGTTGCCGCATCATGGACGTCTAACTTTTTAGATTTGGGATCATCCAGTCCTAATGCAATTGTAAGATTCCTAGCCAAAGGAGATAACGGAAGTGACGATATCTACGTAGATAACGTTAAGATTTCCGCTATTACAATTCCGGACTGTACAGTAATTACAGCACCTGCTAATGCAGCAACAGGAGTATCTGTAACACCAAATATCAAATGGAATCCTACAGCGGGAGCAACTTCTTACAAACTAAGCGTAGGAACTACACCAGGAGGTACAAATGTAATGAACGCAGTAGATGTAGGAAATGTGGTGACGTATACACTTCCGGCAGCAAGCCAGTTATTGTATAACACCACGTATTATGCAACGGTACAGCCATCCAATAGCAACGGTACAGCTAGTGCATGTAACTCAATATCATTCGTTACTAAAAATATCGGCTGTCCTTCCGTTACTGCACCATCATCAGCTGCAACAGGAGTTTCTGTAACACCTGCAATCACCTGGGGAGCGGTAACAGATGCTACCGGATATAAACTTTCCATTGGTACTACAACTGGTGGAACTGATGTGATGAATAATGTTGATTTAGGAAATGTTTTAACTTATACACTTTCCACTCCATTAAGCAATGCGACAAAATATTACTATACAGTTAACGCTTATACATCAACAAGTAACTCTGCTTCTTGTACAGAACGTAATTTTACAACAGTTTGTAGTGCAGAAAATGCTCCAACAGCACCGCAAAACTTTACCACATTTACTCCAATGTGCTGGTCAGTTGCCAAAGGAGATGTTACTGCTTCATCTACCCTAACATACGGATCAAGCAAATGGGCGACTGAAGCAGGTTTTGCCAATGCAGGATCTAATGCAGCCGTAAGAATCAATTTATATGGAACCAATACCGGAGATTGGCTGATTTCTCAACCAATTAATCTTGGTGCTACCCCAGGTATGTTTAGAATGAAATATAAAATGGCTGTTACCAGCTATTTGGGAACTACTTCACAAACAACTTTAGGTACTCATCAGGTTAGAGTTATTGTCTCCACAGATGGTGGTACTACTTGGAGTAATACGAACATAATAAAAACTTATACAGGAGCAGCAACTTATTCTGCAACTGGACAAACAGAAACAATAAACCTTGCAGGATATTCAGGGAATGTTAAAATTGCTTTTGTTGCAACAACAAGCTCCAATACTCCTGATATTGACTTCCACGTTGACGACTTTGTGGTAGAAGCTATACCAACTTGTCCGGAACCGGTTTCTCCTGTAGTGGCTAACCCTACAGTTTCTACAGCAGATTTATCCTGGACAGCTCCTGCTACACCACCAGCTAACGGTTACGAATATTATTACAGTACAAGTAGTACCGCTCCTACCGCTGCTACAACAGCTAGTGGAACAAGCAGTACTGTTTCAGCTCCTTTATCCGGACTGGCTTCTAGCAGCACCTATTATGTTTGGGTAAGATCTGTTTGTAGTTCTAGTGATAAGAGTCCTTGGGCTGGGCCGGCTGTTTTCAATACACTTTGTGGTACAGTGATGGCTCCTTTTGCCCAGAATTTTGATAACGGAGTAGTGCCAAACTGCTGGAACAGTGTAAATCCTACAGCAACCGCTACGGATGCAACTCTTTTCTGGAAATTCTCAGGAAGTGCAGATTACGGTGCTAATACAGCTAATAATGGAAGAGCAGCCAGTACTTATGCATGGGTAGATGCAAGCTCCCCATACTCAGGATTAGGTGCCAATACTGTTCAATTGATTACACCTTCAGTAAACTTAACTGGATTAACTGCACCTATAGTTTCTTTTGATTGGTTTAAAAACCACTCTATGTCAACCTCAACAACGGTTACTCCATCTACTTATGATAATAATAAACTTACTGTAGAGGTAAACGATGGAAATGGCTGGGTTGCTATATTTAGTGATAATACAAACTTAAATCAGTGGAGAACAGTGGCTATTCCTTTAGCAGCTTCTTATATAGGGGCTACTATTCAGGTGAGATTTACTGTTGATAAAAATGTGAGTGGTAACGGATATTTCTATGATGATGTTCTTTTAGATAATGTTGAGGTAAAACAAAATCCTAACTTGGCAACTTCTGAAACTGCAGTAAAAGAAAATAAGATTAATGTATATCCTAATCCGTTTACTGATACATTAACAATCTCTGATATATCAAAAGTGCAATCTATTTCTATCATTGATGTTTCCGGAAGACTGGTTAAAACTATAGAAAAACCTTCTTCTGTTCTTCAGTTGAGAGATCTTAAAGAAGGATTATATTTGGTAGTATTGAATATGAAAGATGGATCTAAACAAACCATTAAGGCTATCAAAAGATAAAAAAATCTTTTAAAAATAGAAAAGAGAGACTGCTCAAACTGAGCAGTCTCTTTTTTGTAGTAAAAATTATCTATTATTAAAAGAAAAGATTATTACGTTGTGATATTGTGATAAAAGTATTTTTTTTGTTAATGATTTTTAACTAGATTTGATTAACTAATAATATCTTATATGAAAAATATTTTACTCGTTGGTTTCTTAATGACTGGCTTTTTATCCTCCGCGCAAACTTATTGTACGCCCGAATTTGCTAGTGGGTGTAGTGGAGGAGATGTAATTGATACTTTTAAAATTCCAGGTGCTGGACTTGACCATCAGAATACAGGCTGTTCTGCTGGTGCGTATGGAGATTATACATCTATGACTATTAACATGAGTGCAGGGTTAAACTATGATTTTACTGTCAAACATGATTATAGTGATCAGAATATACGCATTTGGATCGATTTTAATAATGACGGAACTTTTGATGATACTGCACCAGAACTCGTAGCTTCTGCAAGCAGTGATTTCGTAGGGGGTGCCAATATTACTGCCGGACAAATAACGATCCCTGCGACAGTTACTCCGGGTACCTATAGAATGAGGGTAGGAGACCGATTCTCCAGTGAGCCTATTCCTTGTAATGTTGACGGATATGGAGAAGCTCATGATTATACAGTAGTAATTGGGGCGGTTCCAACCTGTTTTGCTCCAACTGCTTTAATGGTGTCTGGAATTACTACCAATACAGCTCAGATTTCATGGACGGCTCCGGCTTCTGCTCCGGCTAGTGGCTATGAATACTATTATTCAACTTCAAGTACTTACCCTGCGCCAACAGCAGTAGTGTCCGGAACAAGTACTACACTTACAGCCAATTTACCTTCTACACTTACCCCAGCTACTACCTATTATGTATGGGTACGCTCTGCATGCAGTACAACAGATAAGAGTGCATGGTCTCCGGCAGCAACATTTATGACATCTTGCGTTTCAGTAGGGGTACCCTATGCATTGGATTTTGAAAGCGTAACAACTCCTAGTCTTCCAACATGTACTTCAGCAGTCAATGATGGCTCCGGAAATATGTGGAAAACCGGTGATCTGGATGCTCAAGGATTTACAGGTAACGTTCTTCAGTATTCATATGATTATGCAAATAACGCCAATACATGGTTCTTCACTAATGGGATTAACCTTACTGCAGGTGTTGCGTACAGAATTAAATATAAATATGCTAATGCGGAAGGATTTGTATATGAAGAAAAATTAAAAGTGGCCTATGGAACTTCAGCGACAGGTGCAGGAATGACCAATACTTTAGCAGATCATCCAAGTGTTGTTACAAGTACGGCAACAAGTGCTTTTGTGAACTTTACGCCATCTACTACAGGAGTATATTATTTTGGATTCCAGGCATATTCTGATGCCAATATGAATCAATTATACGTTGATGATATTAATATAGATGTAGCCCCTTCTTGTAGCGAGCCTACAGCTGTAGCAACTTCCAATGTTACGGCAAGTGGAGCTACGGTTTCATGGACAGCTGCTACTCCAGTACCGGCAAACGGATATGATATTTATTACAGTACAACCAATACAGCTCCTACAGCAACAAGTACACCTAATTTTACAGGAGTTACGGCTACTACCTATAATATTCCTAGTTTAGCATCTGCAACTACTTATTATGTTTGGGTGAGATCATCGTGTAGTGCTTCCAGCACAAGTGCGTGGAGTACTAATACTACGTTTACCACTCTTTGTACAAGTGCTGCTTTACCTTATACTGTTGACTTTGAAAATGTTTCTACACCGGATCTTCCTGGTTGTACAGCAGCTGTAAATGCAGGATCTGGGAATAATTGGGGAACGGTGAACCCGCCTTCTGATAGCCAAGGGTTTACTACCAATGTGCTGAGATACCATTATAATTCTTTTAACCCTGCTAATGCATGGTTCTTTACTCAAGGGTTGAACCTTACAGCGGGAGTACAGTATACAATCAGTTACAAGTATGGAAATAATTCCACTACTTATGAGGAAAAATTAAAAGTAGCTTACGGAACTTCACCAGTTGCATCCGCTATGACTAATTCAGTAGCAGATTATCCAGCAATCAATGATGCTGTGGCACATACAGAATCTATCACCTTTACAGTTCCTACAACGGGAGTGTACTACTTTGGATTTAATGCTTATTCAGATGCGGATCAAGACAATCTGTATGTTGATGATATTAGTGTTAACAATGCAAACTTGGCAGTATCTGAAGTTTCTGCAACGAAGAGCGGTATCAAAGTATATCCTAATCCATTTACGGAGGTATTGAATATTTCTGATGTTAAAAACGTTAAAAATGTCTCAATAACAGACGTTTCAGGAAGATTAGTGAAAACTATTGCAAATCCTGAGTCTGTGATCCATTTAAGAGATTTGATGCAGGGTGTTTATTTGGTGACTTTAGAAATGAAAGATGGTTCTAAACAGACTATCAAAGCCATTAAGAAATAATTTATCATTTAAATAAAAGAAAGAGACGGGTCATTGATGATCCGTCTTTTTTATTAAAACAAGTATTTACTTTGAATGTTAAGATATCAAAAAAGATGAGCGATATTATGTTGCTTATCTTTTTTATTTTATCATATGACTATTATTTATTGGGTACCGGCTGTATTTCTCCTTTGTTCATGAGGTCAAAAACTGTAGGGAAGAACATTGCTAATATGAAATAAACAATGATCATCAGTACGATGAGTGCAAAAAGAATAATCACTAAATTATTGGGTCTGTTTTTCTTTTGTGGTTCCATGATTTTGAGGTATTTGGTGAATAAATTTTATTTATACCCAATATTAAGCTAATTTCTTGCCACATTTCTTGCAGTACCTTGCATCGTCATCAATATCATCATTCCCACAGCGTTCACATACTAATTCCATGTTTTGTCTCTTATTTCTCATTTCTGCAGTTACAATACCTGTAGGAACCGCAATAATGGAGTAACCGGCAAGCATCAAAACAACAGCAAAAAATTTTCCTAAAGGCGTAATGGGGGATACATCACCATATCCTACGGTGGTTACAGTAACTACCGCCCAATAGATAGATTGAGGTATTGTCTCAAAACCAGGTCTCCCGCCTTCCACCATAAACATCAGTGACCCTACAATAACCGAGAAAATAATCAGGAACAGAAGGAAAATATAAATTTTTCTTGAACTGTTTTTCAAAGCCCTTACAATAAGATAACCATCGTTCATAAAATCCAGCAAATTGAAAATTCTGAAGATTCTCAACATTCTCAGCATTCTGAAAATCAGGAAATACTTAGTGATAGGGAAGAAAAAGCTGAGGAAGAAAGGAACCAAAGCAAGAAAGTCTATAACCCCGAAAAAGCTGAAAATATAGTTTCTTTTGTTTTTTACCACTGCGATCCGCATAGAATACTCCGCCGTAAAGAAAATAGAAATTACCCATTCAAGAATCAGGAAGGTATAATGAAACCTTTTATCAAGCTGAGGTACGCTTTCCATCATGATGATAGCAGTACTTGCGAGAATTAACGATAATAAGATAATATCGAAAAGTTTTCCGAGTCTTGTATCGGAACGGTAAATTATTCGGTAAAGGAATCTTTTCCAAAGGGAGTCTTCAGGAATAAGATTGTGTTCTCTTTCCATTTGTAGAGGATTGTTTTAAGCTGAAGTTAGCGGTTTTTTAAAGTATAAGGTAAATATATGACTGTTAAAAGAATTGTACAACTATTAAAATATTCTTTAGAATTTTAGTAAAATTAATATCTTCGCTGTAACGGTAAAATATATATTAATGAAGCTAAAAACTGTAATAGCAAAGATTGAAGAAGAAATCAGTATCAGACAAGCTGAAGATTTTGATAATGTAGGATTGTTGTGTGGCGTTTATGACCGTGATGTATCCGGTATTCTGGTCTGCCATGATGCTTTGGAGAATGTAGTAGATGAGGCTGTTGAGAGAAACTGTAATCTGATTGTATGCTTTCATCCCATTATATTTTCCGGGCTAAAATCTTTAACAGGAAAAAACTATGTAGAAAGAGCGGTTTTAAAGGCTATTGAAAATAAAGTTGCCATTTATGCCATTCATACCGCATTTGATAATGACTTCTTTGGAGTGAATCATGGGATTTGCAGCCAACTGGGATTAAAGAATATGAAAATTCTTCAGCCGAAAGAAAATAATCTAAAACAACTTACAGTTTTTGTTCCGAAAGAATACTCAGAAAAAGTAAAAGAAGCCATGTTCTCAGCCGGAGCCGGAAGTATAGGATTTTATGACGAATGCAGCTTTACAGTGAACGGAAATGGAACATTCCGACCGGTAGAAGGCTCAAATCCTTTCTCAGGTCAGCAGGGAACCCGTGAAAATGCAGATGAAGACATGATTTCTGTAATTTTTGAAGGCTTTAAACAAGGGCAGATTGTAGGCGCTATGAAAGCTGCACACCCTTATGAAGAAGTGGCTCATCAGATTTATAGTCTGGATAATAAAAACCATCATGTAGGGTTGGGAATGTATGGAGATCTGGAAGAGGAAATGGATGAAAAGGATTTCCTTGGGTTTGTAAAAGAAAAATTTAATTTGGAAGTGATAAAACATTCGTCTTTCAACAATAAAAAAATCAAAAGAGTAGGGGTGCTTGGAGGTTCCGGAGCCAGTGGTATACGATCTGCAGCAGCTAAGAAGTGTGATGCTTATCTTACCGGAGACCTTAAATATCATGACTATTTTTTAGCAGAGTCTAAAATGCTGATCTGTGATATAGGACACTATGAGTCTGAACAATTTGTTGCCCAACAATTATTTGAAATTTTGTCACAAAAATTTAGTACATTTGCAATTTCAAAATCTATTGAAAAAACAAACCCAGTAAATTATTTCATTTAAATATGGCAAAAACCAACGATATTTCAGTTGAAGAAAAATTAAGAGCTTTATACGATTTACAGATCATTGATTCAAGATTGGATGAAATCCGAAATACTAGAGGAGAATTGCCAATTGAAGTTGAAGATCTTGAAATTGAGATTGAAGGACTTGAAAAAAGAGCTGAAAAATTTCATGCTGATATCAAAGATCAGGACGATCAGATTAAAACGAAGCATGAAGTTATTAACCATGCTAAAACTTTAATTGAGAAATACAAATCTCAGCAGGATAATGTAAGAAACAACAAAGAGTTTGAAGCATTAGGAAAAGAAATGGAATTCCAGGATCTGGAAATTCAGCTTGCTGAAAAAAGAATTAAAGAATTCGGAGCTAAAATTGCTCACAAAAACGAAACTTTAGGTGAACTTACTTCAAAGATCGACGATTTGAAAAACCACCTTAAATTCAAGAAAGAAGAATTGGACGGTTTGATCTCTGAAACTCAGAAAGAGGAAGAATACCTGATCGAACAATCTAAAGAATATGCAGGTAAAATTGACGAGAGATTGCTGGCTTCTTATAACAGAATCAGAACAAACTCTATCAACGGTCTTGCAGTAGTAGGATTAGAAAGAGGAGCTCCAAAAGGATCTTTCTTTACTATTCCTCCTCAAAAGCAAATGGAAATTGCTCAGAGAAAGAAAATCATTATTGATGAACACTCGGGAAAAATTCTTGTAGATGACGAGTTGGTAATGGAAGAAAACGAAAGGATGAAATCTGTAATTAAATTCTAATTACTGGTTTTACAATATACAAAAGCTGTTTCAGAAATGAGACAGCTTTTTTTGTATAAGCAATAAAATATGTTTAATCTTCTAGCATGATGTCATTTTACGGTGTACTTGTCATTCCGCAGGAATCTCTACACATGCTTTTAATAAGGTATGGATTCCTACGGAATGACATAGGTGGCGTTAATCATAACGGTTGAAATAGCCATGGGGGAATACTCAATAGAAACGGGCTAAAGCCCGTTTGATCTTTTAGCATAATGTCATTTTTTACGGTGTCCTTGTCATTACGTAGGAATCTATGCCTTATTAAAAGAATACGTAAAGATTCCTACGGAATGACAAGGTTGGAGTTAATTATTACGATTGGGAGAACCAATAGAAGTCATCAATAGGAAGGGGCTTTAGCCCGTTCGTTTATCAAAATAAATATTCCTATGACTTTAGCCAAAATCTATAAAAAACCGCTTCAAAATGAAGCGGTTGATATTATTTTTTTAATCCTGATGATCATACATCTTATTGTACAAAGCAATAAACTTCTCTTTTACCGCTTTTCTTTTCAGTTTTAAGGTTGGAGTAAGCAATCCGCTTTCAATGCTCCAAACTTCAGGAGTAAGCTCAATTTTTTTGATTTTCTCCCAGTTTCCAAGATGTTCGTTGATGCCTTCTATCTCTTTTTCAATTCTTTGCTTCAGTTCAGAACTTTTTGCAATCTCTTCCGGTGTAGAACCAATATTCAGATTGTTTCTTAAAGCCCAGTTTTTAGCAAATTCAAAATCTGGCTGTACCATAGCACATGGCATTTTTTCACCATCACCTACCACCATCACCTGCTCAATGAATTTGGAAGCTTTCGCTAAATTTTCAATGGTCTGAGGAGCAATATATTTTCCACCGGATGTCTTGAACATTTCTTTCTTACGGTCAGTAATCTGTAAAAATCCATCGCTGTCGATATGGCCAATATCTCCTGTTTTGAAGAATCCGTCCTCTGTAAAGGCTTCTTTCGTCATTTCTTCATTCTGGAAATACCCTTTGAATACGGACGGGCCTTTTACCGTAATTTCACCGTCTTCCTGAATTTTAACCTTTAAATTATCCAATGGAATACCTACGGTTCCCACTTTCATTTTATCAAAGCTGTTTACAGAAATTACAGGGGATGTTTCTGTTAAACCATAGCCTTCCAAAATAGGAATACCAGCATTTTGGAACATCAGGTTAAGCCTTGTAGACAATGCTGCAGATCCTGAAACCAACGTTACGATTTCACCACCTAAACCTTCTCTCCATTTAGAAAACACCAATTTATCAGCAATCATTTCCTGAAGTCCGGATGGCTTGGAGATTACTTTCTTTTTACTGATTAAGTTCAAAGCCCAGAAGAAGATTTTTGATTTTAATCCTCCGGCTGAAGACCCTGTATTGTAGATTTTATCATATACTTTTTCTACCAATCTAGGTACAACAGTCATGTAATGCGGCTTCACTTCTTTTACGTTTTCACCCATTTTCTCAATGCTTTCAGCGAAATAAAGAGAAAAACCGTTGTATTGATAAAGATAAAACAGCATTCTTTCGAAGATATGGCAGATAGGAAGGAAGCTTAAGGCTCTTGCATCTTTATAATCGAAACCTCTCTTTTTGGGAATCCTTGGAATAGCTCCTAATATGTTAGATACTATATTATTATGCGTAAGCATTACCCCTTTAGGTCTTCCGGTAGTTCCGGAAGTATAGATAATAGTAGCAAGATCTTCCGTATTGATCGCATTGGAAAGATCATCCACTTCAATTTGTGTAGATTCATCTTTACCCAGGTCCAGGATTTCTCTCCAGTTGGCAGCGCCGCTGATATTATCAAAAGTAAAAATACCCTGTAAGCTTGGAATATTATGTTTTACTTTCATTACTTTATTCAAAAGTTCTTTATCAGAAACAAAACAGTACTGAATTTCAGCATTATTGAAGATGAATTCATAATCTTCAGGAGAAATACTAGGATAAACCGGTACGGAAACAACTCCGATTTGAGAAAGTCCGAAATCCATAATAGCCCATTCAGTACGGGAATTAGTGGTAATCAAAGCGATTTTGTCACCAGGTTTTATACCTAGCTTCAGCAATCCTCTGGATATCTTATTTCCCTCATTAATAAACTCCTGGGTAGAAGTTTTTTTCCACTCACCCTGATACTTGGTAACAAACATATCCGTTTTAGGATATTTTTCTAAAGCATAGTGCGGTATATCGAATAATCTCTTGATCGTCATGATTTTTTACGTAATTTATAAAGAAACTTAAATATAAGCATTTTTTTTAATTGAAAACATCTGCATGCAATAATTAGAAATAAGTTAAATGCTAACCATAATATATAGAATCAAAAAAGAGGCCGGAAGCCCTGAAAATGGGATTTTATATTTTAAATTGATCTTTTGGGAATTTTTATTTTTTCTGAAGAATCTCATCTTGTTTTTAGATCTCATCACTCCCAATCCCAAAACAGGCATCCAGGATCGTTAAACTTCCCAAAATGTCCTTTTCTTGTTCGTTTTTCCGGCTTTCAATTTAATTTTTTCAGATTTGCTTAAAAAGTGTAAATTTACGGCTATCTAATTATTTTTTTTATGGACTTTAATTTATCGGAAGAACAGCTGATGATTCAGCAGGCAGCAAGAGATTTTGCACAAAACGAATTATTACCAGGAGTGATTGAAAGAGACCGTGACCAGAAATTCCCTGCAGAACAGGTGAAGAAAATGGGAGAAATGGGACTTTTAGGAATGATGGTAGATCCAAAATACGGCGGTGCAGGTATGGACAGCGTTTCTTACGTGCTGGCGATGGAGGAGATTGCAAAAATAGATGCTTCTGCAGCTGTTGTAATGTCTGTAAACAACTCATTGGTTTGTGCCGGTCTTGAAAAATTTGCTTCTGAAGAGCAAAAAGTAAAATATCTTACTCCACTGGCAAGCGGACAGGTAATCGGAGCATTTGCATTATCTGAACCTGAAGCTGGTTCTGATGCTACTTCTCAGAAAACAACTGCTGAAGACAAAGGGGATTATTACCTTTTAAATGGAATCAAAAACTGGATCACCAATGGTGGTACAGCTACTTATTATATCGTAATTGCACAAACGGATCCTGAGAAAAAGCACAAAGGAATCAATGCTTTCATCGTAGAAAGAGGATGGGAAGGTTTTGAAATCGGACTGAAAGAAGACAAATTAGGAATCAGAGGAAGTGATACTCATTCTTTGATCTTTAATAATGTAAAAGTTCCAAAAGAAAACAGAATTGGTGCTGACGGATTCGGATTCAACTTTGCAATGGCTGTATTGAATGGAGGAAGAATTGGTATTGCTTCTCAGGCTTTAGGTATTGCTTCAGGGGCTTACGAACTGGCATTGAAATATGCTAAAACAAGAAAAGCTTTCAAAACTGAAATCATCAACCATCAGGCTATCGCATTCAAATTGGCTGATATGGCTACTCAGATTACTGCAGCAAGAATGCTTTGCTTCAAAGCAGCATGTGAAAAAGATGCAGGAAAAGATATCTCTGAAAGCGGAGCTATGGCAAAATTATACTCTTCTCAGGTAGCAATGGATACTACTATTGAAGCAGTACAGATTCACGGTGGATACGGCTATGTAAAAGAATACCACGTAGAAAGATTAATGAGAGATGCAAAAATCACTCAGATCTACGAAGGAACTTCTGAAATTCAGAAAATCGTGATCTCAAGAAGTATCGCAAAATAACATTTTATAAAACACACTCCCTATGAAAAAATCTTTGTGGATCATCCTCGGTGTTGTACTGTTGTTACTGGGCGTTTTTGTCTGGTACAAGTATTATTTCGTTTTTGGAGAAGGCGTAAAATCCGGATACCTGAACTATGCAATGAAAAAAGGCTATGTCTTCAAAACCTATGAAGGTAAGCTGATTCAGGAAGGATTCGGAAGCGGAAAAACAGGAACTATTACAAGTTATGAGTTTGAGTTTTCTGTAGATGACCCTGAAGTTTTCAAACAACTGGAAACCAACAGCGGAAAAACCTTTGACCTGCATTACAAAGAATACAATGGTGCTCTTCCGTGGAGAGGAAATACAAAGTTTGTCGTAGATAAAGTAGTGAATATGAAATAAAACAAATAAGGCTCTCAATATGAGGGCCTTATTTTACACCAAATCACAAAATATTAATATATGAAATAAAAATTTCCAAACTTATTTTGAACCTTGTCTTACAACGAAGATTCCTTACATTTTGCTTATACTTAAAGTTAAGAGGAATTTTCCTAATAAGCAAGTCCTTTTTTTAATCTTGGATAAAATTAAATATAAGAATTGAAGTTCAAGTCCAAACCTCATTAAAAAAATATTAAAAATCCACCCCTGAGGATGGATTTGAATTTAGTGAGAATCATTATTAGGAATATTTTTATTCTTCTTTTTATAAAAATAGTATCCAATACCTGCAATCAGGAATAATGGCCATAAAGGAAGGATAAACAAGAAAATAGAAGTGATCACATCCCAGCCTGATTCAATAGCCGCCAAAGATTTTCCACCGAAAGTTTTAGGCTCTGTTTCTGTTTTAGCTTGATCAGTGATGTTGATATTGATCATACAAATAGTATTATCTACGTAATTTCTTCCTGAAACCTGAATATCTTTTGTATCAATATCTCCTACATTATCATTGATTGCATCCATTAAACCATCAAAATGCTGGATAGGAACTTTAATATCAAGATTGTATACTTTTTGATCATCTCCATGAGGGCGGGCAGATTCTACATAAGAAAGATTTTCACTTTTGATGTAGCCATTATTTCTGTTAGCTTCTTCTCTGATGATTTCCTTCACTGTTTCAGCGTTCTCTGCTCTTATGACAAGATATCCTGATTTTACCATTTTATCTTTAGGCATATTCAGTTCATAACTGTCATTTTTAGGTTTGTCTTTATAAATAATCTTGGTTTCTTTAATAACTTTTGGAGCCGGAGCTTTTACAGCAACCTTTTCAGGTTTCTTCTCAACAGAGTCCTTTTTCTCTATCTTGGATTCCAGTTTTGTATTGGCAATTTTATCAGATAAAGAATCTACCATTTTGGAAGTGTTCTCTATTTTTTGCTGAATGTCATTTTTAGTGTTTTCAAAATCTTTTATTTTAATACTGGCAGAATCCAGAACTTTATCTGCTGTTTTATTGGCATTGTCAATGGTTTCTGTAGCAACAGCTGCAGCGCTGTCAGCGGTATGAATTACTTCGTGAAGCTTATCTTGTGCAGCTTCTCCTTTTTTACACATAATGAAAGTGCTGGATACAGCAGCGAGTAATATGAACTTTTTCATAACATTAATTTTTTTGATGAAGTAAAATTAGAAGGGAAGTTCTTGTAAAGATTGTAAATGAAATGTATTGTGCTGGTAAAATGATAACTGTTATATTTCCAGTGTTTTGTGTTTGTTTTACAAAAGATTTACAAAACGTTTTTGGTTTTAAATACAATCATGTCAATGCATCACTGAATCTTCATTTGATTTAAATAATGCTTGAAAATCATTTAAATGATATCAAAGCCACACTCCATTGAGTGTGGCTTTGATATATTTTTTAATTTTGAATGTACCTAAAGAAAATTCATATGTGTGTAAAATCTTTTTTAAAAGCTCTTAGTTTAAAATTGCTCAGCGATAATAAGGAATGTATAAGGGTTAGGTCCATTAATATAAAAAGTAACTCTGTAATAAATATTCTTAGCATAATCTACAATATTTAATACATTGAGTTCCCCTACAGCAATAGAGTTTGCAGAACCTGAATAGAGATTTTGATAGGTAGTATAGTTAGCAGAAGTAAAAGTCAAAGGATTATTAATGTACTCATAACCATTAGTGGCAAAATTTGTTTGACCACCAACATAAATAACTCTAGAGCTGCCAGGATCTGAAACCAATCTTATTTGTGGTCCTTTTCCACAGCTGGTGCAAGGTACTCCACTATCAAACCTAAACATCATATCTCCAACTATAATCACCTGATTGGCATCACTTGTTGTACCGGAATAAAGTAGCTTTTTTACTGAATTTCCAGATGCTGCAAATGTTCCTACATTAGCTGTACACCCAGGTGTCCCAAAAGTGCTTCCTAATGCAAATGATGCGAGGTTAGGACTGCTTTGTGATGGAGTCCCGGTTACCAGATAAGTAAGGCTTCCATCTCCCAGATTTAATTTTCCTGGCTGTAATGTTGCCGTTAATCCTGTGTTCCCTGTAGATGGGATTGGAGTTCCGCTTCCATAGCTTGCTCCATTTCCACCGGTATACGGGACATACATATAACCTGAATAAGGTACATTAGCTATTAATTGGGTCGGAGACAGTGTAGCTGCATTACATTGTAACGAAGTAATGGAAGGATTCACTAGAGTGGAGTTTTCTAAACTTCTCCACTCACTCCCATTCCAAAATACATATCCTACATACTTAAGGCTATCTGCTCCCGTATTATATACCAAAATACCAGTAGCAGGAGTATTGATTGTACTTTGATCAGTAATACTTTTCAAAGCTACCCTTGGTAATATTACCCCTCTGTTGGTTGATGTAATATCCAAAATAGCAGATGCATCCGGCAGATTGGTTCCTATACCGACCGCTCCGTTATCTTTGGCTACAAAATCTGTTCCTGCATTTCTGGCTGTGGCTCCGTCAGACTGGGTTCCTAATTTTACCATGACATTTGATGTGTCATTTATCCACGCATCATTGGTATTATCTCCGGAAGCACCTCCGAAACCAGTCCATGCTGTACCATTCCAATAATAAAACCCTTGTGTAAAAGAACCTGTATTGCTAACTAAATACACCAATTGCCCATTTACTGAGCCATTTACAGTTAAATCATTTACTCTTGGTACAAGTACTCCGTCTGTGGAGCTCACAGTACCTAAATGATTTTTAGCTCGGATATCTAAAGTGGATTCAGGCGAAGATGTGTTTATACCCACCTGTGCGAATGTAAATGATGACACTGTAAGCATTACAACTGCTGATAATAATTTTTTCATTCTTTAAAATGTTTTTATTGTGTTTGTTTTTTCTTCTGGTAAAATTATATTAATGAGAATGAACAGAAGTATAAAGTACTCACGCTAAAACACTTATGTGTCCCCTTAAGATCACTCAAATTGGTGATGCTTTGATTTTTAGTGGTTTATTTTGGGAATTATATTTCATTAAAGAATAACATTAGATTGATGCCTGAATCCAGATTCAGCTTTTTTCTCACCCTGTATTTGATGGATTCAATCGCCTTATAAGTAGAATTTGTTGCTATGGCGATTTCCTTTGTTGTAAGTCCCAGCTTTATTAAAGCACAAACTTCCAGTTCAGTATCATTAATTTTAGGACATAATTCTCTGATTTTATTCACGAAAAAAGAATCAGTGGTCATAAACAAAGGCATAAAAGATCCATCCCCTCTGTTGATGGCCTCGAAAATATCAGTCAGTTTTGTAGAATTCGTTTTTTCCTGTACTATATAGGTAGATTCTTTTGCCAAAGATTTGTTTTTAAACCAAAAATCTGCGATGTAATAAAAAAGCAAGCCTATTGCAAATGCGGAAGTAGCGCGCAGGTAGCCAATATATACACTGCTATCTCCCATAGATCTCAGTGTATTATTTTTTCCCTGAAAAAGAACAGCAGTAATGTAATGCTTATGATGATCAATAAATATAAAATAATCCTTTGTACATCCCTAAATAAAAAGAAAGCATATAAGTATAATAAACAGAAGACAGGAACAAAAAATAAATCCAGAGAAAAGTAATGACACAGAAAAGAAAAGTACACGATTACAATTACCATGCATGCAAAACTTAGTTTTTCTATAGCTGGCTTATTAATATTAACCAGTAAAATAAGGTTGAATATCCATACAGCCAGAGTAGGGTATAATAGTATTTTTTTACTGCTGAAAAAGAAATCAGCAACACCTATAAAGAAAAATATGATGGAAAGAGTGATAACTGCTCTTAATAATAATTTTGTTTTTTCATTTTTCATTTTTTCTTTCATGGCATTTAATGTTTAAAAAATCTTCATAATAATAGATGATAAGGGGACATATTTTGTAGAGATTAAGACATCACTTAAAAACCCTTATTGTCTCTTTTTATGATACTTCTGATAAAGAATGCTGTATTCTATATGGTTTTCGACTTAGATCTGCAAAATTAGCGGATTCAGACAATCAAGTATTTTAAATATAAGTGAGATTTAAAATTTCACTATTTTTTTATAAATGATTTTAAATCATTATTTTACATAAGTTATTATAAAAAAATGAAATAATTATAGTAAAGAACTTTTTTAAAGAATGAAGAATTATTAAACATAAAAAATCCGCAGAAATTTTTCTGCGGATTTATACTGTAAACAACTTCGCTTTTTCGCGATTTTGTGTTTTATTGTCTAGTTCTCTCTGAACTCACTGATGAAGTGTAATTTCACATTCGGGAATTTCTCCTGCGTCATATGAATAGTGAAAGAAGAGTCTGCAAGGAATACCAATTGATTGTATTTGTCCCTCGCAAGGAATCTCTGTTTTAATCTTGCAAATTCTTTGAATTCTTCAGACTTTTCATCAGCTTCTACCCAACATGCTTTGTGCATTGATAGAGGTTCATAAGTACATTTTGCACCATATTCATGTTCAAGACGGTATTGAATCACTTCGTACTGAAGGGCTCCAACCGTTCCAATGATCTTTCTGTTATTCATTTCAAGGGTAAATAACTGTGCAACTCCTTCATCCATTAATTGATCAATACCTTTTGCCAATTGCTTAGCCTTTAATGGATCATTGTTATTGATATAACGGAAATGCTCCGGAGAGAAGCTCGGAATACCTTTGAAGCTTAGTTTTTCCCCACCAGTCAATGTATCTCCAATTCTGAAACTTCCTGTATCATGTAAACCAACAATATCTCCAGGGAAACTTTCTTCTACCACCTCTTTTTTGTCTGCAAAGAACGCGTTAGGAGACGAAAATTTCATTTTTTACCTTCTCTTACCAGTAAATAGTTTTCGTTTCTCTTGAATGTTCCGGAAACAATCTTTACGAAAGCAAGTCTGTCTCTGTGCTTAGGATCCATATTCGCATGGATTTTGAAAACGAATCCTGTGAAAGTTTCTTCTTCCGGTTTTACCAGACGGGTCTCACTTTCTTTGGGTTGTGGCATTGGAGCAATATCAATGAAAGCATTTAATAATTCACGCACTCCAAAGTTATTTAAAGCTGATCCGAAGAATACAGGCTGAAGATCACCATTCATATAATCTTCACGATTAAACTCAGGGTAAACAGATTGAATCAGATCAAGTTCCTCTCTTAGCGTTTTTGCTGCCTTTTCACCAATCACGTCATCAATAGAAGTATCATTGATGTCATCAAACTTAATAGAATCTCCAACTTTCTGTTTTTTCTCTTCTAAGAATAACTGAATATTGTCTTCCCAGATATTATAAATTCCCTGGAAGTCACTTCCCATACCAATTGGTAAAGAAAGCGGACACACTGTTAATCCTAATTTTTGTTCTACTTCATCCAAAAGATCAAAGGCGTCTTTACCTTCACGGTCAAGTTTATTGATGAAAACCAACATCGGAATGTTTCTCATTCTACAAACCTGTACCAGTTTTTCAGTTTGTTCCTCAACCCCTTTTGCAACGTCAATTACGACGATTACGGAGTCTACAGCCGTTAATGTTCTGTACGTATCCTCAGCAAAGTCTTTGTGACCGGGAGTATCGAGAATGTTGATTTTGTGGTCTCTATATTCAAAAGCCAATACGGAAGTCGCTACAGAGATCCCTCTCTGTCTTTCAATTTCCATAAAGTCGGAGGTAGCTCCTTTTTTTATTTTGTTGGATTTTACCGCACCCGCTTCCTGAATAGCACCCCCGAAAAGAAGTAACTTTTCTGTAAGAGTTGTTTTTCCGGCATCCGGGTGGGAAATGATCCCGAAGGTCTTTCTTTTTTGTATTTCTTTGATTAAGTCTGACATATCGTATTTTGAAGTTGCAAAAATCGTGATTTTTTACGAGGTTTTCAAATTTAAATGAAGACAATATTAATTAGACAGAATAATAGAAGGATATTCAAGTTTCAGAATGATGAATATGGCTATGAACCGGTCAATAGATGGCTTTTCTTCAATACAGCTTATCAGACTATTATTTTTATTAGCAACATAAAAACATACACCAATCCTGCAGCAATCAGGATAACAATGGCTGCCATGACGTATTCAAATATCCCAAATTCTGTTTTTTGTGGTTCTGAACTAAGGTTATACTGATTAATCGCCTGCTGGCTTATTCTCAGATCCGGACGAAAGTGTTGAACACCTTTTAGAAATTGACAGTACAGATCATATTGATTACTTAAGATAATCCATTCAAAATTGAAGTCAATAGTTGTTGGTACAATTTCACCTGTTTTATTTTTCAGATAGACCTGCAATGTCGTTTTGCCGTATTTTATGGGCTGGGTGTTGTATACATGTACATCGGTGGATGAATTTCGAGCTGGCTTAAGGTCGTAATATAATATAGTTTCCATGATTACATGCTGATGGTTATAGAATGTAACTCCTTTTTCATCCACAACCGCTTTTCGTATCTTTTGTTTTTTTCTGTAAGTTAAAGCCATTATCAAAGCGATGCAACACAAGATAAGAAGGAGCTGGGCAATAAGAAGCGTGAAAAAAATACCGAGATCATGTTCCAAATATTGCCTGAAATTATTGTAAATAAGATCGAAAACAACTCCTATTACTACAATAATCAGAATGACAGCTATCCACATCATTCCCATTAAAAACCAGGTGATGGGTTTATTGATTTTAGATTCTATAGTCTGGAATTTTTCAATCATATTAATTCTTGATTTCAGTTACTAAAAAAACAAGTCCACATATAATTGCCGTGATAATAAGAGCTGCCAGCATTAAAAGCCAGCCTCCCAAAGAAACCCCTTTGTTATTCACTTTCCATGTCTCTGTATCAATAGAATAGCTGCGAAAAACCAGAGGGTCTATCTTTAAATCAGGACGGAAAGTAACAATGCCGTGTAGGAAATGGGCATACAAAATAGATTTGTTTTTTACCACTTTTAAAGGAAGATTCATATCAATACGTCTTGCAGTCTCGTCTTTTTTATCTGATATAACTGTTACTTCCAATAAAGGAGCAATACCTGATCCCACAGGATTGACTGTGTAAATATCAAAACTCTGTTTTGAAGAGTGGAGATTTGTATAGAGGATCTGATCAGCAATTTCATTTCTTGAATTATAAAATAAAAGTCCGCTTTCATCAACCACAATTGTATGGGGTAGTTTTTTTCTTTTGAAAATATAATACCGAATGGCAGGAATTAGAATGAGCAATGAAAGTCCCCAACCAATCAGCGCTGGGTAGAGCATGGCTTCAAATCCTCTCTTATAAATTCCGTAAACAGGCCCTAAAACGAAAATCAAAGCGAAAGGAATGAGAATAACAAAGAAAAGGGCATTTAGAACAATCGTCATAAATCTGTTTGTTGTAGACTCAATTCTTTGGAACGGAGATTCTGTATTCATTTTGTGATGTTCATGGATAAAGGAACGAAAATAAGAAATTCCTTTTTTAGTTGCCTGTAGCAGTCAAAAAAATTATCTTTGTTTCTCATAAACTTTTACAGAAAAAGGATGGAAAATAGCAAATATCCAAAGTTTACGTTTACTTGGTTTGGCGGTGTTGTTTTGGTGGTTGGATTATTCGTGGGAACAATGGCCGTTTCTTTATTCAGCACTTTTTGGAAAGTTGTTTTCAAGGAAAATCTTGAGCTTAAAGATTGGTTTATTATGGTGGTAAATGCTGTAGGATTCCTTACAGCTATTGCCTTCTTCGATTTTTTCATTGTAAGACGTACTACTCAAAAGAAGCTGAGCTTCAATTTATCATCAGTTAATTTCTCCACCTATCTTCTCATCTTTCCCATGATGGCAGGAATGATGTTTATTGCTGAATTTATTGCTGCTCAGATTCCTACAACAGGTCCTTTTTTTGGTAAATTTTATGATTATTTTACTCAATTGATGAGTCAGTTGACTGATAATCCTGTTGTAATGATTATCATGACCGTTATTATGGCTCCTATTTTTGAGGAAATTATTTTCAGAGGAATTATCCAGAAAGGATTGATCAATAAGGGAGTAGAACCATGGAAAGCGATTTTGTACGCTTCCATCATTTTTGGAGTCGTTCACGGAAATCCGTGGCAGTTTATCAGTGCAGTGATGCTGGGCTGTGTGCTGGGATTGGTTTATCATAAAACAAAATCTTTACTGATGCCGATATTATTGCATGCGTTTAACAATTTAACCCTGTCATTATTGGTTCTTTATGGTAAAGATGAAAGTTTTGCAAAAGTTCTGCATGTTTCAGAATGGCTGGTTCTGGCAGTGGGAATTGTACTTTTCTCTTTGTTCTACTATCTGTTTATGAAAAAGTATAAAGTACATTATGCTGAAATGTAATTAACCTAAGCTAAAGAAGTAAAATTGAAAATGAATATAGAAATGGAATTATTAGTCGCTACACACAACGAACATAAAAAAGAAGAAATTCAACAGATCCTGGGAAGTGGTTGTGTTGTAAAAAGCCTTACCGATTATAATATTCACGAAGAAATTGTGGAAGATGGAGACTCTTTCCATGCCAATGCTTTAATCAAAGCAAAATATTGCTTTGAAAAACAGGAGTTCCAAGTTTGGGTGATGACAGCGGTTTGGTAGTAGAATCTTTAGACGGAAGACCGGGAATTTTCTCAGCCCGTTATGCCGGAGATCATGATTTCGCAAAAAATATCGAAAAGGTATTGGAAGAAATGCAGAGTATTGAAAACAGAAAGGCTTATTTTGTGACTGTTCTGTGTTACTACGATGAAAACGGAGCGCAATATTTTGAGGGAAGAGTTCACGGAAATTTATTGACAGAAAATAAAGGCTTCAAAGGGTTCGGATATGATCCTATTTTTGTTCCTGTAGGGCATGACAGAACCTTTGCTGAAATGGAGCCGGCAGACAAAAATAAAATCAGTCACCGTAAACAAGCCTTAGACTTATTTATGGATTTTTTAAAAGTGATCGATTAGGTTTAAATATTAAAGGTAAATCAGCCATTTAGATTTTCTGTCGTACATTTGTTATCATAAATTATTGATTTGAGTACTTATTTAACAATATTAGGCTTTAATTCTGCTATCCCAACCATCAACACATCACCCACAGCACAGCTGCTGGAAATGGAAGAAAGACTCTTCCTGATCGATTGTGGAGAGGGCACGCAGGTACAGCTGAGAAAAGCAAAAGCAAGATTTTCAAAAATCAATCATATTTTTATTTCCCATCTTCATGGGGATCATTGTTTTGGACTTCCGGGGCTTATTGCTTCTTTCCGTCTTTTAGGAAGAGATATGCCTTTGCATGTTTATGGTCCCAAAGGGATTAAGAAGATGCTGGAAACCATTTTTCAGATCACAGAAACCCATCGGGGTTTTGAGGTGGTTTATCATGAGCTAGACAAAGATTATTCTGAAAAAATATATGAGGACAACAGGATAGAAGTATATACTATTCCGTTGGATCACAGGATTTACTGCAACGGGTATCTTTTTAAAGAAAAACCGAAAGACAGGCATCTTAACATGAAAGAAATTGCCAAGTACAGCGAGATTGAAACCTGTGATTATCATAATATCAAAGCAGGGAAAGACTTTGTGCTGAGTGATGGTTATGTGCTTAAAAATGAAATTCTGACGCTTGAGCCTGCTCCGTCAGTATCTTATGCATTCTGTAGTGATACCCGTTATCTTGAAAGCGTCATTCCGATTATTAAAAATGTGACGGTTCTCTATCATGAATCAACATTTTTACATGATCTGAAAGAAATGGCTGATTATACAGGTCACACCACAGCGTTGGAAGCGGCAACTATTGCTCAGAAAGCACAAGTTGAAAAATTGATTTTAGGACATTTTTCCAACAGATATGGAGATCTGACCGTGTTTACCGATGAAGCCAGAGAAATTTTCCCCAATACATTTTTGCCAAAAGCATTGGAAAGTGTAAAGATTTAGAATGAATATGCTGAAATTTGAAGAACTGAGAGATTTTCTCAACGAAAAAGCGGATCAGTACAATGCCCCCGATTTTATTGAAAATGATCCGATACAGATTCCGCACCGCTTTTCTTTAAAACAGGATATTGAGATTGCAGGATTTCTCGCAGCTACAATCTCCTGGGGGAACAGAAAGTCTATCATTAATTCTGCAGATAAAATGCTGGATATTATGGGAAATTCTCCCTACGATTTTGTGATGAATTATTCCGAAAAAGATCTGGAAAGTATTCAGGATAAAAGCATTCACAGAACGTTCAACGGGCAGGATTTTTCCTATTTCATCAGACAGTTCAACAGAATTTATAAAGAAAATGAAAGCCTGGAAAGTTTATTTGAAGTAAAAAAGACAGAAAATAACTTTCTCCACGCAATAGAACGTTTCAGAAGCGGATTTCTGGAAACAGAAAAACACAGAAGTCATAAACACATCAGCTCACCTTATAAAAACTCTTCTGCGAAAAGGATTATCATGTTTTTAAGATGGATGGTACGTAAAGATAAACGGGGTGTAGACTTCGGAATCTGGGAGAATATAGATCAGAAAAATCTGTCTATTCCTTTGGATGTACATACCGGAAATATTTCCAGAAAGCTGGGATTGGTTTCCAGAACACAGAATGATTGGAAAACAGTAGAAGAACTGGATATTGCCATCAGAAAATTTGATGAAAAAGATCCCGCAAAGTATGATTTTGCATTGTTTGGATTAGGAGTAACCAAAGAACTGTTGTAAAAATAAATAAGGATGAAAAAATATAACGAAAAAACAGAAGTTCTTGAAAAAATAGCAGACAGTATTACATCATGGATAGGATCTATTCAGTCTCTGATTGTGCATACCCTGTTGTTTCTTACTTCGTTTTTGCTTCCGATGCTGAATATTGTAGATTTTGATAAGATGCTTCTGATTCTGACGACGGTACTTTCTCTGGAAGCTATTTATCTGGCTATTTTTATTCAGATGTCTGTTAATAAAAGCCACGAAAAAATTGAAGATATTCAGGAAGATATTGAAGATATTCAGGAAGATATAGAAGAAATCAGCGAGGATATTGAAGAAATTAGTGAAGATATCGAAGAGATTAATGAAGATATAGAAGATATCCAGGAAGACATTGAGGAGATCAGTGAAGATATTGAAGAAATTAATGAAGACGAAGACGAGGAAGATCACAACGAAAGAGCCAAAAATGTAATACTGAAAAGTAATGTAAACTCTAATAAAAATGAAATTAAAGCCTTAAAAGATATTATATCTCAGCTTCAGGGTGAGATTGATCAGTTGAAAAAAGAGGATAAATAGCCAAAACATTGGCGATGAAAATACAAACCAGATCAATATTTTGATCTGGTTTTTTCATGAATGAATTTCTGGTTTAAATAATTATGAAAAATGTAATGATAAGAAAAATTCATTGTGAATGTAGGTGTTGAATGATAAAATAGTGGTGGATAAGAGTGTCTTAGTACAATTATTTTTGCTACATTTGAACAAATGAAAACAAAATGTTAATCTATAGACTAAAAAACTATTTTTTCCTTTTTTCTTTTTTATTGATTTCTGTTTCTGCATTTTCTCAAACGAGACCAGTCAGAAAATCAGAGAAGATAAAACCTTCTGCTGCCGCTCTTAGGGCTGGCGCATTTATAGATGTCAATGTACCTCCTTATACCCCCTCAAATTATACTCCCGAACAATTGGTGAAGAATATTTTGATCAACGGTGGTACCAATTGTACAACAGCTAACGTTACCAATGTTACTGTATCTCCAAATCATGATGTAGGCAACAGCAACAGATTCTGGGGGTATTTTCATAAAGGAACCACAAACTTCCCCTTTACTGATGGTATCGTTCTGACTACAGGATATGCTTCAGAAGCAGGTAACAACTATGTAGCAGCGGTTGGGCAGTCAACAGGAACAGGGAGTGATGCAGATCTTGTAACAGCAACCGGAGCTACGGTGAGTTTAACAGATGCTGTAGCACTTGAATTTGATTTCGTCCCGAATTCCAATCAGGTAAAATTTAATTACATATTCGTTTCAGATGAATATACTTCCAATTATCCTTGTACAGGATATTCCGATGCTTTTGCACTTTTGCTGAAGAAAGTAGGGGACCCTACGTATACTAATCTTGCTGTATTGCCAGGTAGTGCAGGACCTGTAAGTGCTACCAATATTGTTCCTGCAGGAAATGGATTCAGCTGTGGACCTATCAATGCAAGTTATTTTGGAGCGCTGGCAAATCCGCATCTGGTTATTAATTATTTTGGAAGAACAACGCCATTAACTGCAATCGCAGATGTAATTCCAGGACAGACCTATCATTTTAAAATGGTATTGGCAGATGCAAAAGACTCTTCTCACGACTCAGCAGTGTTCTTAGAAGGAGGATCTTTTGATGTTGGAATTAAAATCGTAGACGAAGCAGGAGTCGTTTTACCGGGCAGCATCAACATGTGTGATAATACCCCGAAACAGTTGAAGGCTCAGGTGGCAGCAATTCCGGGTATGACTTATCAATGGTATAAAGATGGAGTTGCTATTCCGGGAGCAACCAATGCTGTTTATATTGCTAATCAGCCAGGAGTATATACGGTGAAAGTAATGGTTCCTGGCAATCAATGTCCTAGTGAAGCAACCATTACCATTATCGGCGGAACAAGTCCTACTGTTCAGAATGCTGAGCTTAAACTTTGTACAACCCCTACGGTTACTACCTTTAATTTAGAAACAGCAAAACCTTTAATCAGTACAACGCAGGGAGCGGTATTCCGTTTCTATGCCAATCAGGCTGATGCACAGGCTCAAAATAACAGTTATATTACCAATCTGACCAATTATACCGGAACTGATGGACAAATTTTATATGTATTGGTTTCTAATGGTGCTTTTTGTAGTAAAATAGCAACCTTAACATTAAGAAAAGAAGAAACGCCCACAGCTTTAGTAACTGCTCCAAGATTAAAAATCTGTGCCGGAGAATCTGTATTGCTGACTGCTACTGGTGGAGTAACATACCAGTGGTCTGATAATGCAAGCACTACAGGTGGAATAAGAACAGTAAGCCCTACCCAAACCACTACCTATACAGTATACGCTATCGGAGCACAGGGATGTAAATCTTTACAGCCTGCACGCATTACCATTGAAGTGGTACCAGCCATTGTTTCCAACTTAAAAGGGGGGCATATTTGCCAGGGAGATAAAATTATCTTAGATGCAGGTTCAGGACCTAATTATACTTACCAGTGGAGTAGTGGCGAAACAAGCCAGAGCATTACCGTTGGAACTCCGGGAGAATATTCTGTAATAATCAGCAATGGAGTATGTTCTAAAGAATTCAAAACTCAGGTTATTAAAGCGGTAATCCCTGAAGTGATAAAAGTGGATTATAATGATAAAGGAACAATGATCATTACTGCAAGTAATCCAAGTAACGGTATCCTGGAATATTCAGTAGATAATGGTGTTACATGGCAGTCTTCCAATGTATTTAACAATGTACCTAAAAATAAAGTTATTGCCATCAGAGTAAGAGTGAAATTTACAAGTTGTGTAGGCTTCCTTGAGTTCTTTACATTCGTGATGAAAAACGTTATTACGCCAAACGGAGATAATGTTAATGATATTATTGATTTCAGCGGAGTAGTTAATTATAAAGACTTCAGTGGGCAAGTATTCGACCGATACGGAAGAGAAGTGTTCAAAGCATCGAAGATAACACCATATTGGGATGGATATTTCCAGGGTAAAAAATTGCCTACCTCCACGTATTGGTATCAGGTGACTTTCGAAGACCCTGCGAGTAAGGAAATTACAGTAAAAACCGGATGGATATTGCTTAAAAATATAGAATAATTTAAACTATATTAAACGATAATAGAAAGACTGGCTATTTTGTTAGTCATGGTCGGAAGAAATTTCCGACCATTTTTTATGTTTTAAGTTTTGAAGACTTTTGCAGGATCACCCCCCGCAAATATTATTAAAATTGCGGTAATCATATCCCGAAGTTCCATAGCGATGCGTCTTTTAGCTGTTTTATATCCTAAATTGTTTACTTTTTTGTAAATCAAGAGCAGCATAGAAGCAATCATTGTCATGTAGAGCATTACTTCAATTCCGTTT
>NZ_QICI01000109.1 GCF_004119445.1 Chryseobacterium sp. CH21 | reverse complement strand
AAATTTATACTCATAGTAGGGGGGCTGCGTTTGGAGAAGGTTATACGGATGAATTGTTAAAAATGATAAAAGCTAATTCAAGCAAATTTCAAGACGCAAGAATGATTGGAATTCAATTGTCTCAAAATTAGCAAAAGATCCTAAAAGTGGTAAAATAACAGAAAAGATACAAATTTATACTCATAGTAGGGGGGCTGCGTTTGGAGAAGGTTATACGGATGAATTGTTAAAAATGATAAAAGCTAATTCAAGCAAATTTCAAGACGCAA
>NZ_QICI01000046.1 GCF_004119445.1 Chryseobacterium sp. CH21 | reverse complement strand
CTTAAAAGTGCTTCGGGAATAAATTCTAAAACATCTTTAAGTGATATTTTGTGATCTTTAAAAACTGACATAAACAATTGATTATCAGCAATAAAGATACAAAAAATGAAATAATAAAACAAATTAAATGGCTGATAATCAATTAATTAAAATAATAATATTGAATATCTAAAAACAAAAAGTCGGAAGAAAAAATCTTCCGACCATGACTAGGATTTTTCCCAACCTTTGTTTTTTATGTTATACAACTCCTTGAGCTAACATTGCTTCTGCTACTTTTACGAAGCCGGCAATATTGGCACCTTTTACGTAGTTTACATAACCGTCTTCGTCTTTTCCGTAGTCTCTACAAGCTTTATGGATACCGATCATGATTTCCTTTAATCTTGCGTCTACCTCTTCAGAAGTCCAGTTAAGACGGATAGAGTTCTGAGTCATTTCTAATCCTGATGTAGCAACACCTCCAGCATTGGAAGCTTTACCAGGAGAGAATAATACTTTATTGTCTAAGAAATAGTTGATAGCATCTAATGTAGAAGGCATATTCGCTGCTTCAGTTACACAGATACATCCGTTTTCAACTAATTTTCTTGCATCATCTAAATCTAATTCGTTTTGAGTTGCAGAAGGGAAAGCTACATCACACTTCACATCCCAAGGACGTTTTCCAGCATGGAACTCAGCAGATGGATATTTTTTAGCATAATCTTCAGCTCTGTTGTTTCCTGAAGATCTCAGCTCTAATAAATAATCAATCTTTTCTCCGCTGATACCATCTTTATCGTAGATGTATCCATCTGGACCAGAAACTGTTACTACTTTAGCGCCCAGTTCAGTTGCTTTTTTGATAACTCCCCAAGCTACGTTTCCGAAACCTGATACCGTTACAATTTTACCTTCGAAATTCTGTCCGATTGTTTTAAGCATCTGCTCAGCGAAGTATACTACACCGTATCCTGTAGCTTCAGGACGGATTAATGAACCTCCGTAAGCAAGACCTTTTCCTGTAAGAACTCCAGTAAATTCGTTTCTGATTTTCTTGTACTGGCCGAATAAATATCCGATTTCTCTTGCTCCAACACCGATATCTCCTGCAGGTACGTCTGTTTCAGGACCAATGTGCTTGCATAATTCTGTCATGAAAGCCTGGCAGAAACGCATTACTTCCATGTCAGATTTTCCTTGTGGATCGAAATCTGAACCTCCTTTACCACCTCCCATTGGAAGCGTTGTTAAAGAGTTTTTGAATACTTGTTCAAAAGCTAAGAACTTAAGAACGGATAAGTTTACTGTAGGGTGGAAACGGATTCCTCCTTTGTATGGACCAATAGCAGAGTTCATTTGAATTCTGAAACCTCTGTTAACCTGAATTTCTCCTTTGTCATCAACCCATGGAACTCTGAAAATAATAATTCTTTCAGCTTCAGCCATTCTTTCAAGCAGCTTCATTCCGGTGTATTCTTTTTTAGTAGCAATGAATGGAATTACAGTTACGGCAACTTCTTTTACAGCCTGTAAGAACTCCGGTTCGTTAGGATTTTTTGCTTCAATTTTTGCAATAAACTCTTGGATTTTCTGGTCAATATTATATTGTTCCATATATTAAGGTTGAATATTATTGTCAACAAATTTAATTTTTTTTTCAAGATTCACAACACTCTATTTCAACATTGTTAAAAATTAAATAATAATGTTTCGTAATATTATTAAATTGATAATTTATGATCAAAAATTATTAAAATGAAATGTTATGTATGAAATAATGCAATATTAAGAAATCGTTAAATGTCAAATTGCCATAAATTGTCTCCCGGAAAACGATTTTACTTTACCTAAAAGTTCCAATTCTAAAATTATTGGCAAAATTTTGTGAGTAGAAACTTCAATTTTCTGTGACAGATCATCTAGGGAAATCTGGGGATGCTCTTTAATAGATTGATATATTAATTGTTGATTTTCAGATAATTGTGCCTGTGTCTCGCTGTAAGGAAATAACTCTTCCATTTTTTCTTTTGGTTCATTAAATCCAAGCATGCCGATAAGATCTTTTATGGTAGAAATAGCCGTTGCTTTATTATGGAAAATCAATTGATTACACCCTTGGCTGGCTGTATCGGTAATTTTTCCCGGTAGGGCAAAAACATCACGATTATAGTCATTGGCAAATGCTGCGGTACTTATGGATCCGCCTCCAAAACCTGTTTCTACTACGATTGTGGCTGGCGATATTCCTGCAACAATTCTGTTCCTCTGAATAAAATTTTCCCGGTCTGGCTTTCTGTTAGAGCTGAATTCTGTGATTAATGCTCCTCCTTCCTGAAGAATTTTTTCTGAAAGTCGTTTATTTTTTGCAGGATATAAAAATTTAAAACCATGAGCCAGAACTCCTATAGTAGGTTTTCGGGTGCGAATAGACTGTTCATGAACCTCTTTGTCAACTCCCAGGGCAAGACCGCTTACCGATATATAGTTTGAAGATTGCGAGGCTTCAAAGAATTCTTCAATAAATTGCTGACCATAAGCAGTCATATTTCTTGTTCCTACGATACTTACTTTGGCAAGCGAATCATTAATTTGTCCTTTTTGATAAAGAATAGCAGGGGCATCATTACATTCATGAAGAAGGGAAGGGGTTTCATGAAGGTGTCTCAGCCTGATTTGGATATTATTTTTTTCGCAAAAATTCAATTCTTCTTCTGCGAATTTCAAATGAGCATCATTGCCAATATCAGAAACCGTTTTTTGTCCTATTCCTTCCAGTTTTTTATGCTCTTTCTTTGCTCTTTTCCATGCTTCCTGAGCACTTCCAAAAGTATGGACTAGTTTATGAAAATGGATGTCGCCAATCTGGCTGCATTCACGGAGAGCGATGGCATATAAATATTCTTCAGGGATCATGTATGTTTTTTTCAAATGTAATGAAATAAGTTTTATCTCTTTCTTAATTCATCCAAATGATCCCAGATATCATCTCTTTTTTTATAAGGTAGCTCCATAAAGTCTTCCGGATGATTTTCTTTGTATTCCTGCCACAGTTTATCGTCCTTTTCACTATAATAATTAGGAAATTCCCAAATGAATTTTTTCTTCTTTTCCCCTACATTTTTAAAGGAAAATGCAATGATACTTCCTACTACGGCTCCGGAAAGATGAGCCTGCCATGAAATTTTACTAGGCTCCTGCATGTTATAAAACAATTCTTCCGGAAGCATACCCCATACTAAGCTTCCATAATAGAGTACAACAAGCATAGAAATCGTCAGAAGTTTCGTATTCCACTTGAATACTCCGCTAAAAAAAAGAAAAAAGGCAAGAACATATACTACACCACTGGCTCCGATGGTACATGTATACATGTAGTCGCCTGTGAGAATATCAATAGGAGGAAGAAGCCATACCAAAAGCCCGGTTGCCAGCCATCCGATAATAAAAACCTTGTTGGCCACTATAGGATAAAACTGATACAACAAAAACATCAGTGCGGCTATCGGAATAGAATTTCCTATAATATGATCAATATTTCCATGTAAAAGAGGAGAGGTAACCACTCCAAGCAATCCTTCAGGCAAAAGCGGAATAATGGCTCCAAAGCAGCTTTGAAAAAAGCCCTGCATTTGTAAAAAATACCCGAACCACATTGCAGAAAGCATCAACAATGGGTATATAACTGCTCTTTTGGAAATTATATTTTTAAACATGAAGATTTTATGTCAAATCAAAAGCCAAGGATAAATTTCGGAAAATTTGGCGATGAATTCATTCCTACCTAGCTGATTTTAAGACAAAAGGTATCAAATTTTATTTTGAAACTTATTATTTTGGCATTGATTTTATATAATATGTTATTGTGATTGATTCAACTTTGATGAAATTTGATTCTTTAAAGCTGAATTTGCCTTTAAAAAAAATTATATTAATACTTTTGTATTGAAAATTATTTAGAGTAATGAAGAAGTTTTTATTGATTCTTTCCTTTTTGATAGGGATCTCTGCGAGTGCACAAGATGAATTGAAAAAAGATTCCGTAGTGGTTGACACAGTAAGATACTGGTCAGTATTAGGAAAAAACACACTAATGATTAACCAGGCTGCCTTTTCAAACTGGGTAGGAGGGGGAGCCAATAACGTTGGATGGCTTGCCGGAGCCAATTACAACATCACCTATGAAAAAGACAAAGATCTGTGGGAGAATATCATCATTCTAGGGTATGGGCAAAATGATACCAAAGGTCTTGGAATAAGAAAAACTCAGGATGTTATTAATGTTTCTACCAATTACGGGAGAAAGTTTTCAAAAAGCTGGTATTTCTCTCTTGGAGCAGGTTTACAATCCCAGTTTGCAGCAGGATATGAAGATGGAAATAATCCGGATGCAAAAAAAATTTCAAACTTTATGGCACCAGGTTACGTAAACATCGGGATGGGTATCACGTACAGACCTAATGATGACCTTACGGTAACTTTGCGCCCTACCAACGCCAGATGGACTTTTGTACTAGATAAAGATCTTCAGACGGCAGGAAGCTATGGTTTAAAAAATGATGGTGATACTTCTTATTGCAGTTTGGTTTTCTGGGAACAGCCATGTACAAGCTGAAAATAATGGAAGACATTTATTTAACGAATACAGCTTCTGTCTTTTCAAATTATCTTGACCATCCGGAAAGATTGGTTCTTGCTTATGGAGCTCTGTTGAATCTGAAAGTTAATAAGTATATTTCGTCCAACGTCACGGTAGATTTACTATATGATCATAACCAGATAGAAAAAACACAGCTTAAACAAACCCTTGGAATTGGTTTCGCTTATACGCTGAATAACGGTGTAAAACGCTCTGATCGGAAAGACAGCCAATGGTGGTTAAAAAAATAAAACAGAATACATATTTTAATGATAAGCACTTCAGAAATGAAGTGCTTTTTTGTTCTTAAAATTACTGTGCTTTTAAGTTGGTTTAAGTTTGACAGATGAATGGGTGTTATTTAAATGGTTTATTTTCATTGGATTATAAGCATTAATTTAATAATGTTAAATTCATTTTAAAGTGAATTTTATTCCGGCGTAGATTATTATTTATACATTTGTAATAAATCGACATTATGAAAAAACTTTTATTGATCAGCTCTATCTCTTTAGGAGCTGTAGTAATGGCTCAGGAGACTAAAACGGAAGCGCCGGCAACAGACACTGTTAAGGCCTGGTCTATTCAAGGACAAAATACATTAATGCTCAATCAGGCTGCCTTTTCAAACTGGGTAGGAGGAGGAGCCAACAACGTTGGATGGCTTGCTGGTGTCAATTACAACCTAACCTATGAAAAAGGGAAAGACCTTTGGGAAAACATTATTATCCTTGGGTATGGACAAAATAATACACAGGGGACGGGTGTAAGAAAAACTCAGGATGTTATCAATCTTTCTACCAACTATGGTAGAGAATTTGCGAAACATTGGTATTTCTCAGTAGGTGCGGGTCTTCAGACTCAATTTGCTCCCGGATATGAAGATGGGAACAATCCTGATGCTAAGAAGATTTCCAATTTTATGGCGCCAGGCTACCTGAATTTAGGAGCTGGGGTGACTTACCGTCCCAATGATAATCTTTCTGTGACTTTGCGTCCTGCCAATGCAAGATGGACCTTTGTTTTAGATGAAGACCTTCAGAAAGCAGGAACTTATGGGCTGAAAAATGACGGAGATTCGTCTCTGTTCCAATTCGGTTTCCTTGGTACGGCAATGTATAAGCTGAAGATTATGGAGAACATTACTTTGCTGAATACGGCTTCTGTATTCTCAAACTATCTTGATCATCCTGAAAGACTGGTTCTTGGATATAGCGGAGTTTTAAGCATGAAAATCAATAAATACATCTCTACCAATGTTACCCTTGATCTGTTGTACGACCATAATCAGATATGGAAAACACAGTTGAAGCAGACGTTAGGAGTAGGTTTAGCCTATAATTTCGATAATGGAAAAAAACGTTCTGATAATAAAGACAACCAAGGTTGGTTAAAGAAATAAAAACAGAAACATTATCTGCATAAAAATAACAAAGCACTTCAAAAAGAAGTGCTTTTGTGTATCAATATATATAAGTCTTAGAATTCTATATCAACTCCTAATTTCTCAGCCAATAGCTTTGAGATTTTTTCTTTTAGAGGTTCTATATCAATGTTTTGCATTGCATCATTAGCGAAAGCATATAAAAGTAATGCCTGCGCTTCTTTTTTAGAAATTCCTCTCGCTCTCAGGTAGAATAAAGCATCTTCATTCAATTGACCTACGGTACAACCGTGAGAACATTTTACATCATCAGCAAAGATCTCTAACTGAGGTTTCGTATCAATACTAGCCCCTTCGCTTAGCAATACGTTGTTGTTTTGCTGATATGCGTTTGTTTTCTGAGCAATTTTGTCAACAAAAACTTTTCCATTGAAAACTCCATGGGCATTCCCATCAAAGATTCCTTTGTAGTTCTGATAACTTTCACAGTTCGGGAAGTTGTGGTGAACTGCCGTGTGGTGGTCTACCAATTGATCTTTCCCAATGATTGTGATTCCGTTCATAAATGAATTGATATTAGATCCATTATGAATAAAATCAAGGTTGTTTCTTACCAGTTTACCTCCGAAAGAGAATGTGTTTACAGTTGTTAAACTGTCTTTCTCCTGTCTTGCGAACGTACTGTCAATAAGATAGGTTGTGTTGTTATCATTCTGAAGCTTGTGCCAGTCTGCTTTTGCATTCGGATAAGTAAAGATCTCCGTTACAGAGTTCGTTAATACATACGTGCTGTCAAAATTATGGTGGCTTTCAATCACTTCTACTTTGGCTCCTTCTTCTACGATTAAAAGGTTTCTTGTATTGTAGAATGTGTTTTCTTCTTGATTCTGAGAAATATAGAAAACATGGATTGGTTTTTCAATCACTACATTTTTAGGAACCTTAAGGAAGAACCCATATTTGCAATAAGCAAGGTTCAGGTTAGTAAAAGCCTGTTCTTTAGAAGCAATCGTATTGAAGTATTTTTCAAAAACCTCTTTATGCTTCTCATCGTTTAATGCATAGTTGAATGAAAGAAATTCTACATTTTCAATAGAAACTTTAGAAAGCTCTTTGTGAAGTTTACCGTTTACAAAAACAATCCAATCAAAATTTTCTTCCCCAAGGTGCAATTCATCAAACTGCTCCTTAGTGATATTGTGGTTCTCTTTCGGGAAGAAGTTGTAGCTTTTTTCCGTGATTTCCTTTAGATTGGTATATTTATATTCTTCGTCTTTTTTAGTAGGAAAACCAAGGTCTGCAAATCTCTGAAGAGCTGCTTTTCTTTCATCATCCAGAAATCTGTGACGAAGACTCTCCAAAAATTCATTATGGTTCTCTATAAGTTGTTCTTTTAATGCCATTACTGGTATATCTGTGGTTTGCACCATTTTTTCTTTTTTTTTGAACTAAAATATTGGTATTCCGAGGAATAGGGAATCCAATTTTTAATAGTAGAGATTCTTTATTTTGACAGACTTCACGAATGAATAATTGTGAAAAATTTTAATCTCTGAAATAATATATTCTTCTTAGTTAAGAAGCCAGTCGTAACCTTTTTCTTCAAGCTCTAATGCTAAAGATTTATCACCAGTTTTGATGATTTTTCCATCTGCTAAAACGTGAACGAAATCAGGCTGAATATAGTTAAGCAATCTCTGATAGTGTGTAATCAGAAGAACTGCATTTCCTTCATTTTTAAAGTGGTTTACACCATCTGCAACGATTCTTAAAGCGTCAATATCCAATCCTGAATCTGTCTCATCAAGAATAGCCAATTTAGGATTAAGCATCATCATCTGGAAGATCTCATTTCTTTTCTTTTCACCTCCTGAGAATCCCTCGTTCAATGATCTTGAAAGGAAATCTTTTTTGATTCCCAGTTTTTCAGATTTTTCACGGATTAATGCAAGCATTTCTTTTGCCGGCATTTCTTCCAGTCCATTTGCTTTTCTTGTTTCGTTTAAAGCAGCTTTGATAAAGTTCGTTACAGAAACTCCCGGAATTTCCACTGGATACTGGAAAGAAAGGAAAATTCCTTTGTGAGCTCTATCTTCAGGAGCATCTTCACTGATGTCTTCTCCCTGGAAAAGAATCTCTCCACCAGTCACTTCATAATCCTCTTTACCAGCGATCACAGAAGAAAGGGTAGATTTCCCAGCTCCGTTCGGCCCCATAATAGCGTGAACTTCGCCCGGCTTTATTTCAAGATTAATACCTTTTAATATTTCTGCGCCATCTTCAATTTTGGCGTGAAGGTCTTTAATTTGTAACATTCTTGCTAACTTTTGCTTTTTATAATTGTGTGAGCCTCATCTCTGTATATACACATTGTCTTTATCTGGAACATTTCCTTAAGAGACGGATAGAAGCTTTTTATATTTTATGTTTTGTCATCATCTTCTGGGAAGACGAGAACTTATATTTCCGTATAAAACGGTTTTTGATCTGATAAAAACACTGAAAACCTTGCCATTAAATCAGTTTGTTTTTATCTGAAGTATTTATTTTATCCTACCGAACCTTCTAGTGAAATCTCAAGTAATTTCTGAGCTTCAATAGCAAATTCCATAGGTAATTTATTTAAAACTTCTTTACTGAAGCCATTCACAATCAGGGCGATTGCTCTTTCAGTATCAATACCTCTCTGGTTACAGTAGAAAATCTGATCTTCCCCGATTTTTGAAGTCGTTGCCTCGTGCTCTAACTGTGCCGTAGGATCTTTGATTTCAATATACGGGAAAGTATGAGCTCCACATTCATTACCCATCAATAAAGAGTCACATTGTGAGAAGTTTCTTGCTCCTTTAGCAGAAGGCATTACTTTTACCTGTCCTCTGTATGAGTTTTGAGATTTTCCGGCAGAAATACCTTTTGAAATAATTGTTGATTTGGTATTCTTCCCGATGTGGATCATTTTTGTTCCTGTATCTGCATACTGGTGGTTGTTGGTTACCGCAATAGAGTAGAACTCTCCGATAGAATTGTCTCCTTTAAGAATACAAGACGGATATTTCCATGTTACAGCAGAACCTGTTTCAACCTGTGTCCATGAGATTTTTGCATTTCTTTCACAAAGACCTCTTTTCGTTACAAAGTTGAATACCCCGCCTTTTCCTTCTTCATTACCAGGATACCAGTTTTGAACGGTTGAATATTTGATTTCTGCATTATCTAAAGCGATCAGTTCCACTACCGCAGCGTGAAGCTGGTTTTCATCTCTTGATGGTGCTGTACATCCTTCAAGATAAGAAACATAACTTCCCTCATCAGCCACAAGAAGCGTTCTTTCAAACTGACCTGTTCCTGCCTGATTGATACGGAAATAAGTGGAAAGTTCCATAGGACATTTTACACCCTTAGGAATATAACAGAAACTTCCGTCAGAAAATACTGCGGAGTTCAGTGCTGCGTAGAAATTATCTCCTCTCGGAACTACTTTTCCAAGATATTTTCTTACTAAATCAGGATGGTTTTTAATAGCCTCAGAAATTGAACAGAAAATAATTCCTTTTTCTGCCAATGTATCCTGGAAAGTGGTTTTCACAGAAACTGAGTCCATTACGATATCTACGGCAACTCCGGAAAGTCTTTTTTGCTCTTCGATGTTAATCCCTAGCTTAGCGAATGTTTTCAATAATTCAGGATCTACCTCGTCAAGACTAGCCAGTTCAGGCTTTACTTTAGGAGCAGCATAGTAACGGATTGCCTGAAAATCTGGTTTTTCATACTTGATATTGGCCCAGTTAGGCTCTACCATTTTCTGCCAGATTTTGAAAGACTCCAAACGCCATTCAGTCATCCATTCCGGCTCTTCTTTTTTAGCAGAGATGGCACGGATGATGTCCTCATTTAAACCGATCGGGAAATCTTCATAATCAATCTTCGTTTCCCAACCGAATTCATATTTTTTATTTTCTAGATCGACTCTTAAATCGTCTTCTGTATATTTACTCATTATTTTTTTTAGATTTCAGATTTTCAATTTCAGAATTCAGAAAAGCTCTGAGGTCTGGAATCTAGGATCTAAGGTCTTTTCTCTAAAGACTAAATGATTCTCCACATCCACATGTTCTGGATGCATTCGGGTTGTTAAAAACAAACCCTTTTCCGTTCAATCCTCCTGAATACTCAAGAGTTGTTCCTGCTAAATAAAGGATGGATTTTTTATCTATAATAATTTTAATATTATTATCTTCAAAAATCTGATCTGTGTCTGTTTTTTGGTTATCAAACTTTAAAACATACTCTAAACCAGAGCATCCGCCGCTTTTCACCCCTACTCTTATATAATCTTCAGCAGGGTTAAAACCATCTTCCGTCATCAACTGGATGGCTTTCTCCTTTGCATAGTCTGATACTTTTATCATTGTATTTATTTAGAATGATTTAATGATGCAAAAATACGAACTAATTTCCGCAATCTCAAATCGAAGATATCTATTTTAATGATTCTTATATTAATAGCTCGGTTCGGAGGAACAAAATATGTTAAAAAAAGATAAATTTAGCCTTTCAATGTGAAGATTTTCTTACGGATTTTAACCTTGAATCGTATTTTTGATCTATAAATAAAATTGGTAATGAAACAAAAATAGCTGCTTTTTTTGTGTTGTTTTTCACGGTAGTCTCTTATGGACAGACTACAAGATTTGTTTACGAAACCCTGGTAAACCCAGATTCTATCAATCTGGTAAGCATGAAAAGTGAAAGAACTTTTTTGGATATTAAAGGAGACCGTTCTTTATTTATCAGCGAAAATAAATTGAAAAAAGACTCTCTTTTTACTTCTCTAAGATCAGAGGCGAAAGAAAATGATAAAAAAGGTGAAAAAGATTTTTCAAAGCTGGAAGGAAAGAAACATTTTGAACCTACTTTCTTTGAATATTTTATTTCTAAAAGCATTCCGGATCAGAAAGTATATTATTATGAAAGAGCGGCTGGAAAACAAATTTATTATCAGGAAGACAGACCTGTAAAATGGGATGTGACCAATGTAATTGAAAAACAAAATGGATATTCTGCCCAAAAAGCAGTTGCAGAGTTTGGGGGAAGAGTCTGGACAGCATGGTTCACCAAAGAAATTCCTTTATCTGATGGTCCTTACAAATTCTCTGGATTACCGGGATTGATTGTAAAGCTGGAAGATGACAAAGGAGATTATAAATTTGATCTTGTTAAGAAAATAACGATTAAAAATGCTTTTGAGGAACAGATAAGTGCTGAAGCCAAACAAAGCACAAGAGTCAATTTCCATGGAGATAAAGCTGCCCTGGAGCTGGAGTTTGGTAAAAACAGAAAAACAATAGCCGGAAATAATGGTGGTGAAAATATGAATATGGGAGGAGGAAGACATAATGGCGGCATGGGCGGCGGTGGAATGAGAGGCGGAGGCCACGGAGGGGGCGGAATGCACAGAGGAGGAATGGGCGGTGACAATCAGGGGATGCCGATGTCACAAGGCTCATCTGCTGATACTTCTTCTTTTACGAATACAGTACAAAATCCAATTGAATTAAAATAAATAAAAATATAAATGAAAAAATTAGGTATTATCGCATTGGCACTCTTTATACAGAATGTTTCTGCACAGACAAACAGGTTTGTGTATCAGGTGACTATGAAGCCTGATGCAGAAAATAAAACCGATATCAAAACTGAAAACGCTTATCTGGATATTTCTCCTGAGAAATCTGTATTTTATTCTGAAAACCGAATCAAAAGAGATTCTATCATGCAGAAAGCTTTTCAAGGTGGAGGTGGAAGAGGAAGTATCAACAGAGATCAGATGGAAGGTTTGAGAACCAATATCAATTATTCTGTAGAAAAAGATAAGACCAACCAAAAGACCTATTTTAAAGACAGAATTGGACGAGATATCTATTCATACGAAGAAGACAGACCTCTGAACTGGAAAATTGGATCAGAAACAAGAAAAATTGGCGAATACAAAGTTCAGAAAGCTGAAACTGATTTTGGAGGAAGAAAATGGACAGCATGGTTTACCACAGATCTTCCTTACCAGGATGGACCTTATAAGTTCGGAGGGCTTCCGGGACTGATTGTAAAAGTGGAAGATGATAAAGGAGAGTATTCTTTTGATTTAATGAAGAATTATAAAATTGCTGAGTTTCCGACTTTGAATCAGTTTGGAAATACTTTAAAAGTGAAAAGAGCTGATTATTTAAAGCAGCAGCAAAAGTTCAAGACTGATCCGATGTCATTCATGAATCAAAGTGGTGGACAAGGTGGATTTGCGACTACAATGAGAGTAGGTGGCGGTGGAAGAGGCCCTGGAGGTGGTGGCGGAAACCAGAATCCTGCTGATATGAGAAAAAGAATGGAAGAAAGGGTAAAAGAAGAAGCGAAGAAAAATTCTAACCCAATCGAATTGCAATAAAATAAAAACCCCAGAAAATTTTTCTGGGGTTTTTATTTGTTATAGATGATCGGGACAATACATAAAATTATGTGCAAATGTTTCCAATTTTTGAATCCATAAAGCGGATGCTCCAGGTCTTCTATCTTCTACATTGTACGAACGGCATGGTGTATGCTTCATTCCGCCTCCGATATTTTTCATTGCATCTTTAGAAAGCTTAATAGCTTTGCTCTCAAAATTTTTTTTGATTTTCATTGAAATTAGTTTTTATGAATTGCTAATGTATGAAAATTATTTCAAAAGCTGATCGAAAGTATTTCCCTGTCTGATATCTCCGGTATTGTAGCCTTTCATAAACCATTCTTTACGTTGTGCAGAAGATCCGTGGGTAAAGCTTTCCTGATTCACATATCCCTGTGCTCTTTTCTGAATGTTATCATCCCCAACTGCTTCAGCAGCATCTATTGCAGATTCAATATCTCCGGGTTCCAGAATGTGCTTGCTGTCATTGGTTCTTTTTGCCCAAACTCCTGCATAGAAATCGGCCTGTAATTCTGTAGCAACAGATACTCTGTTCATCTGTTCTTCAGAATATCTTCCGCTTCTTCTTAATGCATCTACTTTCTGAGTAGTTCCCAGAAGTGTCTGTACGTGATGTCCTACTTCGTGTGCAAGAACATAAGCTACTGTAAACTCAGTTACCTTAGCTCCGAATTTCTGCTGAAGTTCACCAAAAAAGCTCATATCCATATAAACTTTCTGATCAGCTGGACAATAGAATGGTCCCATGGCAGACTGAGCTGTACCACATGCTGAAGAAGTTGTATTTTCAAAAAGGACTACCTGAGGAGCACTGTAAGTCATTCCGTTTTCCTTAAAAATCTGATCCCAGGTAAGAATATTCCATTTGGCCATCATATCAACCATTTGTCCCACCTGTTTTTCACCAGCTGTAAGCTCTCTTTGTTCTCCGGAATTTCCCGAAGATTGTATACTTCCGGAATTCAAAATACCGGATGGGTCACCTCCCAAAAAGAATACAATGGCTGCAATAATTAGAGTTCCGAGTCCGCCTCCTACAATCATTCCGCCGCCTCCGCCTCCTGAACCACGGCGGTCATCAACGTTTCCGCCTCTGTCGTCTGTCCATTTCATGATAATAAATTTATGTGTTAATTTAAATAATTTACGCCAAACTATAAGCGAAAAATATCTAGATATTTATCTGTTAAGTTGTTTGGTTTTTAACCAGTACGAAGTAGACTGATAGGCTGATACTGCATCATCTACCAGTTTTTGATCTGTATTTTTCAATAATTTCTCGTCATAATACAGCTTGAATGCCGGTGCAAGATCGCTTTTTTCCAGTTCTAAAGAATACTGTTTCACTTTCTTTACAGGAGAAATAATCGTCAGGCGGCCATCTTTTACAAAACCTAAATCCTGATATGTTGCAATATAAGCTTTAGGCTGGAATTCCGGTTTAAATACATCCTGTCCAAGGAATTTAGACTGATAGTTGAAATTCAACAGTCCTAAAACAGTAGGCATCAGGTCGATTTGAGACATTAATCCCTCAAATTTTTGAGGCTGTACAAAACCTTCTGAAAAGACCATTGCTGGAATTCTGTATTTATCCATCGGAAGTTCTGTTTTTCCGGCACTTGATGCACAGTGGTCTGCAATGATAATAAATACCGTGTTTTTATACCAATCCTGTTTTTTAGCCATATCAAAGAATAGCTTAAGAGAGTAATCTGTATATTTTACACCACCTTCACGTGATTTCGCTGTTCCCGGAATGTCTATTCTTCCGTCCGGATAAGTAAATGGTCTGTGGTTGGAAACGGTCATCCAATGATTGAAGAACGGTTTTCCTGATTTGGCTTCTGCATTCATCACCTGAATTGCTTTTTTAGCCATATCTTCATCAGCTACCCCCCACACATTAGCAAAAGTGATTTCTTCGGGCTTAAAGTTGTTTCTGTCTACAATACCATATCCGTTTCCTGCAAAGAAATCCTGCATATTATCAAAATAGCTGTAGCCGCCATATAAGAATTTGACATCATATCCTTTAGATTTGAAAACACTTCCGGTTGTAAATTTATTTTTATTATCATCTCTCTTGATGATACTTTCTCCTGCTGTAGGAGGAATACAAAGGGTTAAAGCTTCAAGACCGCGTACCGTTCTGTTTCCTGTTGCATACAGATTGGTAAACATCAAAGATTTATCTGCAAGGCTGTCCAGGAAAGGAGTGATTTTTTGAGTATTGCCGTAATGCTCCATGAAATCTGCGGAAAGACTTTCAATAGAGATCAGTACAACATTTTTCTTGAGTTCAGGCTGTTCTGCAATAACGTTTCTTGAGAGCGTTTGTTGTGGATACTGGCTTAAGAAATTCTTTTCGGCCTGTTGCTGGTTAATCTGTGAATAAAACTGGAAATAATCCAATTCATTATGGGTAAATGCCCAATAGAACTTAGGAAGTCCGTTGGCTTCAATTTCATCCGCAAAAACATTGTCAGACCTGATTTGCATCAAAGATGGTATTGCCAGAGCACTAAGTGCACAAAGCACTATAAAACTACCAAGAAGCACCATTTTTTGTTTAAAATCAGGAAGTTCCAGCAGTTCATCTTTTGTCTTTTTATAAATAAACCATGTGATGGTAAGCGTAACGATCATTATTCCTGAAAATAGGGGAACAACAGGGTAGCTTTCCATGATATTTCCGATCACTTCATTGGTATAGATAAGATAATCTACGGCAATAAAATTATAACGCACTCCAAATTCATTATAAAAGAAATATTCACTTACTCCGTTGAAAATAATCAGAAGAACGTATAATAGTAATGTTATGAAATATAATATGTTACGTATTTTAGTTCTTTGAGTAGGAAGGAAAAGCATCAATCCGAAGAAAAGAGTCTTTATTCCAACAAAAACAAGTGCTATTTCCATAATGGAACCTCCATATTGCTTGAAAATATTGTTTGGAACAAGCCAGATATAAAGGAAGAATAGAACGAGAGCACTCAAAATAATGTATCCGTAAGGTTTTTTATATTTTGAATTGGAGAGGAAGAGGAAGTAAAGTGCAAGAATAGAACTGGCCATGATGAAAACAAAAATGTCATTCACCAGACCTATTAACAAAACTTTTACAACTTCAAAAAATCCAAAACTAGCTGTCGTAATAGGGTGAAAAAAGAATACTGTTCTTATTATCAACGAAATAAGAAGATAGAAGACTCCTAAATATAGGAACGGTTTTATTTTGCTTAAAAACATGTATGTACTGTTTTTATTAGTTTTCACAAAGATAGTTTTTGTATATAACTTTTGACGGAAATAAAGCAAAAACATCCCGTTTATTAATAAGATTTATGATTTATGATTCGGAAATACTCCAATAAAAAAGGACTATTAAAAAATAGTCCCATTATATTGTAAAGATTGTTGTCTACTTAAGAGTGTCCGAAACCGATATTTCCCTTTTTGTCAGATAATTTCTTTTTGAAATCAATCATTCTTAAAGCGGTAACAGCTGCTTCCACACCTTTGTTTCCAAGATCACCTCCGCTTCTTGCGATAGATTGCTCTTTGGTATCATCTGTTAATACACAGAAAATAGTAGGAGTATCTGTCATGATGTTACAGTCTTTGATTCCCTGTGCTACTGCAGAACATACATAGTCAAAATGAGGTGTTTCTCCACGGATCACACATCCGATAGAAATCACAGCATCATATTTTCTCTCTTTGCAAAGCTGCATGCTTGCATAGTTGAGTTCGAAAGCTCCGGGAACAGGGAAAAGCTTTATGTTTTCAGGTTTTACGCCTTCTTTTTCAAGGATTTCCAAGGCTGCATCACGAAGATTGTACGTTACAAAATCATTCCACTCAGAAAAAACAATGCCGATAGAAAAATCTTCGGCATTCGTTATATGAAGTGGCTTGTAATCGGAAAGATTAACTGTTGCCATTTTTTAGTAATATTTAGTCATTTCAATATAAGAATCAGACATTCCGTTGTCGTAGTCCTGATATTTCTCGTCAATTGCAGAGAAGTATTTTTTAGCTTCTGCATTTTTCTTTAATCCTAAAGCCACGATACCTGCTTTTCTTGTGAAATAGTAGGTTGTATAAGGATCATCAGAAGCCGTTGCTGCTTTGTCTAATAAAGCTAAAGCCTCATCATTTTTGTTAAGACCTGATTTTGCATCTGCCATAGCTCCGAATTTCATTGCTACTAAAGTTTTGTTATCAGATGAAAACTGGTCTAAAAGATCATAAGCTTCCTGGAATTTTCCTTCTTTGAATTTCAATAAACCTGCATTGTAAGATGAAAGTTTACCGATTTTAGTAGAAGAATATTCGTTATATGTACCTACAAAACCTGGGTTAGCCGCAGATTTTCCACCCAAAGCATCTTTATCTTTACCTTCAGTAAGACTTTTTTGAGCAGAAAGGAAACTTTTCACAGCTTCAGCGTTCTTTGGAGCAACTACAAATTGCTTGTAAGCGAAGAATCCTAAAACTCCTAAAATTAATGCTCCAAATACAAAACCTAGTGGCTTTGAATATTTTTCAACAAATCTTTCAGTATTTAAAGCTTCTCTGTCAAGGTCTTTAAAGAACTCAACCGTTTCTTTACCTTCTTGCTCGTTCTGAGCACTCTTTCCCAATTTTGCCATAAGTTTTTAAAAATTGAAATGCAAATTTAATTGTTTCTGAATGATTTACAAAATACTTTGTGAGTATTATTGATGAAATGTTGTGAATTGTTATTGGTGAATGAGGAATTTATTAAAAAAAGATGCTTCGGCAGGCTCAGCATGACACTTCTAATACTACCTGTTCTTATCTCACAGTAAATTATTAGCGTTGTCATGCTGAGCCTGCCGAAGCATATATGTTTTAAATCTAATATCCTAAAATATGGTATACTTCAGCACCAAACTTCTTCAATTTTTCATCACCATTCAAATCTTTTAAGCCGATAAGGAAACTGAACTGGGCAACGGTTGCTCCTTGTTTTTCTACCAACTTTGCAGCGGCTTCTGTAGTTCCTCCCGTTGCTAAAAGATCATCATGAATCAACACTCTTTGTCCTGGTTTTATCTGTCCTTCGCGGGTTTCAATAACAGCGCTTCCATATTCCAGGTCATATTTTTCTGAAATGACCGGTGGCGGGAGTTTTCCTGCTTTTCTGATTAAAATGAATGGAACTTCAAGGGCTACAGCAATAGCGATTCCGAACAAATAACCACGGCTTTCTATTCCGCAGACTGCATCTACTTTACCACCTTTACTGAAAGCTGCAAGATCTGCAATAACGTCTTCGTAAAGTTTTGGATCTAAAAAGATCGGCGAAATATCCTTAAACTGTATTCCTGGAATCGGAAAATCAGGAATATTTTCAATTGTTTCTTCTAGTTTTCTGATGAGTTCTGCTGAAGCCATGTATTAATTGATTTTATAGCTGGAAATTTTCCATTCTCCATTTACATTTTTAAGCCCGAAAGTAACTTTTAAAGAAGTTGTTTTACCACTTTTGTCCGTTACATCATACGTCGCATTTACACTTGCTCCGTTTGCAGTGGCGCCGTTTGTCGTAATATTTTTTACGCTTACATTTTTCACCGCTCCAAAACCTGAATTTGGATTAGAGAAAGACTCATAGCTTCCCCAGCTTGGATTGCTTGCTGTTTCGTAAGCCGCTTTTAAATTCTGTGAGCTTACACTGTTCAAAAACTTGCTTACCGTATTTTTAGGATCTGCTGTAGGTTGTTTTGGAGCTGCCGGTACTGTAGGAGTAGCAGTTGCAGGGTCCGTTGTAGTTCCTGTAGTTGTTGTTGGATTGTTTGGATCTACTACTGCGCTTGGCTGTTCCGGTACAGCAAGTGTATCGGTTTTAGGAATGGCAGGGACTTTCAGAGCAGCTGCGTTTACATCAAGTCCGATTTTTGACATTTTGAAAGTCTTGGCTGTTGTTTTTACAGAAACCGTGATATCGATTTTGTTATCTATCACTTTTGCTGCAGGAATAGAGGAGAACTTAAGGTTGAATCCTTTGAAGTTATTATCCTGCATCAGGTTTTTAGCAGTAGCCAATTTTACTCCATTGCTGAACACTTCAAGAGTAGCCTCAAGACCAGCTCCTGTAAACGAAACCGGGTTTCCTGCTGTATCTACAAGTCTTGGAACGATCTGGATCGCAGTAGGTGCTCCGGTACCATCGTCTCCCGTAGGTTTTGTGACAATACTCAAAGATCCGGCTTTGATGTCGTTAGGATCACTTTCTTTAGCTTTATCATCTCCGAAGATATTCATTTCTCCAAGTGAAGGTGGGGCAGTACTGGCCCATTCTATTCCGTTTTTCTGTGCAACTTCGTCTGCAAGAGACATGATTTCAGGAACTTTTTTTCCATTAATCAGTTTTCCAAGGGCTTTCAATTCATTAATATCACCATCTGCTTCTACGCCAAATGTTTTAAGGATATAAAGAGCCTCATTAAACTTAATCTGCTTAATGGTTGGTAAACTGGAAGTCATATCATTGATACTTGACTGCAGTGTTTTAGTATTCGTAGCATCTACATGATCTTTCTTACATGCTGTAAAAAGCAAGAGACTGAAAACAAGTAGAAAAGAAAACTTTTTCATTTTTATTTGGTTTGTTGCAAATTTAATAAAACCTTTATTAATACTGGATTTTATTTTTACTTTATGTTTTCCTGCTCATTCTATTTCTTTTTTGCAGCATTCATAATCCTATATTTTTACTTTTTATTAGGCAGCTCTTTTAGATCCTCTTTAAAAAAATTGCTGAAAATTGTCTGCATATTCGGGAATGAAGAATCTTGCCAGTAAGATGTTTTGTAGTTACTGTGGTCTTCATCAAACTTTACCTTTTCAATATCGTTGTCATTATTGAAATTTAATTCTGTAGGATAGAAATTAGTGTAAACTGCTATCTGATTATAATTGGGTTCACTTTTATGCTTAAGTTTTACAAATATAAGCTCATTGTATTCCAGGAAATCTTTCAGTGTCTTTTCTGATCCTTTTTCAAACGACATATTGAGTATGGTTTTTATATCATAAAACCGATACCCAAAGAATGAAAATTCTTTTTCCTGAAGTATGCCCTCAGTCACTTCGATCTGATCTTTACGGTCTCCTTTTAATTCTTTGATGAGATTTCTTTTCGTTTTATATTCTTCCGGATTTCCTACATTTTTAAGCTTTGGGATCTGGAGAGATTTTCCATAATCCCATGATGAAGTTTCTTTTTTTCATTTTTAGGATCCGTCAGTCTGAAAACTCTGTATTGTTCAACATTGGTACTTTTCAGTTTTTTTGTTTTATTATCAAAAATGTAGGTGACAATCCCATCGGCGTAACTATTCAGTTTATTGTTTACAGTGACATAAGCATTAAAGTTTCCTTTGATAAAAATGTATCTGGCAGGTTTGTTATTTTTGATGACAACCGTTTCTATTTCCTTCACCTGATCATTGAGCTTAATGATTGGCTGATCAAAGTCAGAATAGGATAATGTAGCTACCGGGAAATTATTATACACCAGCTGAAATTTTTCTTGTACCGGAGATAAAGTCTGTTTATCAATTTTTCCGTCAATATCAGAATAGGCCAGGATATTACCATCTTTTCCAAATACTGAAACTCTTGGAAGTGGCTGGTTGGTTTTTTCAGAGACAAATGTGATGGTTTGAGCCTGAATACAGCTGAATAAAAATATAAATAATGAGTAAAGGACAAATTTTGTTTTCATAATAAGAATTTGTTTTAGTTAATAATCTCATTATAGAGACGCATAAAACTCAGAATGGTTGCCTGCTGACTGATATGCATAAAAAAAGACTGATTGTTTTAACAATCAGTCTTTTATAATATTATTTTGTTACAAGTCCTTAGAAAGGATACTCATAAATTTCAGATTCGTGTAGGTAAGGGTTTCCTGTAGGGATCAACTTCAGTTTAGATAAAGCTGAAAGTACAGTAAACATAAATAATCCGATTACGAATAATAAAGCTCCCAAGATCAGGATGAATACTTCCGGAGTGTTCCAGTAAGGTCCTACCGTTCCCGGCATTACCATATTGAAATAATCCAAAATGTGTCCTAAGATTACTACTACAGCCATTGTTGTAACAACTTTGTAGTTTCTCTTGATGCTGCTGCTCACTAATACCAATAATGGTAATAAGAAGTTTACGATCAGCATTGGTAAGAATGTAGTACCATAGTGCTGGAATCTACCAAAGAAGTAGTTAACCTCTTCCGGAACGTTCGCATACCAATAAAGCATGAACTGAGCGAACCATGTATATGTCCAAAGCATACTTGTAGCGAAAAGAAAAACTCCTAAATCGTGTAAGTGGTTGTCATTGAACTGAGGAAGGAATCCGTTTTTCTTAAGATATACACTTAGTAAAATGATTACAGCAATACCACTTGAAAGGCAGCTAACCATTGAATACCAGATATACATTGTAGAGTACCAGTGAGGGTCAATAGACATCAACCAGTCCCAAGCCCAAGCTGCAGAAGCAAATCCGAAGAATGCGATATATCCTACTGCCCATCTGTAAAGGAATTGATATTCTACTTTAGATTTGGTTTCGTCTACTTTTTTAGACTGAGCTTTCAGTTTCCAAGCAAAGAAAGAAGCACCTAGTACATAGATAAACGTTCTGATTGCATAGAAAGGAATGTTCAGGAATCTTTTCTTTTCGAATAAGATCACATCGAAATGAGCAGAGTTAGGATCTGTCAAATCCGGATCCATCCAGTGGAAAAGGTGTCCTTGGTGGAAGATATTTAAAAGCATTAAGATGATCAAAATAGCTCCTCCGTATGGAATATAAGAAGCAATAGCTTCCATTACTCTTGTAATAATAATTGGCCAACCTGCATGTGCAGCGTGTTGAATACAATAGAAGAATAATACAGCACAACTTACTCCGAAGAAAAATACAGCTACAAAATGTATTGCTGCTAAAGGCTGGTTGTGGATCTGTAGAGTAGCGTGCTCCAGGTGAGCAGCATGATCTTGAGGTCCTACCATTTCACTTGAGTGAGTAGGTGCATTATGACCAGAAGCATGAACAGCTTCCATCATTTGTTCAATCTTCTCAGTAGAAATTCCTTTGTTCATAAAGAAACCAATACCAAATAGTACTAAACCTGCAACAAGAAGTATTAAAGAAGTTGATTTTAATTTTGGTGAAAAACTATACATTTCTTTTCTTATTTTTTAGTTTCAGTAGTAGTTTCAGGTTTTGCTTCAGTTGTAGCTGCTGCCGCTGGTGCTGCTGCTCCTTTTTTGAAAGCACTCATCACATACATTGCAACTCTCCATCTGTCTCCAGCGTTAAGTTGTCCTGCATAAGATCCCATCGCGTTTCTACCGTTTGTTAATACATAATGAACAGATCCTACAGTAATTTCTCTGTCAGCATAGTTAGGCACTCCGGAGAATGCTCCACTTTGTACGATAGGTCCTTGTCCATCACCTCCTGTTCCGTGACATGCAGCACAAGTGTGATCAAACAATACTTTACCTCTTTCAAGATCCTTAGCTGCATTAGCTGGGTTCAGAGGAGATACTGTAAGTTTTTTAGAAGCATCATACCCAGCGTTGTACTCGTCAACATTCTTAGGTAATAGGCTTTCTTCAAAAACACCGTCTTTATTTTGAGGAACTGATCCTTCTACTGGAGAAAGACCTGTTGCACCATTATTTTTAACAAAAGCAGGAATTTCATTTTCATGATCTGAATAAGCGTCCTGAGCTTTCATCAATGGATCATAAGCTACCGGAAAATACATATCCGGGAAATATACCAACGGAGTGTTCTCCTTTGGTCCGCAAGAGTTAAGTAAAACCGTTGTTAAACCTAAAACTGCTGTAATTTTTAATACATTCTTTTTCATTTTAAGCGTCTTTAACAGTTATTTCTTCAACTCCAGTTTCAATAAGCAACTGTTTTACAGATTCTACATCTTCAGTTACAAATTCCATCATGAATTTATCATCAGTAGTTCTTGGATCTGGGTTCTGAGCTGGAGCTCCTGGGTACATTTTGTTTCTAACCAAGAAAGTTAAAGACATCATGTGAGCTGCACAGAATACCATTAATTCGAACATTGGAACTACGAATGCCGGCATGTTATGTGCCCAGTCAAAAGCTGGTTTACCACCAATGTTTTGTGGCCAGTCATGATTCATTACATACCAGGTTATAGTAGCACCGATAGTAACACCATAACAAGCATAGATGAAAGCTGCATCAGAAATTCTAGTTTTCTTTAAACCTAAAGCTTTATCTAGTCCGTGAACCGGAAACGGAGTATAAACCTCGTTTATTGCGATTCCTTTATCGTTGAATGCTTTAACGCCGTTCATTAAATCGTCGTCGTCAGCATAAAGTCCGTATACAATTTTAGTGGTGCTCATCTCCTTCTTTTGCTTTATAAGTTTCACCTGAGATTTTCAGAATCGATTTTAATTCAGCCTGTGCAATTACAGGGAATGTTCTTGCGTATAATAAGAATAATACAGAGAAGAACCCGATTGTTCCTAAGTATACACCCACATCAATGATCGTTGGCTTAAACATAGTCCATGATCCTGGTAAGTAGTCTCTTGAAAGGTTGATAACGATGATGTCAAAACGCTCAAACCACATACCGATGTTGATGATCAATGCAACAATGAATGTCCAGATAATGTTCGTTCTTGCTCTTTTGAACCAGAATGAAGCAGGAACTACAAGGTTACAGATGATCAATGACCAGAATGCCCACCAGTAAGGTCCAACAGCAGCACCTGGAGAAAGATATGTGAAATCTTCAAATCTAGATCCTGAGTACCATCCGATGAAATATTCAGTTGCGTAAGCTACAGTTACCATACCACCTGTAAGAACGATTACGATGTTCATAATTTCGATATGATACATTGTGATGTATTCTTCTAAGTGACACACTTTTCTAGCTACCAACAATAGTGTTTGTACCATTGCAAATCCTGAGAAGATCGCACCAGCAACGAAGTATGGAGGATAGATCGTAGAGTGCCATCCTTTAATTACTGAAGTTGCGAAGTCAAAGGATACAGTTGTGTGTACTGAGAATACAAGTGGAGTTGCCAACCCTGCAAGAACCAAAGAAAGTTCTTCGAATCTTTGCCAGTGTTTTGCTTTACCACCCCAACCGAATGCTAGGAATGTATAAATTTTCTTCGTCCAAGGAGTTTTAGCTCTATCTCTGATCATTGCAAAGTCAGGGATTAGTCCCATGAACCAGAATACAGTTGATACCGAGAAATACGTAGAGATCGCAAATACGTCCCAAAGTAGAGGAGAGTTGAAGTTCCCCCAAAGAGAACCGAATTGGTTTGGTAAAGGGAATACCCAGTATCCAACCCAAACTCTACCCATGTGGATTACAGGGAAGATTGCTGCCTGTACAACCGCAAAGATCGTCATCGCCTCTGCAGATCTGTTTACAGACATTCTCCATCTCTGTCTAAATAATAATAATACTGCTGAGATTAGGGTCCCGGCGTGACCGATACCTACCCACCATACGAAGTTGGTAATATCCCAACCCCAGTTAATAGTTCTGTTAAGCCCCCATGCTCCAATACCTGTCCCGATAGTGTAAGCGATACAGCCGAATCCATAGAGGAATAGAACTAGTGCAGCATATAATGAGATCCACCATAATTTACCTGCTCTTTCTTCGATAGGTCGTGCAATATCTTCTGTGATATCGTGATAAGTTTTGTGACCAATAATTAGAGGTTCCCTTATCGGAGCTTCGTAATGTCCTGACATTTTTTACCTATTTATTATTTAAACTTTATTTTTCTACTCTGTTTCTTACTTTAGTGTGATAGAACACGTTTGGCTTGGTTCCGATCTCCTCTAGTAAATAATATCTTCTGTTGCTAGAATACAATTCTCTCACTTCAGACTCTTTATCATTCATGTCTCCGAAAGTCATTGATCCGGTAGAACAAGCAGCAGCACAAGCACAAGAGTTCTTGAACTCAGCATCTGTTACTTTTCTGTTCTCTCTCTTAGCTGCTAAAATAGTAGCCTGAGTTTCTTGGATACACATTGAACATTTCTCCATTACCCCTCTAGTTCTTACAACTACGTCTGGGTTAAGTACCATTCTTCCTAAATCGTTGTTCATGTTGAAATCGAACTTATCGTTTAGGTTATACGTAAACCAGTTGAAACGTCTTACTTTGTACGGACAGTTGTTTGCACAATATCTTGTACCGATACATCTGTTGTAAGCCATATGGTTTTGACCTTGCTTACCGTGTGAAGTAGCCGCTACCGGACATACAGTTTCACAAGGAGCGTGGTTACAGTGCTGACACATTACTGGTTGGAAGATTACATCCGGATTGTCTGCAGGGTGGTTTAATGCACCTCCGTCTCCGAAAGCAGTACCATACAATTCCGGTACAGCCATTCCTTCTTTCAATCCTTCGTATACTTCTACTTTCTGTCTTGAAGAATAGTAACGGTCAATTCTTAACCAATACATATCTCTGGACATTCTTACTTCTTCTTTACCTACTACAGGAACGTTGTTTTCTGCCTGACAAGCAATTACACAAGCTCCACAACCTGTACATGAGTTCAAGTCGATAGATAAGTTGAAGTGAGGTCCATCTGTATCATCGAAAGCATCCCAAAGGTCAATTTTTTTTGCTGGAAGAGCTCCACTGATAGTGTGGTATTCCAAAGGTTTGTTCCATCCTTTGTGCTCATCATCGAAAGGAACATTGATGAACTCAGCCAAAGGAACTTCTTTAGCGATTTCATAACGACCCATTAATGTATTTTGAAGCTGGATCCCTGCAAATTCGTGGTCTTCTCCTGTTTTTTCAATTTTAACCCCTGAAACAGCCAGGTTAGAACCGTCAAATAAAGGATAAGCGTTTACTCCGGTATCTGCAGTTGCTCCTGAGTTTTTCTTACCATAACCAAGGGCAAGACCTACAGATCCTTCTGCCTGACCAGGTTGAATAAATACAGGAACATCTTTTATTGTTACTCCGTTTACAGTAAGGTTTACAATAGAACCATCCAACTGCATTCTCGCGTTAAGATCGTTGTCAATGGCAAACTTCTCTGCATCTTTAGGAGAAATTGTCAAATAGTTATCCCAAGACATTCTTGTCAATGGATCTGGTAATTCCTGCAACCAAGGGTTGTTTGCCTGAGTACCGTCTCCCATAGAAGTCTTAGTATATAGTACTAATTCTAATTCAGAAGCTTTAAAGTTTCCTAGTTCAGCAACGGCCTGAGCAGCGTTTCCACCTGCGTAAGCTAATGTTGTAGAATTAGTAGAAGCAGTAATACCGTTATACAATGCCTTGTTGAAAGAAGTACCACCTAAGATAGAAGCTGAGCTAGCTTTTAAATAATCGTAGTAGTTGTTTGCTGCATTGTTTTTACCATTCTTCCAAACCAATAGAGACTCTTCAATCTGTCTTGATTTGTAGATTTTCTGGATGGTAGGCTGCATTAATGAATATACTCCTGTCTGTGGTTCAATATCTCCCCAAGACTCTAACCAGTTTGCTACCGGAATTACAGCTTTCGCTGCTTTGTACATTTCATTTTTCTTATCAGCTACGGCAATTACATAAGAAACTTTAGATAAAGATTTTTTGAAATCTTCTCCTTTTGGATGAGAGTAGATAGGGTCTACATTGTTGGTAATTAATACCCCAACCTGACCTGCATTTACCCATCCTAAGAATTCTTGGTATCTTGCTTTATCAAATTCTTTAAGGAAGTTCGCTTTACCTGTGAAAGCTACTGATCCTAATTTTTGGTTGATTAAATGTGCTAAAACCTGTGCACCTTTAGAACCGTCAGCAAAAACAACCGCTTTGCTTCCTTTTGCTTTCAATTCGTTAGCAATTTCAGTAGCAGTCTTATCAGTAGTACCACCACCTACGATTGCGTTGTAAACTTCAACTAAAGTTTTGTTTACAGCACTTGGCTTTAATCTGTATCTTGAGTCAGCATTAGCACCAGTTAATGACATGTTAGATTCCACTTGTACGTGTCTCAACATGGTTTGACCTGGCTTTCTTGCTGCTGCATAAGAAGTTTCTAAGCTTGAAGCGTTATAATCCCCTAAGAAATCAGCCTGGAAAGAAACTACCAATTCTGAACCTTTAAGGTCATAAACAGGTAATGCTCTCTGTCCGAATACTTCCTGAGCTGCATCTAATGCTGCAGAGTAAGGGAAAGCATCATAAGTTACTAATTCTGCTGTAGGATATTTAGCTTTGAATTCACCGAATAACTTTTTGAAAGTAGGTGAAGCAAAAGAGTGTGATAAAAGCACAATCTTTTTACCTGACGCTTTAGCTTCTTCCAAACCTTTAAGAACGAAGCTGTCTACTTTATCGAAAGTTTCGTCTTTACCGTCTAGTTTAGGCTGCTTTACTTTATCATTATCATAAAGAGAAAGTACACTTGCCTGAGCTCTTGCGTTAGTTTTACCTAAATCGCCAGCAGCTGGGTTTGGATCAATTTTGATAGGTCTACCTTCACGGGTTTTTACTAAAACACTAGCGAAATCGAAACCATCAAAATATGTTGAAGCGTAATAATTAGGAACCCCTGGAATAATATCGTGTGGTTTTACTACGTAAGGAATCGTTTTAATTACCGGAGCTTCACAAGCAGCAAGAGTTACTGCTGCTGTAGAGAATCCTAGTAATTTTAAGAAATCTCTTCTTGAAGTACTGGAACCATTCTGTTCAGCATCTCCAAGGAAATCTTCTACCGGAATTTCTTCCTGGAACTCTTTAAGAGCCAGCTTACCATTAAAGCTGGGTCTTTAAGTTCATGAATACTTCTGAATTGTATTTTGTTTGAAGCCATTTATACTTCTAATTTTTTAGTTATTAATAATGACATTTACCACACTCAAGACCTCCAATGGCATCTACAGTGATCTTACCTCCATCTTGTGGATACTGTTTTTTCAACTTGTCATGTAGATTTTTGAAGTACTCTTTATTATAACCGTTGTTCATATCAACTTCAGTCGTTCTGTGGCACTCGATACACCATCCCATAGTAAAGTCGTTTGCCATCTGAACAACATTCATTGTATCAATTTTACCGTGACAAGCCTTACATACAACATCAATTTTGTTGTTAGGGTTCTTTTTGTTGAAAGAATTGATAATCGCCTGCTCACCTGCTACAACGTGCTGAGAGTGGTTGAAGTAAACGAAGTCTGGCATGTTGTGGATTCTTGTCCATTCAACCGGCTGTGTTTTTCCTGTGTACTGTTGTTTTGCAGGATCCCAACCTGTTGCTGCATAGATCTTCTGGATTTCTCCGTCATAGAATGCCTTATCTTTTCCTGGCTCCATGTAGTGATCTGCGTTGTATTCAGAAATTGTTCTGTGACAGTTCATACAAACGTTCATAGAAGGAATTTCAGATACTTTTCCGTATTTAGCACTAGAGTGACATAATTGACAGTCAATTTTCTGTTCTCCAGCGTGGATTTTGTGAGAGAAGTAAATAGGCTGCTCAGGCTTATACCCTTTGTAAACCCCGATCCACATCAGCCAGTTCCATACTCCGTAAGCTGCTAGAATAGCCAGAATAGCTAATAAGCCTTTACCGATAAAGTGGAACTTTTCATACATTTCACTGAACGAACGAACTCTTGTCTCGTTCAATCCTGCTAATTCTTCAGACTGACCTAACGTTACCAGTTGTCTTAGTTTAACCAAGATCCAAACCAGTAAACCTGCAATCGCTAAAAGTGAAATGATGACAACGTTTGTCGTTGTTTTGTCTGCTGGTGCTGCCGCAGAAGCGTCAGCTGCAGGAGTTGCTGCCGGCTTTTTCTCTTCCGGAGCAGGAGGATTAGTCGTGAAAGCTAAAATGTCGTCAATATCCTTATCTGTAAGATTTGGAAAGACCTGCATTTCAGTCTTATTAAACTTTTCAAAAATCTCATTGGCGTATTTATCCCCAGAAGCCCTTAGAGCTTTGTTGTCTTTGATCCACTTGTGAAGCCAATCTTTGTCTACACCACCTTCTGTCTTTACTCGTTCTACAACCCCCTTTAATGGTGGTCCAACAACTTGTTTGTCCAGCGCGTGACATGCAGTACAATTCGCTTTGAAAAGTTTCTCTCCGTTTTTAGGATCGCCGTCTTGCCCGTAAAATGAAGCACTGGTTGATAGCAATAAGCCTATTGCGATCAACGTTTTTTTATAATGCTTTCTCCAACTAATCATTTAAATTATCTTATGTTAGTAAATTATTGAACATTCAATCAATTCCGCAAAAATAATATTTTTAACAGGAATTTAACGGTATATCGAAAAGGGAAAATATCATTTACGTTTAATTTGTATTGATTCTAAATAACTAGTTTGGTATAGTTTTTTAATTTGTATAAATTTGCGCAAACAAGTTTAAATGAGAAATTTGATTAAAATATTTTCGATATTATCACTATTTGGTTTTTATAGTGTTGGAGCCCAGCAAGTTGTTAAAAAGGACACCCTTTCCGGGACAGAGCTTGTTATGACTATGGATTCCAAAATAAATGCTGCTTTGGAAGGAATTGAAGGAAAATGTGCTAAAACTGCTCCTGCCAATTCTCCTAAAGATTTCAGCTCTAATGATAGTGGAATTTCTACAGGGATCAATACAAAACCTCCCAAAATCTATGTTCCGAACAGAGAACTTACCAATGCTGAAATTTGTAAGAAAAATCCTAGAATTTTAGGGTTTAAAATCCAGATTACAACCGTGAAAAGTAATGAAGAGGCTAATGAAGTTAAGTCTTATTTCAGAAAAAGATTCCCTAACCTTAAGGTAGAAACAGATGCTTCTTTAAGACCGAATTATAAAATTCTGGCAGGAAGTTATTTCACTAAACAAAGTGCTGCCAGCGACCTTTCAAAGATTAGAGAGTATTTTAAATCTGCAGTTGCTGTACAATATAGAATTTTCTGTGCGGAAGCAAAATAAAAAAAGATTCTATTCGAAATAAATAATAAAAAAAGCTGAGAAATTTTCTCAGCTTTTTTATTGATAATAAGTTTCCATAAACCAGAAAAATTCTGCCATTCGAAATATATTATTGATCAGAAGATAAATGAATAATACTGCAAGAGTCAATGATAAAAATGACATCATCTTTGGTGATGATCTGTAAGCATAAAATAGCCATCCTAAAAGAAGCGGGTAGACAAAAACAAAATGTCCTCCGTAGATATACGAAGTGTGAAGCCCAAACCTCATCACGCAGTGGATCACAATATCAACGAAAAATGAGATGGCAATAACCTGAACCCATTTATTTTTGAAATTTTTAGAATAACTCCAAATAAGGAGGATTAGTAATATGGCTATAAAGAAGTAAGGAAAAGCTGATGAGTAAAGGTCCATATACAGTCCTTTAAAATTAAATCCCTTCATGTTATGTTTATCCGAGATGATGAATCCGGGGAAAAGGATATTACCTCCGAAAAAGAAAGAAAGAATCATGTCCCATGTAGGCATAGATTCTACATTGGAGAATTTCTCATACTGTTGATTCGTCTTAGAGAAGATATTCTGATATTTGAAATCAATTCTGTTTAAATAAAGCAGAACAAAACAAACCACAGTAATCATTACTCTTACTACGGCGTTTCCAAATTTCTTCCAATCTTTAAATAAACCCTTTTCAAAAAGAAGAGGAATAAAAACTTTCACAAAATTGGTAATGGTAAGCCCTCCGATAGTAACTCCTGCCAGTGACAGGGCTATTGCGGGTGTTTTCTCTTCATTTCTTAGCTTTATCGCTGCATAGTAATTGTATAAGGAGAGTAAAAACAGAGTGTATGTAAAGTTCTCAGGGGTGAATGATAGTATTATATTGGTAGAAAAAGCTCCGAAAAATAAAACGATTAAAACACTTAGCCAAAGAGGAAGGCAGATAATGTTCTTTAAATATTTGAAAACCTGAACAATATTTAAAGTGATAATGATATTGCTAAGCCATGCCAGGGTAAGTCTGAAGCTGGCATCCATTTTTCCGCCTGAAATAAGTAAAGAGAATTCTCTTACCCAGTTGAAAAAATAATAGGATAGGGGGTGTCTTTCAAAACTACCTCCTGTCATCAGAATAGATTTGTTATCAAAACTAAAATAAGCATCCCATGGAATTCTGCTGTCAAAAATAATTCTGTAATGAAGCGCAATATATGACCCTAAAAGTCCATAGCAGATCATAAAAAACAGAAAAACTGCCAATTCAGTATAAGTGGAAGGAAAAATCAGTTTGAAAAAATTGATAATTTTTGTTTTGATAAAAGACACGTGTCAGATTTTTGCAAAAGTAAAATAAAAAAACCACCAAAAGCTGGTGGTTATGTAAAGATTGTATAAACGTGACTATTGTTTGATCACTTTTTCTGTGGTAGACGTTCCGTCTGCGAAGTCTACTTTTAACAGGTAAGTTCCTTTTGAAAGTGAAGAGATGTCTGTGCTCCCGGAATTATTGATTCTAATGATTTTTCCTGATAGATCAATAACGGATGTTGATTTTATTTTTTTATCAACTTTTATATTGACTTCTCCTTTTGTAGGATTCGGATAAATGGAGAGATTGTTGGTTCTTGTTTTGGTGGTCTCGTTTGTACCAAGGGTTCCGTTGGCAATAACCTGAACATCATCAATTGAAACGGCATCGGCATCATTGGCAACATATTGGAATCTTATTTTTACATTGGCCTGGCCAATATAAGAGGTAAGGCTTTTTTGTACGGTAACAGTGTTGTAAAAGTCAGTATCTATATTGCCATCACCATCATCGGTGAAAGCTGTTTCACTATCTTCATTCCAAAGAGTAGTCCAGTTGGTTCCTCCGTCTGTTGAGATTTGTGCAAGAAGGTTACCTTTATTCAGGCTTATCATATATCCCCAGCCCACTTTTACTTTGAAGCTGAATATTGGACTTGTGGCTCCCACCAAGCTAAAAGTTGGGCTTACAAGATTTGCAGTATTAGCTCCCGAGATCCAGTCAATAGTTGCAGAATTCGTTCCGGCAATAGTAAATCTTGTTTTTAGTTCAATAGAAGAGGCGGAGGTTCCGGAAAAAACGGTACCTGTTAAATCCCATGCTCTTGATGCATTTGTGTTAGATTTTGTCCATCCTGTTGGAGGAAATGTCGTCCCTTCGAAGCTTTCCGAAAGTAGCGTTTGGGCATGACTGTAGAAGCATGATACCAATGCTAAAGAAAATACAATTTTTTCATATTAAAGATTTTTATAAATATAGTGAAAAATATTTAATATGTTAAAAATATACTAGTTAATAAGTATTTTTGTTATTAATTTACTAAGAGCTACACGAAAGGGTAGAGCATCCTGCGGTGTCATCATAGCCGGATGGTCTTTTAGCAGAAAACTCAGGATATATTTCCTGATAAGGAGATTCTAAGGCTTTGGTAAGTTTTTCCAGCATTTCTCTTTTGCCATTACTGATTTCTTCAATGCATTCATAAAGGAGGTAGTTTCTAAGAATGAATTTGGGGTTTGTCTTTTTCATCATCGCTACTGAATCTTCTTTTGAAATAGAATTTAAATCTAATCTTTTTTGATAGCTAGTAATGAAATGACCTAGTTTTTCCAACATTTCTTTATTAAAAATAATGTAGGAAACCTCTTTAAAATGATCTTTCAGGTTGGTGTCTGGAGTTATTTTCTCCAATTGATTGAAAAATAAGGTGTAGTCTAACTGAAGTTCCTGCATTAATCCCTGCCAATTCGTGAAAAAATCTTCATCCTCTTTTTGAAGCTGATCAAACCCGAATTTTTTACAGAGCATCTGATCATGTGCTTCCCAGAAATAGGTTCCGAAATTATTTAAAGTGTCTTCTAAAAACTTTTCATCTTTAATTAATGGATGAAGGGCATTGGCAAGCTGCCAAAGATTCCATTGGGCAATTTGTCCCTGTTTTCCGAAAGCATATCTTCTTCCGGGAAGGTCTGTTGTATTGGGAGTGAAATTCAAATCGTATTCATCCATCATAGAATAAGGTCCGTAATCAATTGTTAATCCCAGAACAGACATGTTATCTGTATTCATAACGCCATGTACAAAACCTATTCTAAACCATTCAACCATTAAGTCTGCAGTACGGATGCAAATATTTTTGAAGAAATCTTTGTATCTCTGACTATCAGATGATGTAATTTCCGGATAATAGTTTTCAATAGTAAAATCTGCCAATTCCTGAAGACTATTGTATTCTCTTTGCGCAGATATTAACTCAAAATGTCCGAAACGTAGAAAGCTTTCAGCTGTTCTGATGACTACGGCTCCTTTTTCAAGCTGTGGATTTCCGCTGTACATAATATCGCGCATTACATCTTCGCCGGTAAAAGCCAGACTCAATGCTCTTGTTGTAGGAATCCCTAAATGATACATGGCTTCACTCATCAGGTATTCCCGTACAGAAGATCTTAATACGGCTCTTCCATCAGCATGTCTGGAGTATGGAGTAGCTCCGGCTCCTTTCCATTGGATTTCTGTTTTTTTCCCGGAATCATTTGTAATCTCTCCTGCAAGAATAGCTCTTCCATCCCCAAGCTGGCCTGCCCAGTTCCCGAACTGATGTCCTGCGTAAGCTGTAGCATAAGTTTGAACGTTTTCCGGAAGATTGTTCCCCACAAGAAAGTCCAGATCTTTATCTTCAAATTTTCCTAATCCTATTTCTTCCGATAAGGCTTCGTTAAAAGCAATTACTTCGGGTTTATCAAAACCGGCGGGTTTAGTGGTGGCAAATAAAACCTTTGGTGTATTTCTCTGCATTGGGTTGTTAGAAAAATCACCTGGGAAATTTTCGATGAAAGGCTGTCTGATGCGTTCGATATTCATAGTTCAAAGGTATTAATTATAAAAGAAAAGACCTTCCAAATTATTGAAAGGTCTTGTATATTTCTAAAAGAGAATTTATTTATTGAAATCTACTTCATCATTGGAATGAAGATTTTCATTAATGTTATCCTCTTTCTTTTCTGTTGGTTTTTTAGGGGAAGGATCTACAGGTCTTGGATTTTTGATCTCATCAATAGTCTGAAGACTTCCGTCGTCTCCATACCCTCCGCTTAAGCCTTTAAGATTAGCACAGCCATCTTTCCAGTCTGAAGGTTTGATAAATTTATCATCAGGAGTTACTCCTAAACTTTTATCCGCCCATACTTTCTTCATGAAGATTGCCCAGATGGGTAATGCCATTTTCGCACCCTGACCTTCACCTGTACCAAAGAAGTGAGTTGCTCTGTCTTCCCATCCAACCCATGCTCCGGTTGCTAATTTGGGTGTGATTCCCATGAACCATCCATCCGAGTTGTTCTGAGTTGTTCCTGTTTTACCAGCAATTTCCACTGCTTTAGAAATTCCTTTTCTTCCCAGTTCTCCGGAAGCGGTTCCGAATTGTGCTACCCCTTTCATTAGTTCAATCATGGTGTATGCATACATTGGGTTCATGACTTCTTTCGGCTCTGCGTTTACTTCTTTAATTACTCTACCGTTGGCATCTTCAATTCTCCAGATCATTTCTGGCTTGATGTAGTTACCATAGTTGGCAAAAGTACTGTAGGCACCTAGCATTTCATAAATCGTAATGTCTGATGAACCTAAAGCAATGGTATTATTTCTTGGAATATCTTCTGTTACTCCCAGATCTCTTGCCGTCTGGATTACAGCATCTACTCCCGTCATTTCAATAAGTCTTGCAGCAACAGGGTTTTGAGAGTGTGCCAATGCATCTTTTAAAGTAAGCATTCCGCCTCTTCCCGGTACATGCCATCCGTTATGATCATAAGTTCCGTTAGAAACTGCTGAACAAGGAGTCATCCCCAGTTTCATAATTGCAGTTGCATATACGAAAGGTTTGAATGTAGATCCTACCTGTCTCTTACCTTGCTTAATGTGGTCATATTGGAAGTGCTGCCAGTCTATACCTCCTACCCAGGCTTTGATTTCTCCGGTTCCCGGAACCATAGACATCAAACCTGCCTGTGCGATCTGTTTGTGATATCTGATAGAATCCCAAGGGGACATTTCTATCTCTTCTTCTCCGCTCCATGTGAATCGTGAAGTTTTGATAGGTTTCTTGAATTCCATCATGATAGAGTCGTCAGGCATACCGTCGGCTTTCAACAGTTTGTATCGGCCGGTTCTTTTCATAGCCTGAACCATTACATCATTGATTTGTTTGTCATTCAGATAATAGAATGGTCTGTTCTTTCTTCCTCTCTGTTCTGCATCAAATCTTTTCTGAAGATCCGTTAAATGTTCCTTGATGGCGTCTTCCGCATATTTCTGCATTTTAGAATCAAGAGTAACATATATTTTTAGCCCGTCTTTGTAAAGGTTCAGCTTTTTGCCGGTTTCTTTTTCGTTGGCTTCAAGATATTTGTCAATCTCTTTTCTCAGATAAAATTTGTAATAGGCAGAATAGTCATCATTAATATTTTTGATGGGATGATAATCTAATGTAATAGGTGTTGCAGCAGCTTTATCAAAAGTAGCCTGATCTATATAACCTGTTTTTAGCATTTGATCCAAAACAACATCTCTTCTCGCTTTTGCTCTTTCCGGATTTCTCATCGGGTTGTTTTTTACCGGATTTTCAAGCATGGCAACAAACATGGTCGCTTCGGGTAAAGTAAGCTCGGATGTCTTCTTGTTGAAGTATATTTTGGAAGCCATTTCAATACCGTTTGCATTGTATAAAAAGTCAAACTTATTGAAATATAAGGTTACAATTTCTTCTTTGGTATATCTTTTTTCAAGGCTTACAGCCACTACCCATTCTTTAAGCTTTTGAAAAACAGCTTTAATTTTATTGTCCGCTCTTTTCCCTGTGAAAAGTAATTTAGCCAACTGCTGGGTTATGGTAGATCCTCCACCTCGGCCACCGCCAAAAACTACGGCTCTGGCAACAGACTGAAGGTCAATTCCTGAATGTTCTTTGAAACGCTCATCTTCTTTAGCCTGAAGGGCATAAATAAGGAAAGGAGGAAGATCCTTATAAACGATAGGTTGTGTTTTCTCTTTTTCGAATTTACCCAAAGTAACTCCATCTGAAGAAATAATCTCTGAAGCCACAAAGATGTTTGGATTTTCAAGTTCTTTTACATCAGGCATTTCCCCAAGAAATCCTTGAGAGACCGCAAAGAAAAGTCCTGAAATTCCCAGAACTACTGCAACAAGTCCGATCCAAATGAATGAGACCCATTTTCTCCAGGAGGTATCTTTCTTTTTTTTGGGAGGCAGAGGAAATGTTTTCCCCTTATTTCCTGCATTTTTTTTGTTTTCTTCCATTTATGGTTACGGTTTAGCCGTTTCTATTTTTACCCCAATATCCTCAATTCCCACAAGGTTGTCATTCCTCATTGCCTGTATCAGACCGATTTCATATTTTCCTTTTGTTGGGAATGTATACTTTACTTTATACTGAAACAAAGTTTCCTTCGTATCACCAAACCCTGTACCAAGCCACTCTCCATTTGGTTTTGCCAGTATATAATTCAAGGTATCTGTTTCCTTTTTTTTGTTTTGGAGATTGGTGAAATTCACTATAAACCTTATATTACTGTAAGGATAACTGTTGTTATTTCTTACAACAAATATAATATTTTTAGGATTCTGCGGATCTGAAATTTCAAGATTAAATTTTTGCTCACTTTTCTTATTCCATTTGTTATCAACGGAATTCATGATGACATCTCCTCCTGAGGAAGAGTTGCAGCTAAAGAAAAGGATAAGTGACAGTAATCCTAAAATTTTATGCATTATTATCTTTTTTTGGAGGATATTTCTTTTTGAATTTCTTCTTATTCGGATTGTTTTGTGGCTTGTTGCCAGCATCAGCATTTCCTTCTGCTTTTTCCGCTTGCGGTTTTTGCTGCGGATGTTGTTTTTGAGGTCTTGGCTGATTTCCGGACTGAGCATTAGCGTTAGGATTCTCAGGTTTTTCAGATCTGTCTGGTCTGTCTTGCCTTTCAGGTCTGTTTCTTTTTTGCCCTTGTGGCTGTCCCTGTTGTCCTTGTGGGTTGCTATTCTGCTTATTCTGGTTGTTGTTTCTGTTTCTGTTGTTGTTTCTGTTTTTCTTTTCGAAACGATCCACATTATTTTCCTGGATAAGGTCAATCGTATGAGCAGAAGGTTCCGGTTGTTTAAGGTCTTCAAGAGGGAGTATTCTTTCTCCTCTTTTGTTCTTTGAAATCAGTTTTTTTACAAGATCAATATCGAAATCATACCATGCAATAGAACTGTCCACATAAGCGAACCACATTTTCTTTTTGAAAACATCAATTTTGATACAGAATGCTTTTCCTTTCTCTGTCTCTAAAGTGGTTGAAGAAGAAGGGAAATGGCTTAGTGCATCCAGATAACTGTCTAGTTCATAGTTAAGACAGCATTTAAGCTTACCACATTGTCCTGCCAGTTTCTGAGGGTTGATACTCAGCTGCTGATATCTTGCGACATTGGTATTTACAGATCTGAAATCTGTAAGCCATGTAGAACAGCAAAGTTCACGTCCGCAAGACCCAATTCCGCCTACTTTTGCAGCTTCCTGTCTGAAACCGATCTGTTTCATATCGATTTTTGTACGGAACGCTCCGGCGTAATCTTTGATCAGCTGTCTGAAGTCTACTCTGTTTTCTGCAGTATAATAAAAAGTGATTTTTGAAGAGTCACCCTGATATTCCACATCAGTAACTTTCATTTCAAGGCCTAGTCTCTGAGCAATTTTTCTTGCTTCCAGCTTTACGCCATCTTCTTTTTTTCTTGCTTCCTGCCACACCTCAAGATCTTTTTGGTTGGCTTGTCGGTATATTTTGAGTGCCAATTCTTCAGAAAACTTTTTCTTTTTCATCTGAATCTTTACTAATTCTCCCGTAAGGCTTACAACGCCTACATCGTGTCCCGGACTTGATTCTACTGTAATTACGCTACCTATATGTAAAGGAATATTGTTTACATTTTTATAAAACGATTTTCTGTCATTTTTAAACCTAACTTCTACAAAATCACACCTGTTTGGTGCCGGATTGTTGATGTTAGAAAGCCAGTCAAAAACACTTAATTTATAACTATTCCCGCAGGTATTTACATTTTCACAACCATTTGCGGTTTTCTTAGGGCCGCAAGAATGTGCAGAATCGCCGGATGTTTTGCATCCACAACTCATATTTCTATTATTTATAATCTGCAAATTTATGTTTTTTTATCTTTATGTAATTCTAAAATACTTAAATAACCTGAATTCGGGATAAAACATTTACTTATTTTAAACAAGAATAAAGGCCGGAGACTGGAATATGGGTGCTTTAAAGAGAATAGAAGAGGGTTTGTTTTTTTTTAATTTAACACTTTTAGTTGATGACTGTTTAATTTAACATTCATTATTATTTTACTCTGTTCTTCTTGTTTTTATCTTGGTATCATGTTTAAGTTAAACAATTGTTTAAAATTAAACACTTGAATATGTTTTTAGTTGAAATAATATTAAGGCTTTAATAATGATTGTTTTATCTTTTATTTATCAGAATGTACTATTTTAAACATAGTTTTCTTTTAGTATATTGTTTAAAATATTGGCAAATATTAACAGACGTATTCAAAATAATTTTATATTTGGCTTATATAATAATAGTCTATGAAAAAAATATTAGTATCAACTGCTTTATTGGCGGGAGTTCTATCTTACGCAGGAGGCTTCAGAGTTTCCCTGCAGGGGGTAAAACAATTGGCAATGGCGCATACTAGTGCTCATGCCGAAGACGCGAGTGTGACATTTTTTAACCCAGCGGGTATGTCATTTATCCCTTCCAAACTGAGTGTAGTGGCAGGAGGGTTTGCAGCAAGTAACAAGGTTACTTTTCAAAACTTCAATACTTTACAAAGTACAGAGACAGATAACCCTGTAGGAACTCCTTTCTATGCCGCAATTACTTATAGACCGATAGAAAAGCTTACCGTAGGTCTAAGTGTTACAACACCTTTTGGAAGTACAATTAAGTGGCCAAATGACTGGGAAGGTAAAGAAATGGTCCAGAAATTAGAACTGAAAAGTTTCTACTTCCAGCCAATGGTTTCTGTAAAACTAGCTCCTTGGGTATCTTTTGGTGCCAGCTATATCTATGCAAAAGGAGTTGTAGATTGGGATAAAGCAGTAACACAATTTGGAGGACAGGTAAATATCAATGATAAAAAAGCAAGCGGACATGGATATGGTTTCGGTTTCTACTTCAGACCTGATCCGAAATTAGATGTAAGTATTGCTTACCGTTCAGCAATAGATATGAAGGCTAAAAATGGTACAGCTACTTTCCAGTTCCCTTCTCAATCTATCTATAACCAGTTGAAATTAAATGCTGCGGGACAGGATGGGTTCTCTGCAACGCTTCCGTTGGTGGAAGAGTATACCATTGGTTTAACCTATAGAGTAACACCGAAATGGCAGGTTTCTGCAGACTTTAACTATCATGGATGGGAAAGATACAGCAAGCTTACTTTAGATTTCGAAAATGCTCCTATTGGAAACAATCCGTCAGATCCTACTATTCTTACCAGTCCTAAAAACTTCAGAAACTCCAAAACATTCAGATTGGGAACTCAATATGCATTCACCAATATGATTTACGGACGTTTGGGGGCTTATTATGATGAAGCACCTTATACTACAAATAACTTTATTCCGGAAACACCTTCATATGACACTTATGTTGTAACAGGAGGGATAGGTATTAAGTTGAAACAATTCGGAGTTGATATTGCCGGAGGATATGCAATGCCTCAATACAGAAATGTAGATAATGCTAACTTAGGTTTCTACGGACAATCGAAAGCTACAGCATTCTACTTAGGTCTAGGTTTATCTTATAATCCATTTTAATTTTAGAAGACTATGAAAAAAATTATAATATCGACAATTGCAGTTTCTGCACTTCTTTTTACAGTTACAAGCTGTAATACGGATTTCGATACGGATGTGAAAGATATCCAGGTAACAAAAGGTGACGCAGATTTTACGAAATATATTTCACTGGGAAATTCACTTACTTCGGGATATCGTGACGGAGCTTTGTACAGCAGTGGTCAAAATGAATCTTACCCTAATATGATTGCAGGGCAAATGAAACTTGCAGGTGGAGGAGACTTTAAATTGCCATTGATGCCTAATGATGTAGGAGGATTTAACAATCTTCCGGGATTCCCTGGAAAATTGAACCTTCAGGTAGTTAACGGATCTCTGAGTCCGGTGCCAAGTGCTCCGGCAGCCGCACTGGATGTTCTGTCTGGTGGAGGTTCTTATAATAATATGGGGGTGCCTGGTGCAAAATCTTTCCATTTGGTGGCTCCTGGATATGGTAGCCAGGCGGGTCTTGCTACAGGAACAGCTAACCCTTATTTTGTGAGATTTGCATCTTCTGCTACAACAAGTGTGCTGGCTGATGCTATGGCTCAGAAAGCAACATTCTTTTCTCTTTGGATAGGAAATAATGATGTATTATCATATGCTACCAACGGAGGAACAAACTCTCAGACAACAGGGGGTGTTACAACGTATACTACTGCTACAGTGCAGTCAGGAAATACAAATCCGACAACTTATAAATCTAATGATATTTCAGATCCTGCACTGGTAGCGGGATCTATCAAGGCGGTTTTAGATGGTCTTAAAAGTGTAGGGACAACAAAAGGTGTTATTGCTAATATTCCTTCTGTTACTTCCGTTCCTTTTTTCACTACCGTTCCTTACAATCCTTTGACGCCTACAACTTTAGGTTCAAATTTAGCGACGCTTAATACAAGCTTGTATGGGCCGTTGAAACAGGCGCTTACTGCTTTTGGGGCAGGAGATAGAATTAATTTACTTTCTACATCCGGTCCAAGTCCGCTTTTGATCAAAGATGTTGCTCTTACAGATTTATCAGCACAGCTTACTGCTGCTTTGACTCCTTCTTTGGGGGCTCCAACAGCTGCTGCATTTGGGCAGATCTTCGGACAGGCTAGACAGGCTACGGCAGATGATTATATTTTACTTACTACAAGTTCTGTGATTGGAAGTACTGCGGCAGGAGTTCCGGCTCCGGTAAATATTTATGGTATTTCTTACCCATTACAAAACCAGCATGTATTAACAAAAACAGAAGCTGGCTATGTACAAACAGCTACAACAGCATATAATGCCTCTATCAAATCACTTGCTGATTCTTATGGATTGGCTTTTGTAGATGCAGGAGCTAAAATGCTGGAACTGAACGGACAATCCGGTATTTCATTTGACGGCGTAAAATATACTGCGAAGTTCGTAACAGGAGGGGCTTTCTCATTAGATGGAGTTCACCTTACAGGTCGTGGATACGGGATTGTAGCGAATGAATTTATTAAGTCTATTAACGCTAAATATAAGTCTACACTTCCACAGGTAGATCCGAACAAATATTCAGGAGTTAAATTCCCTTAATAATTGATAAAATAAAAACTTAGAAGCCACAGGAGTAAATCTTGTGGTTTTTTTTAAATTTGCAAAATCTTTTAAAAAGTAAAAATGGCCGATCAGTTAAGTTATCTATTTTGTACAAGAACCAGCAGGGACTTGGCAGAGAAAATTGCCCAGAATTATGGGAAAGAATTAGGGAAAATCAACTTTCAGGAGTTCAGCGACGGGGAATTTGAGCCTGTATTGGACGAATCCGTAAGAGGAGGGAGAGTTTTCCTGATTGGATCTACATTCCCTCCTGCAGACAATCTTTTGGAACTTCTTCTAATGATTGATGCAGCGAAAAGAGCTTCTGCAAAGAGCATTACCGTAGTAATTCCTTACTTCGGACTTGCCAGACAGGACAGAAAAGACAAACCAAGAGCGCCGATCGGTGCTAAGTTAGTTGCTAACCTTCTTACTGCAGCAGGAGCAACAAGAATTATGACAATGGATCTTCATGCTGACCAGATTCAGGGATTCTTTGAAATTCCGGTAGATCATTTGTATGCTTCTTCTATTTTTGTGGATTATATCAGATCTTTAAATCTTGATAATCTTACCATTGCTTCTCCAGATATGGGAGGTGCAAAAAGAGCGAAAAACTATGCTGGCCATTTAGGTGCTGAAGTAGTAATTGCTTACAAGGAAAGAAAGAAAGCAAACGTTGTAGAAGAAATGTTCCTTATCGGGGATGTGACAGGTAAAAACGTAATCCTTATTGATGATATGATTGATACTGCAGGTACACTTTGTAAAGCAGCAGACATCTTAATTGAAAAAGGAGCGAAAACAGTAAGAGCTATGGCTACTCACGGAGTGCTTTCAGGTAAGGCTTACGAGAATATTGAGAACTCAAAACTCTTGGAAGTTATTGTAACTGACTCAATTCCTGTTAAAAATAATTTGTCATCTAAAATAAAAGTGCTATCTTGCGCCCCATTATTTGCAGATGTTATGACCATGGTTCATGAGCACAAATCAATTAGTAGTAAATTTGTTATTTAATTGATTTTTAACAGATTGCAAATTAAAAACAAAATAATTTTTTAAATTTTTTATAAATGAAATCTATTACAATTCAAGGTACAAAAAGAGAAAACGTGGGCAAAAAGTCTACAAAAGCTTTACGTGATGCTGAATTAGTTCCTTGTGTTGTTTATGGAGGTGAAGCACCTTTGAACTTCTCTGCTGAAGAGAGAGCTTTCAAAGGATTAGTATACACTCCTGAAGCACACACGGTATCTATTGAAGTTGACGGAAAAACAATTCCAGCTGTTCTTCAGGATATTCAGTTTCACCCAATCACGGACAAAATTCTTCACATCGACTTCTATCAGTTATCTGACGATAAGCCGGTTATCATGGAGGTTCCTGTAAGAATTACTGGACGTTCTAAAGGTGTTGTTGCTGGTGGTGTTTTACGTCAGTCTTTCAGAAAACTAAAAGTAAAAGCTATCCCTGCTAACCTACCTGACGAAATCGTTGTAGATGTTACTCCATTAAGAATTGGTAACAAACTTTACATCGGTGGTATCAAAACAGAAGGTTACTCTTTTGTACACCCAGACAATGCAGTAGTAGTTGCTGTTAAGATGTCTAGAAATGCAATGAAAGGTGGTGCAGCTGCAATGGATGATGAAGATGAAGAAGAAGTTGCAACTGAAGAAGGAGCAGCTCCTGAAGCAGCAGAAACTGCAGCAGAATAAGAATTGCTTATTTAAACAATATAAAACCTATCAATTTATTGGTAGGTTTTTTTTGTATGATAAAGATAAACAACAATTTGCTCTTTACTATTCTTACTTCATATACTATCCCTACTATAAGCTATCGAATATTTCTATCAGCTGATAACTATCAACTTCTTATCTCATACTTCCTTTCGGAAAAAAAGCCGTAAATTTGAAGAGTTCTAAATAAGAACGTTTTAATTTAAAAAATAAATAAATGTTTGACATTCAGGAAATAAGAAGCCAGTTTTCTATATTGGACAGAGAAGTGAACGGTAAACCTCTGGTTTATCTGGATAATGCAGCTACCTCCCAAAAACCAAATTCAGTTTTGGAAGTCTGTCACGCATATTATACAGAACTTAATGCCAATGTTCACAGAGGAATTCATACCCTAAGCCAGCTGGCAACAGAAGAAATGGAGCTTTCAAGAAGAAAAATCCAAAAATTCATCAATGCTGAGCATGATTTTGAAGTTATTTTTACAAAAGGAACAACAGAAGGACTGAACCTCATCGCCTATATTTTAACACAGAAACTGCAGAAAGATGATGAGATCATTATTTCTTATCTGGAGCACCATTCTAATATTGTTCCGTGGCAGATGCTTTGTGAAAGAACCGGAGCAAAACTTCATGTGATTCCTATTGATGAAAACGGGATTCTTCAGATGGATCATTTTGATCAGTTTTTAAGCGAAAAGACAAAGGTTGTTTCTGTTAATCAGGTTTCCAATGCGCTGGGAATTGTAAACCCTATTGAGGAGATTATTGCTAAAACAAGAAAAAATACTGATGCTTACGTTGTAATAGACGGTGCTCAGTCTGCTCCGCATTTCAATATTGATGTTCAGAAGATGGATTGTGATTTCTTTGTATTCTCAGGCCATAAAATGTATGCTCCGATGGGAACAGGTATTTTATATGGAAAGCGTGAAATACTGGAAGCTTTGCCGCCGTTTCATGGAGGAGGAGAGATGATTGCAACGTGTTCTTTCGAAGGAACTACCTATGCAGGTCTTCCATTTAAATATGAAGCTGGAACGCCCAATGTAGGAGGAAATATTGCTTTAGGTGCAGCAGTTGATTTCATGAATAAAGTAGGATATACCAATATTCAGAATCACGAAAATGCTTTATTGGAATATGCCCAGAGACAGCTTTTAGAATTAGAAGGAATTAAGATCTATGGTGAAAAAGCTCATAGAACCGGAGTTGTTTCCTTTAATTTAGAAGGTGTAGGTATTGCTTCTGACGTAGGGATGATTCTTGATAAGATGGGAATCGCTGTAAGAACAGGACATCACTGTACGCAGCCTATTATGAATTTCTTTAATATTGCAGGAACAGTAAGAGCAAGTTTTGCAGTGTATAATACTTTCGAGGAAATTGATATTCTGGTAGAAGGAGTGAAGAAAGCACAAAGAATGTTGAGCTAATCAATACAATATTCTTTATGAGATAAATTAAAAGCAGCTTAATAGCTAGTCATGGTCGGAAGATTTTTTCTTCCGACTTTTTGTTTTTAGATATTCAATATTATTATTTTAATTAATTGATTATCAGCCATTTAATTTGTTTTATTATTTCATTTTTTGTATCTTTATTGCTGATAATCAATTGTTTATGTCAGTTTTTAAAGATCACAAAATATCACTTAAAGATGTTTTAGAATTTATTCCCGAAGCACTTTTAAG
>NZ_QICI01000113.1 GCF_004119445.1 Chryseobacterium sp. CH21 | reverse complement strand
TGTCAATGGAATTTTCTTCTGATATTTATCGTAATAATACCATCCGTCTACAAAATGCTGGTATAAATTGCAGTCCGGAATACCATCATAGTGAAGCTGATAAGGTAACGGGAACTCCTGCTATTTCTCCTTTGAAGACCTGAGATGACAGTTTTCCATAATCATATAGTCCTGTCAATGGAATTTTCTTCTGATATTTATCGTAATAATACCATCCGTCTACAAAATGCTGGTATAAATTGCAGTCCGGAATACCATCATAGTGAAGCTG
>NZ_QICI01000102.1 GCF_004119445.1 Chryseobacterium sp. CH21 | reverse complement strand
GGGTTAATGATCGGAAAAATACTTATCTCACCCTTTAATAATTTACAGGTTTGCAAATTCTAGAAACATCTAAATTACATCTATTTTCAGCCTATTAGCTCGTTCATATAAAGATAAAGATTATATTTTTGAATCTCAAAAATGGGATGAAGATTAATAATTTAACTTTTTAGGGTTAATGATCGGAAAAATACTTATCTCACCCTTTAATAATTTACAGGTTTGCAAATTCTAGAAACATCTAAATTACATCTATTTTCAGCCTATTAGC
>NZ_QICI01000011.1 GCF_004119445.1 Chryseobacterium sp. CH21 | reverse complement strand
GCAATCTGCAATAGATGGTTACGATTTTGGTAATGGCAATTATATCGTTCCTGCAATACTCCTAAAGTATAATAAGGATAAGATCCGTAATGATTATATTGAAAAAGGAGTTATTACAACATTAGATATAGCTACAATATATCTAAGTGGAGGGGCAGCATTGGCTACTAAAGCAATCTGCAATAGATGGTTACGATTTTGGTAATGGCAATTATATCGTTCCTGCAATACTCCTAAAGTATAATAAGGATAAGATCCGTAATGATTATAT